>CAYPUR010000114.1:12831-14544 GCA_964413865.1 uncultured Verrucomicrobiota bacterium
GGCCAATTCGATCGCCAAATGGGACGGAAACGCCTGGTCAGCTTTGGGATCGGGAATGGGTGGCACCGAGTCACCGAGCGTGTACGCCCTGGCGGCATCCGGCAGCGACCTCTATGCCGGAGGCTGGTTCGTAGCGGCGGGCGGGATCGAGGCGAATTACGTCGCCAAGTGGGATGGAAGCGTTTGGTCGGCGTTGGGACCGGGCATTGGCGGGGGGTTCTCAGCCTCCGTCCACGCGCTCGCGGTGTCGGGCACCGATCTCTATGTCGGAGGCCAGTTTTACATGGTAGGTGACGCCTATGTGGGCCACATCGCGAAGTGGGACGGCAACGCATGGTCGGGTCTGGGGTGGGGTCTGATGAGCATGGATCTTTACACGATGGTCTATGCCCTTGCAGTGTCCGGCACCGACCTGTACGTCGGAGGGCGATTCACGATGGCGGATGATGTTCCGACGGATCACATTGCGAGGTGGGATGGGACCGCGTGGTCGGCCGTGGATTCCGGAGTCGGGGGGGTGGAATATCCGGCTGTTCGGGCGCTTGCGTTGTCGCCGAGCGCCGATTTGTATGCGGGGGGCGTCTTTACGAAGGCGGGAGGCGCTGGCACCAGTCACATCGCGTGTTGGAACCGGAGCGGATGGTCAGCCTTGGGTCAGGGGATGAACGACACCGTCTGCGCGCTGGCCCTGTCCGGCAACGATCTCTACGTCGGAGGCAGTTTCACAACGGCGGGCGGGGTTGCGGCCAGAGCCGTCGCCCGATGGGACGGGAAGGCCTGGGCGGCCTTGGGGTCTGGGATGAACGACGCCGTTTGGGCGCTCGTGGTGCACGGAAAGGATCTGTATGCGGGGGGCGGATTCACCACGGCTGGGGATGTGCCGGCCGATTCGATTGCGAAATGGGATGGCAGCGCCTGGTCGCCCTTGGGGACCGGGATGAACGGCCCGGTTCGTGCCCTGGCAATGTCGGGCAAAGAGTTGTATGCGGGCGGCGGGTTCACGATGGCTGGAGGCGTGCCGGCCAACGCGATCGCGCAATGGGACGGGGCCAAGTGGTCGGCCCTGGGGGCGGGTTTAAACGGCGAGGTGCGCGCGTTGGCGGTCTCCGGCAACAGCCTGTACGCGGGGGGCAATTTCGACAGGGCAGGCGCGCTCGTCGTCAACTCGATTGCCAAGTGGGATGGACGGGGGTGGTCGGCTTTGGGGGCGGGTTTGGACGGTGGCGTGCGCGCACTGGCGCTCTCGGGCAACGATGTGTACGCGGGAGGCTGGTTCGCGAAAGCGGGCGACATCGAGGTGAACTGCATTGCCAGATGGGATGGGCGCGCGTGGTCGGCTTTGGGAGGGGGAATGAACAGGGAGGTTTGCGCGCTGGCGCTGTTCGGGAGCACTCTCTACGCGGGAGGATCGTTTGCGAAGGCGGGCGGCATCGAGGCGAATCGCATCGCCAGGTGGGATGGGCGGGCGTGGTCGGCTCTTGGGCTGGGCATCGATCGAGGTGTCGAGGCCTTTGTGGTGTCCGGCAAGAGCCTGATTATCGGCGGCGACTTCGCCATGGCCGGCACGCACGCCTCCGGTTACGCCGTCGAAGCGAGGATCGACGAGGGTGGAAAACTGATCGGCGGAGAATTCAGCGCGCTGACCTACACACCGGGCGCCAGCAGTTCTCGTTTTGGCTTGGGGGGCTGAGGAAGTCCGGGATTGTGGGAGTG
>CAYPUR010000115.1:0-14479 GCA_964413865.1 uncultured Verrucomicrobiota bacterium
AGATGGACCCAATCTCGACCACACTGTGTCCGCGTGCCCGGGTCGCCCACGCGGCAGGGGCGCGTCCCGGCTCTGATGAACCGATGAGCCAATTCTCTCTGCTGGGCGCGGGTTTCATAGACCCGGAAATCTCACCCACGGACCGTCAGGAATGCCACGACCGCCCCGCTGGTGAGATTCCCGGGCTAGCCCGGAGGAGGCGGGTGTCGGCTGGCGAAGGCTGGCGAAGGCGCTTGGCAAGAGGGCCGGCTCTGCGCTATCAACCTGCGCGTGTTCGAGGCCCCACAACCGCCCATAAACGCCAGCACGCGTCTCTGCGCCGTGTACGGGCATCCCATCGCCCACTCGGCGTCGCCCCCGATGCAGAACGCCGGATTCGGTGCGCTGGGATTGAACTGGCAGTACCTCGCCTTCGATGTGCGCCCGGAAGATCTGGGCGCCGCAATCAGCGGGGCGCGGACGATGGGCTTCATCGGCCTGAACCTGACCGTTCCGCACAAGGTGCTGGCGATGGGCTTGGTCCATTGCCTCGACGCGTCAGCGCGCTCCTGGGGCGCCGTCAACACCATCCGATTCGAGGCCCAAGACGCCGACGGAGCGTGGCAGCCTGTCGGAAGCTTCGCACAACCGCCGACACCCCCCGTCCGCGCGCAGGGCTTCAACACGGATGCCGATGCCATCACCCGGGCCTTGCAGGAAGATCTGGGATTCGAGCCGCGCGGCGCCAGTGTGCTTGTGCTCGGGGCCGGCGGCGCGGGGCGCACCGCGGCGTTGAAACTGGCCCACGACGGCGTGTCGCGCCTGTTTTTGGTGAATCGGACGATGGCGAGGGCCGAGCAGGCGAGAAGCGAGATCCTCGGACACTGGCCGCAGGTGGCGGTGGCGCTCGGTTATCCAGATGCCGGGGTCGATTTGGTCCTCAATGCGACTTCACTCGGTCTGAGGGCCGGCGACGCATTGCCTCTCGACACGCAACAATTTCCTTTGCGCCGTGCACGGTCGGTCTACGACATGATCTATCGCCCGGCGGAGACCCCGCTGTTGGCGGCGGCGAAGGCGTCCGGTTGCCGTGCTGCAAACGGCCGGGGCATGTTGCTTCATCAAGGAACCCGATCACTCGAGATTTGGACGGGCCGGCCGGCGCCGGTCGATGTGATGCGCCAGGCTCTCGAGCGAAGTCTCGATCGCACCGATGACTGACCCCGCGCGTTGGGCGGCGCTGCCCTTTCATTTCTGGTCAGTTGTCTTCTTCTGCCTGGGCAGCATCGTCGGCAGTTTCCTCAATGTCTGTGTCTATCGGATGCCGCGGGGCGAGAGCCTTGTGTCGCCTCCCTCGCACTGCCCTCATTGCCAGGCGCGCATCCCGTGGCGCAGCAACATCCCGCTGGCGAGCTGGCTCTGGCAGCGCGGACGCTGCCGGGCGTGTGGCGCCCCCATATCGATTCGCTATCCGGTGATCGAGCTGCTGACGGCCCTGCTGTTCCTCGGCTGTTGGCTGCGCTATGGCGAGACGTCAATGGGCCTGCCCCTGGTTTACTGCCTGTTCGTGGCCGGACTGGTGGTCGCCGCGTTCGTCGATCTCGAGCATTACATCATCCCGGATGCCATCACCCTGGGCGGAATCGGCGCCGGTTTCGTCTGTTCCATGCTCGTGCCGGAGTTGCATCGTGAAGCGTCGTTGGTGGACGCCTTGCGGCGCTGCCTGGTCGGGGCCGCCCTGGGAGGCGGCCTGATCTACGCCGTCATGCGCCTGGGCAAACTGCTGCTCGGACGCCACCGACTCAAGCTGGCGCACGGCACGCGGATCTACTTCAGCGAAGAGGATCTCGTGCTGCCGGACAGACTGATTCCGTATGCCGAAGTCCTGTATCGGCGTTCCGACGCGATCGTACTCGATGCGCGCGAGGTGGAGCTTGCGGACCGATGCTGCTGGAACGTGCGGGTGCGATTGACGCGCGACGCGCTCCAAATCGGCGACACGACGTATCGTCCGGAAGATGTGCCGTGTCTCGAAGTGACCACGGATGCCGTGGTGATCCCGCGCGAGGCCATGGGACTGGGCGACGTGAAGTTCATGGCGGCCATCGGCGCGTTTCTCGGTTGGACGGGCGTTCTGTTCTCCTTGATGGCCAGCGCGCTCCTCGGGTCGGTCGTCGGATTGACCCTCATTGCATTGCATCGCCATGCGCGGGCCAAGCCGATTCCTTACGGGCCGTATTTGGCGCTGGCAGCGGCGCTCTGGGTCTTTGTCGGGGACCGGGTTGCGACGTGGTGGCTGAGGATGTAGCAGGCGATCGCGATCCGCACCACGAATCCGACATCGCGCGCGCGGGGTGCTGGCCGGGTCATTTGACAACGCTGCGCGTGATCGGATGTCCGGGCTCTGGCAAAACCGCGCCCGGAAAGGCAACCCACAGCATCCTGGCAGGGTGTAAACTCTGCGGGTTAGAATGAGGCGTTGATCTCCCAATACGTGGCCTCGGTGGGAAGGACGATCATCTGGCGCTCGGCCAGGATTTGCGCTGGTCGTCCATTGACCTGAGCGGCCCGCAGCGGCTTGGCATCGGGATGCCGCACGCGCAAGAGAACGCCGCCAGGCTTGACCGTCGGAGCGATCGCAACTGTGGCTGTGACGGCATCGGAGGCGGCGTGCGAAACGATTTCGACGGTCAGACTGCCGAAGCAGGTTGCCGCGCGATCGATGTGAATGCGCTGGCCGTCGCGCATCCAGGATCGAGGCACGCCCAGCCCCAGTTCGAGGGTGTTCCCCCGTTCCAACACGAGCATCTGCCTCATCCATTGAATGAACTTGCATTCGTCCGGGGTCTTGTAGAGCGGGCCGCCCCCTGTTCCGAGCCGCGGCACCCATTCGGCGAAACAGGCCACGTCCGGATACAGACTTGCGCAGGCGGTGTTGAAGAACGCCCGAAGAAAGTTCGCCACTTCGTCGCGTTGGAGGTAGACGAGCGCCAGATCGAGCAGATTGGGCTGCAGGGTGAATCCGCCGAGGTTGAAGAAGTCCCGGCGTGGTTCGGCAAGGCCGTAGCCGGATTCCTGGCTGAGAAACAGGTTGTCTTCGAGGTCCTGGATCATCCAGTTCACAAACGGATGATGCGGATCGCACACTCGCCCGTTCACCATGTGCAGAGCCGGATACAGCGCCTCGCGAATCCACCCCTCCTTCAGATGAGTTAGCGCATAGGCCCGTGGAGGCACGAAAGGCACCCAGGTCCCGTCGCGCAGCCGCACAACAGGCGACGTGGCGACCGATTCCTCGAGGCTGGCGCGAATGTCCTGACGGAACTCCGCGGTGTCCCGCTCGAGCCGCGTTGCGAGCGCGGCAACGTGCTGCCACCATTCGTCGCTCAAGCTCCCAAGTCCTTTGGCGGGCGCGCGGTCCGGGGATGCGGCCATATCGCGCAAGGCCGAAAGCGCGTCCACCAGCGTCTGCATCCCGAGATGGTAATAGGCGTCTGTGGCATAGAAATACTGATACTCCTGGACGTCTTCGAGTTGGCCCGCGGGCGCGAGACCGAACTCGACCCGGCGTGAACCGTCCGGGTTGTGCTGCCGGGTGGCTTGACGCTCACGCGTCATCCAATCCGCCGCCAGGACGAGCTGCGGCATCACTTGAATGAGGTAGTTGGTGTTGCGGGTCCAGAAGAAGTGCTCCGCCAGGGCCCAAAGCGCCCAGCCGTGGTGCATGTTGTAGCCCTGCGCCGTGTAGGGATCCGGCTCGCTCGGGTGTGCGGCATAGAAGACGCCGTCGCGCGTCCTGAAATTGCCGGGCAGACCTTTCACGCCCTGGTTCGCCAGGAAGGGCACCAGGAGGCGCAGGGCTTCGAGAGGCTCGCCTCGCATCTCGAGCGATCGCGCCACCATCGCCGTTTCGTTCAGAAAGTTTCCATAGACATGGGTCGCCGCCCCATGTTGATAGCGGCCCGTCGCCGGATCGAGATCGGTGGAAATCAGCACGTGCCACAAGTTGGCTTTGAAGAAGTCGTTCAGGAACCGATCCGGCACTTCGTAGGTCATGCCCTGGGCGGCACGTTCCTTCCAAAACCGGACCACGGCTGCGTGAAGCGCATCGAATGAGAGGCCTTTGAAGGCGATGGCCTCGCGCGGAGTCAGCAGTTCGACGTACGGCGCAAAAAAGTCGACCGCATGGCTTTGCCCCGGCGCCAGATCGACCCGATACCGGAGCGCCTCGCGGGGCTGTCGGGAACCGGCACGGGCTGGGTGATAGCTCCCCGCGCGACCGGGCTCGAGCACGGCCAATTCGAGCTCCCCACGGCCACGGAGGTCAAAGCGTCCGCGCACCGGAACAACGCCCGCTTGCTCGACCCGATTCGAGTGAGGCCGGAGAAAGACGGCGTGATCGAGGCCGAGCTGCAGCGGATCCGTCCGGCTCAGTTCCAGCCATAGACAGGCGGTTCGAGGCTGTTCGGACCGGTTGCTTAGATCGAAGCGGGCCGCGAGCACGACGGTCTCGGTGCCAACCGGACTGACCGTTGTGTCAATCGGTTCGACCAAAGGCGCCGCCAGGCACGTCTCGATCACACGCAGGTGATCCTCCTCCCACTCGTGCCGCACGACGGGCAGCCAGCCCTCCTCAAGGCTCCGCGTGACAGTCGGCTGGTCCCGCGGGCCCATCGCCGGATGTTCGCCAACCGCAAAGTCGTACACCAGCGCCTGGTCAGGCCATCGACGGGCTTCGGCGTCCGGTCCGGGTGAGCGCAGACTGTCGCGGCGCATCTGGATCTGCCCGTGAGGCAACAGCGCCACTTCCTGACGGAGGCCCGGCACACCGAGAAACACGTACGGTGAAGGCTTCGCAGGCATTGCCCGGCTCACCTGATCGAAGCTCTGTTCGGGACGAACCGCGACCTGTTCGATCACTGTGCCCTCGGTCCAGACCTCGCCCGACGGTCCTGTCCACGTCGCGTGGGTGAAGTTCCTGTCGGCATCGCTGACGAACACACCGATGTCACGCACCCACAGGCCGCCCTCGCGCAGGACGTCGTCAATGAACACCGCAAAGCTGCGCGTCTCGCCGCCGCGGAACAGGAGATGGCCGCGGTCTGGACTCAGGCGTTCGGGGGCATCGGCATACGCCACCTCGACCAGAGCGGCGTCGGTGCCTTGACGCTCGGTGGCAATCACCCGCCCGTTGCGCGCCTCGAACCGCGGCGCCCACTGGCCCGGCGTCGCCGTCCGGACACCCCACTCGAACCGCAGCCGCGCCCGGCGTTCGAGGGCGTCCGAATACACCTCGACCTTGCGCACAGCCAAGGGCTCGGACGCAAGCAACCGCAGCTTGTAGGTGAGTCTCTGGACCGCGCCTTCGCTCTGGATTCCGGGCGCCTCGGACCGCATGAGGGGGGCGAAATCGATCCTGGCTTCCGCCTGATCGGCCGTCATCGAGGCCTTGACGGTCGTCCAATCTCCGTTGAAAGGGTCGTCGAGCTTCATCCATCCGCCAGAACCATTGTCAGGCCAGACCCGACGCCACCACTGGACAGTCACGGGGACCGGATTGGTTGGCGGGGAATCGAAGAAGAGCCGGATTGAGCGCACGGGCCGGGGGTGATCCCACTCGCATACCAGAGCGGCCCCTCTGGCCAGCACCACGGTCGCCGCGTTCGTCTCGGAGGCCAGGCAATCGGCATTGACCCGGCGGGACGCATCGGCCGGATCGATCACGCTCATTCGTCCGAAGGCAGCCAGGTTGGACCGAGGAGCTTCGGATTCGGCCGCCGAGGCCGCCGGGACGAGCAGAACCGCGGTCAAGACCGCGACCACCGCCCGGTCAACAGCACACATGGTTCTTCGCACACATGCACCCATACCGGATCACGCGGGCAAAATCCAGACCAAGCCTCGGCTCGGCATCTCGAAGTCCAGCTTGACGTTACCCTGGGGTTGTTTAATTTGCGTTGAAGATGAATCTCCAGCTTGCGCTTAGCCCATTGGACGACCCAGTTTGCGTCGGCGGTGTGTCGGGCAACCGGGGCCGTGGTTTCACGTTGATCGAACTGCTTGTGGTCATTGCCATCATCGCCATCCTCGCCGGCCTGTTGTTGCCCGCACTGGCGCGGGCAAAGGAAAAGGCGCAGCGCACGGCCTGCATCAACAATCTGAAGCAGATCGGCCTCGGGATGCACCTGTATGTCGACGATAACAACGATCAACTCGCCTACCCCAACTGGGGCAACGTCTCGCCCGGCTGGCTCTACACCCCTGTCAATGGACGTCCGCCGCAGTTGAACCGGACGAACGAGGCGACTCCGTACCAGACGGGCCTCTACTGGCCCTACATCAACGCAACCAAGACGTACGCCTGCCCGACTGACAAGACCAACACGGCCAACTGGAAGGCTCGGGACAATAAGCTCTCGACCTATACCATGAACGGTGCGGTCTGCAATTACGGCGTGATGACCGGCCAGCGGCCCGATAGCTACAAACTGGCCACATTCAACCCTGTGGCCTATGTGCTCTGGGAGCCGGACGAAGATCTATACATCAAGATGTGGGGGTTCAATGGCGTCTACAACGACGCCAGCAATGAACCCGACCAGGCGTGCGGTGTCGGACGCCGCCACGTCAAAGGGGCTGACATCCTTGGCTTCGGCGGGCATGTGGTGTTCATCTCGTTCCAAACCTTCGAACGCGAACGCGACAGCAAGCCCGGCTTGCTCTGGTGCGTTCCCGATCACCCGCGCGGCGGCGCAACCCGCTAGCCCGGATTCCCTCACACCCGGGAAGATGATAAAGAAATCCGGGCTCTGGCAATCAAAACTCTCGATATGGACCATCCTCGGCGAGCCGCTTCCACTCCGGCGCCCCGTACACGCCCGCTTTCGATTCGTCGAAGGGCGCGAACCCAGCTTTCAACGCCGGCGAGCCAGGCTTGAGCCGGAAATCGCCCCGGTCGGGATCCATGAATCCCGGGTCGGCGATCATCGAGCCCTCGTCATGCCCTGCGGCGCGCCACTCGTCCCATGTCTTGCCGGCAAAATCGAACGGCTTGCCGCCGGCCCGCCAATACACGTTATTCCGCAAGTTCACTTTGGCGCCGGCCTTCCAGCCCCCGTACCCGAGCAACTGACCCGCATCCCAGTAAACAAGATTCCTTTCAAACGTGAATGACAGGTGCGGTTCGGCGCGGGTGACGGCGATCTGGCCCTCCTCGCTCAACGCGAAGATGTTGTTTCGGACGATGTTGTCCCGGCCGTAGTGCTGGTGGAATCCGCCGTCTTTCACACGATAGACGAGATTCCCCTCGAGCCGAATTCCGGTGCTGCCTTCATCGGTATATAGCCCCCAGCCGCCGTACCCCGCCGCATACACGTCGTGCACACGATTGTGGCTGACGCTTGTCCCCTCGGACGGTCCGAGCGTGTACACGCCGCCCATGTCGCTGAGGATTCGGTATCCAAGGTGGTGGAGGTGATTGAACTCGATCCGATTGCGCTTCGCACCGCTCTCGGCATAACCCCATCGCCATCCAACCGAGACCGCCGTGTAGAAGAAATCTCCGATATCGCAATGCGTGATGGCGTTGTCCGCGCTGTGCCCAATCCACACCCCCACCGCGTGCGGCATCGTCCGTCCGCCCGACTGGATGATGCAGTTGTCAAAAATGATGCCGCCAGTCCGCGCCGGCTCCGGCACCAGCGCCGTCTCCCCAATGCGCACGCCGCTGATGCCCAAGTCGAACAGTCGCGTCGCCTCGACCCGGCAGTCCCGGCAGGCCTTTCGGAACCAGAAGGCCGTTGTGCCAATGTGTTCGACGGCGCAATCGCGAAACACGATGTGGCGGGCCCCGTCCAACACGATCGCCGCATCGGCCACATTCATCGCCGCTTGCGCCGGAGGAAGGCCCTCCGGCGGCACCCGAAAATCCCCGTGCTGAAACTTCAGCCCCGCGAACTCGATGTGCTGCACAACGGGACCCGTGGGGTCGGGTGCGCCCTGCAACGACACCAGGGTCGTCAGCCGCGGCGCCACGACCGGAACGCTTGCCATAGTCTCATCGGAACGCGGGCGGTAGTAGAGCCAGCCATCCGCGTCGAGGAACCACTCGCCGGGCGCATCGAGAGCGCCCAGATAATTCTCGAGGTAGCAAAGACACTTGGCCGCCATGGCATTCCACGGCTGCATCTTGCGGCCGTGAGCGGTCAGTTTCCCTTGGTCAGGGGCGGCGGACCGGATCCACTCGCGCGTTGTGTCCCACTTGTGAAACACCATCAACTGCACCTCCCGCATCGTCGCCACATCGAGTCCGCGCATCGTCGCCAGATCGTCGGGAGCCAGGCTGAACGTGTGAACAACATCCGCTTCGCCTCCCCCGGGCCGCGCCTCCTCGGCCACCCCCGCCAGTCGGAAAAACTCCCATTCGTTTGGGGTGCGGGCTCGGACAGCACGGCGGCCGTTCACCCAAAGCTGTTCGAAGCGCCAGGAGCGGTCGCTCGACGATGACGGAGTCGCAACGCGCGCCTTCCACACGCCAGGACGCGCAGGATCCTCCTGCCACCCCGTAACGCGTCTCCCTCCGCTGAACACAACGTCCTCACCGGGTCGAGCCGCATAGCGAACGGGGTCGTTCGCCGAAGAACCGGAGTCGTCCGGCCCGAACTCGATCGGCGCCGCCAGTTCGTACACGCCGCCTCGAAAAGTGACCGTGACCGCCTCGGCCGGACGTGCAGCCCGCGCGCTGCGGACGGCTTGCTGCGCCCGGGCCATCGTGGCAAATGGCTTCTCCGCAGTGCCAGCGTTCAGATCGTTGCCATCCGGCGCCACATGAAACTCGGAGGCAACCGGGGACGCCGAATTGATGACAGCGGCAAGCCAGACCGAGGCGAAAAACACCGGGCCGGTCCCGGAACGGAAGATTCGAGGCAGAGTTCTCATTGCAGTGCCGTCGAGCATCAGCCCGACTCGGCCATCGGTCGAGTCGAATCCGAGAGGGCGTGCCCGCCGGAGTCAGTCCGGATCGAGCCGGGTCGGCATCGAGTCGTCCTCCTCGAATGCCCCCAGCCGCAGCGGATAGCGTCCGTGCTCCCGGACGAGCCGGACGATCCGGTCATAGGTCATGCCGGAGACGCCGCTGGTGACGGAATGGTCGGATTGGAAGATGTAGCCGCCGCCTTTGGCGGCGTTGAGCTTGCGCAAAACCTCGCGGCGGATCGCGTCGGGATCGCCCGTTTCCCAGACCTGGATGTCGCTGTTGCCGCAGAAACCGATGCGATGGCCGTATTGGCGGCGCAACTCGACCACATCCAAACCCGCCTTGGCCTCGAGGGGGTTGTAGGCATCGATCCCCAGCTCGATGAAGTCAGCGAAGATGGCCTTCACATTGCCGCAGCCGTGGTAGATGACCGGGAGCCCATGGGCGTGGGCGAGCGCGGTTATCTGCGCCACCCACGGTTTGAAGTGCTCCCGCCAATAGCGCGGCGCCATGAACGTGGATTTCTTGTAGGCGACATCCCCCCAAATGACAAAGCCGTCGAGCAGGCCTCCACCCGCTTCGATTTCCGCTTTGGCCATTTCGAGGTAGTACGCCCCGATCCTGCAGATGACGGCTCCCATGCGTTCGGGGTGTTCCGCCATCCAAAGCATCGCGTTGCCTTGGCCAACCAGGCGCGTCAGACATTCGCTCGCCTCGATCATGCTCCCGTACACCGGGAAGTCCGGGTGCAACGAACGGATGGTTCGGGTCCAGGCGGGCGAATCCCGCTGGAAACCGTCGCCGACGCCTGCGATCTGGTTGTCACCGGCACAATAAAACCGCCGCCGATCGCCCGGATCGTCGAACTCGGCGTGTTCGAGCTTGTCGAACGTGTCGATCTCCCACGCGCGCATCTCCGGCATCGGAAACGCACGATGCTTGTGCATGACCGCGCCGAACCCGGTCTTCACCACGACTTCCTCCGGCGTCTCGCGGAGCGTCTCGAACGGGCGAATCCACGGATCCATGTTCGGCGTCGTGACGATCCAATCCAGATCGTAATGGAAATAAGGGTTGGCGTCGGGCGGAAGGCTCAGTTCGCGCCGCCACCGTTCGACGAAGCTGCCCCAGAAGAAATCGCTGACCGGCACCCGGTCAGGCTCCTGATGGCTCAGGGCGAGACGCATCCGTTCGAGCTTACGCCGCGTGTTGTCCGTGCGCGCCGTGGTGTCGGCGCCCGCCCCCACCGTGTCGAACATGCTCATGCCGTGTGGACTCGAGTTGCGTTGCTGTCGCGATCGGAAGTCTCGATCAACCCGACGCGGATGGCGATGCTGAAATGGGGATGTGAAGTCGGGACGATTTCTGACATCCGGGCCCGCGACCGCACGCGAAGAGGCAGGGACACCGGGCTCTTGGCCCGGCGTCGCCAGAAGACGGCGGGCCGGATTCCCTTGCGCCTGTCGTTGGACTGTGGCCTGCTTTGAATCATGACGATTCTGCGCACCATCTTTGTCGCCCTCACTCTCACGCAGGCGAACCTCATGCTGTTCGCCCAACCCTTCGGCGGCCCGCCGCGCCGACCCGCTGCGGCATCCACCTTCGCCGCTGCCCCTCTGGCCAAAGACGATGCGGAAAGGAAGATCCTCGATGTCCTCGATGAGATGGATCGCTCCCAGCGGCGAGGCACCATGAGCGTCCCTCGCGACGATGGGCGTCTGCTGCGCTTGCTCGCCGAGGGCGCGGGTGTCCAACATGTCGTCGAGTTGGGCACCTCCCATGGCTACTCCGGCATCTGGTTTTGCCTCGCCCTGCGCGCCACCGGCGGGAGACTGACGACCTTCGAAATCGACCCGAGACACGCAGCCGCGGCGCGGGAGAACTTCCAGCGCGCAGGAGTCAGCAATTTGGTCACGCTGATTGAAGGGAACGCGCATCAGGAGGTGACGAAGCTCAAGGGTCCCATCGATCTGGTCTTCCTCGATGCCGACAAGGAGGGCTATGCGGACTACCTGAACAAGCTGCTGCCCCTGGTGCGCCCGGGCGGGCTGATTGTCGCCCACAACATCACTGCGGGCATGGCCGATCCGGCCTTCATCAAAGCCGTCACAACAAACTCCGCCCTTGATTCGGTCTTCGTCAGCGTAGGCAGCTCGGGGTTGTCGCTGAGTCTGAAGAAACGGTGAAGCCGGAACCCCCGACTGCGGATTGTGCCGCACAAACAACCTTCACATACTTCTTGGAGCGGCCAAAACGTCAAAACAACCAATGTATTCAAGGTCCGAACGCATGTTGACCATTTGTAGCTCATGGCCCGTCGCAGCAGCACTCCGCGTTGTCTCTCGTCGGCAAATGTAGGCAACAGGCGCGCTCCATTTTGGGGTCGTTTCGCTGGGCAGGGGAGGGGCAGGGTCGTGGGGTCCACAAGCATCGCGCTTGGTGAGCGAATGCCACCCTCCTCTGCTCAATGCCCTTGGTCCGCCTCTGCGCCAGAATGCAGGTGTCGACTTCGTCGCGAGGCCTGCGTGGGTCTGTCGTCCCGGATTGCTCTGATCCCGAGCTCGATGTACACCCGATGCTTGTCGCCGGGCTCAGCGCACTTCGACCAATCGCTCCCCTTGCTCGAGTTGGCGCAAGATGGCCGGTAGCAGCGGGTCGAGCCAGGCAAAAAGTTGTCGTTTCGTGCTGTTGCCAATTCGCAGCCAAACCACCTGCGGTCCGGGGCGACCGCGTCGCACCCACTCGGCGAAGTCCTCGTCCTTGGTGATCAGGACCGCGCCCCGCCCCTGGGCGTAACGCCAAACGGGCGTGTCCTTCCCTTGGGCCAATCCCACCGCCAGCACATGCTCCACATCGTGGCCCCGCTCGCGCAGCCAGTGGGCCAGCGTGGACGGCAACTGATTATCGATCAGGAACCGCACACAATCAGGCGCCTACCAGCACCGGATGGTTGACGTGTTCTGCTGCATACTCGAGGCAGGCGAGGATGTCGTCCGGTTCCAGGAACGGGTAGTCTTCGAGAATCTCCTCGCGCGTCGCACCGCCGGCGAGCATGTCCAGCACGTCCTTGACGCGGATGCGGTAGTGGCGAATACAGGGCCGCCCGCCACACTGCTCCGGATCGAACGTGATACGATCCTTATACTTCATCGCCGACACCCTACCCATTCGCGTTGAACTTTCAAGCAGATCGCACTCTGCCCGTTGGGTCACTTGGATGGTCACAGATGCGCGCGGACTCGGGAAGAATCGTACACCTTGGCCCAAAGCGGGACGGTACCCAAGACCAGAGCTGAGGCGGGAGCCATCCAGGCTGGAATGAGCTGCATGAGCTTGCCAGTGCGTTGGGGTTGTGCGATAAGTACGTCACATCCTCCATGAGCCGCTGACTCGCTTCGATTTCAGCCAACGACCCGCGTGCAAGGACCAACGGAAGGGGGCTGTATAGCAGAATCTGTGGGTCAGAATGGCACTTCTCAAAGGCAGGCAGGCGAGTTCGTTACGCGTGGCGACCGGTGGCGACGCGATCTGGAGGCTCAAAGACCGTCGCCACCGCTCGCCTGCCTGCCTTTGAGAAGTGGTGTTCGGTTGTTCGAGCGTTGCTGAGCCACTCAACCGATTCATATCCAGTGTGTTGCGTGATTGACTCCACCATTCTGACCCACAGATTCTGCCGACGAGGCCGGAAGGGATGACCATCAAGTCATGCCCCTATGAAGACACGATCCTCGGAACTCACTCGATTCGCTTTGGTGCTTGGCCTGGCCGCTTGGGCGGCGGGACCACCGGTCGAGGCTCAGCAAGCCCCCGTCCTGGAGATCGCCCTGTATCCGGGAATCCGGGTGACCGGTGAAGTCGGGGCGACTTACGTGATCGAAAGCAGAGCCGAAGTGGAGGGGGATTTCTGGCTGACGCGGGGTTGCCTCGATCTGACCACGCCGACGGCGATGTGGTTGGACCCGGTCCCGACCGATTCGCCGCGAAAGATTTGCCGGGCGGTGAAGGTGACCAAACCGGTGGTGCAGACGGTGGCGAACATGGTGTGGATCCCGCCGGGGACGTTCGTGATGGGGAGCCCGGAGAGCGAAAGGGGACGGGTGGACTGGGAAGGTCCACAGACGCGGGTGACTTTGACGAAGGGGTTCTGGCTGGGGAAGCACGAGGTGACGCAGCAGGAGTACTTGGCGGTGATGGGGAACAACCCGTCGTACTTCCAGCCGGCGAATGGCTACTCCGAGGACCTGGACCGCCCGGTGGAAACCGTGAACAGGGATGACGCGGAGGTGTACTGCCAGAAGTTGACGGAGCAAGAGCGGGCTGCGGCGCGGATCGGGACCAATGCGGTATATCGTCTGCCGACGGAAGCGGAGTGGGAATATGCGTGTCGTGCGGGGACGACGACGCGGTTCTCCTTTGGGGACGCGTTGGGGTGCGATGATGAATGTGGTTACTGTGCGCTATTCGATTCATACATGTGGTGGTGCGGCACCCAATGGCCAGGTCGTGTGGGGCAGAAGTTACCGAATCCGTGGGGTTTGTACGACCTGCACGGGAATGTTGGGGAGTGGTGCCAAGACTTTTTCGACTGGGACCATCCCGAATATCCCGGCGGGATGGTGGTTGACCCCCAGGGGCCGACCACGGGCTCGTTCCGTGTGTTCCGCGGCGGCGGCGACTTGTTCGACTGGCCCCGCTGGTTCGGCCGCGCCAGGAACTGCCGGTCAGCGTACCGCTACAGCGAACCGGGCCTCAGGTACCGCTACCTGGGGTTCCGGGCTGTGCTGGCCCCAGGTCAGTGAGCTCAGCGGTCAAGCGTGAACCGATTACCGAGACGGGAAGGTTCGCTTCAAGGGGAAACCCTCAGGAGATTCGATGCGGCCAGCCAAAAGCTGGGGCCAACGAGCCAACCGCCGCGGCTTCCCAAGCCGAAATGGCGCGGCGGCCAGACACGCTCATATACGATACTTGTTGGCACCGCTATCCGCCCTAATCATCTTGGATTCGTTCTTGGCAACTACGGTGCATTCACTTCGATGACGTAGAAGGCCCGTTGGCCAGCGACTTCAACGTCGACGTCCTTCTCGTCAAGCATGGGGGTCCAAATCCATCCAGAACACACCCTACAGCGGTGAGCTCCTGAGCGTTCCCGACATCTCCCAACCCGCCCGATTCTTCCGTCTCCTGCGGAAGTGAGCGTCGTGTGTTGCCAAGCACGGCCCCGCCGGACGGTTACCTTGGTCCAGCGTTTGGTGAGCAGACCGGTGGCGTCGTCGACCGGTAATTCACGCCGATCCCCGGCAACGGCCCTCCGCCAGCCCGTGCACCGCAGCCCACCAAGCCCCTTCCTCAAAGCCCAGCGGCACCGCATATTCCTGGATTCCGGGACCGACCCCTTCACGACCTGCACGGGAATGTTGGGGAGTGGTGCCAAGACTATTTCGACTGGGACCATCCCGAATATCCCGGCGGGCTGGTGGTTGACCCCCAGGGGCCGACCACGGGCTCGTTCCGTGTGTTCCGCGGCGG
>CAYPUR010000116.1:0-14470 GCA_964413865.1 uncultured Verrucomicrobiota bacterium
TGTCCCGCGCGGTGGGGCTGATGACGGGCGTGATCCCCTTCTCGATGCAGGCCAGAAGCGGGGCTGTGTTCACGCCGGTCACTTCGCCCACGAAACCGATGTCCACCGGCTGCCCGTCCGGCCCGTGAACCAGGAGCTTCCGACAGGTGAAAATTTCCGTGCCGGCGAGACCCTTGGCCAGCCCGCCCAACGAGCTGATCGTCGTCACCACCTCCGGATTGATCTCGCCCGAAAGCACCGCATCCACCACCCGCACCGTCGCAGCGTCCGTGACCCGCTGGCCCTGGACGAACTGCGCCTTCAGCCCCGCCTTCTCCATGGCGCGGGTGATCGCCTTGCCGCCCCCATGCACCACGACGGGATTAATCTCCGCCGCCTCGAGAAAAACAATGTCCCGCGCCACACTGGTGCGGATGACCGGGTCGGGCGAGTCCATGAAGCTGCCGCCGTATTTGACGACAAACGTGGCCCCGCTGTACTTCTGGAGATAGGGCAAAGCCTCGAGCAGCGTCGCGGTTTTCGAGATTAGGTCTTGCATCGGATTGGGACTGGCGAAAAAGACGCCAACATTATCTGAGCGCAGGGGCTATCACGCCAACGCCTCGCCGTCAACGGCCATCAGCAATTCCAGTTCGTGGCTGACCCCGCCGCCCGGCGGCGTTACTCTTGCCCCGTGACGGTTTTGGAAGTCATCCGACGCAGCACCGACTACCTGGCTCAAAAGGGCGTGGACTCGCCCCGCCTGCAAATCGAGCTCCTCCTGGCCCATGTGCTGAAGCTGCCCCGGCTCCAGCTCTACCTGAATTTCGAGCGCCTCCTCAACGAAGCTGAGTTGGCAACGGTCCGCGCCCTGGTCCGCCGCCGCGGCAACCGCGAGCCCTTGCAGCACCTGACCGGCCTGGTGTCGTTTTGCGGGTTCGATCTCGCTGTCAGCCCTGATGTCCTGATCCCGCGCCCGGAAACCGAGGTCCTGGCCGAGCGCGCCTGGACACTTCTCGGGGCGTCGCCGGCGGCCGCGCCGGCGGCGTTGGATTTCGGGACCGGCAGCGGCTGCCTGGCCATCGCCCTGGCCCGGCATTGTCCCGCCGCGCGCATCACCGCCCTCGATATCTCTGAACCGGCCTTGATCCTGGCCCGCACAAACGCAGAACGGCAGGGAGTCGCCGACCGCATCGAATGGCTGCGGAGCGACGGTTTGGCCGCCGTCCGCCCGGAGTTGCATTTCGACCTCATTGTCGCCAATCCCCCCTACATCCCGAGCGGCGAGATCGACCGTCTCGCCCCGGAAGTCCGCGATCACGATCCGCGTCGCGCGCTCGACGGAGGTCCAGACGGTCTGGACGTGATCCGCCGATTGGCCGTCGGAGCCGGCGCGTACCTGAATCCATCCGGCCATCTTCTGCTCGAATTCGGCGATGGCCAGGCCACAGCCGTTTCAGGCCTTCTCGCTCGACACGGCTGGACCGTCGAGGCCGTCGAGGCCGACCTGAGCGGGCGGGAACGGATCTTGGTTGCGCGGCCCGGCGGAAGATGAAACATTGCCGCGCATTGTCCAGCCGCGGCCGGCGTGTCGGGGAAACGGGCGTGTCGCGCCGTCTCGATGCGGCGCGGGGGGCAAGTTGCGTGTCATGTACAGTCTGTTGATCGAGGGCGGGAGACCGCTGGAAGGCGAGGTCACGATCAGCGGGGCCAAGAATGCCGTGCTGCCGCTCATGGCGGCGGCGCTGCTGACCCGCGAGCCGTGCGTCATCCGGCGCGTGCCGGCGTTGAGCGACGTGGCGTTTATGGTCCGCATCCTGACCGCGGTGGGCGCCAAAGTCCGGTCCCAAGGCGACACCGTCTCGATCGAGGCCAATCGCATTCGCGGCTTCTGCGACTACGACATGGTCCGCAAGATGCGCGGTTCCGTCTGCCTTCTGGGCCCGCTGCTGGGGCGGCTGGGACAAGCCAAGGTCTCACTGCCGGGCGGATGCGTCATCGGCACCCGCCCAATCGACCTCCATCTCAAAGGACTTCGCGCCCTGGGGGCGAAGATCCAGGTTGACAGCGGGTACGTCTGCGCCCAGACCCGGCGTCTGAAGGGCTCGGCCATGTTCCTGGGCGGGCGCGCCGGCCCGACCGTTCTGGGCACAGCCAACGTCATGATGGCCGCCACGCTCGCCGAGGGGGTGACGGTGATCCAGAGCGCCGCCTGCGAGCCCGAGATCGTTGACCTGGCCGAGTTCCTCAGCGGGATGGGGGCTCAAATCGCGGGCGCCGGCAGTCCCACCATCACGATCACCGGCGTCAAGGAACTGCACGGCGCGGAGCACGAGGCCATCCCGGATCGGATCGAGGCGGCGACCTTTGCCATTGCGGCGGCGTGCTCGCGTGGTGAAGTGACCCTGCGGGGCGCGCGTCCCGAACACCTCCACGCGGTCCTCGACAAGCTCGAGGAAGCGGGCGCCCGGCTCGATCGCACCGGCGGGAACCTGACGGTCAAGGGCGGGCGGCGCCTGCGGCCCGTGGATGTCACCACGCAACCGTACGCCGGGTTCCCGACCGACGCCCAGGCGCAGATGATGGTCTTGATGACCCAGGCCTCCGGCATCAGCATCATCACCGAACGCATCTTCGAGACCCGGTTCATGCACGTGAGCGAATTGGCGCGGCTGGGCGCTGACATCACGATCGAAGGACCCAGTGCCGTCGTCAAGGGCCCCTCGGTTTTGAGCGGCGCGCCGGTGATGGCGAGCGACCTGCGCGCCTCGGCCGCCCTGGTGATCGCCAGCCTCGTCGCCCAGGGCCGGACGCATGTGAAACGCATCTACCATCTCGATCGCGGCTACGAGCGCATCGACGACAAATTGCGCCGGCTCGGCGCCCGGATCCAACGACTCTCCGACTCATGAGACAGTTCCTGACCGTTGTCATGGTTGTGGCCCTGGTCTGGCTGGGCTGGAAGTTCAGCCACTTCGCCAAAAAGGAAATCGGCACCACCCCGGTGCGGCAAGACGCCGGGCAAGCGCCCGCCCCGGGCAAACTGGCGGGCATGGCCGCCAGCCTTGAAGAGAGTTATGAGGCGGCCAAACGCGAGGGGGCCCAGGGCGTGGGTCGATGGCTGGCCCAGCACCAGGCCGAAATCCAGGATCCGCGGCTGACGGACATCGAGCTGGATTATGTGCTGTTGGTCGGACGCTCGAATGTCGCCGAGGCCCGGCGCGTGCTGGCGGAAATCCGGCAGCGCATCACGCCCGCATCCCCGGTCTACAAACGGTTCGAGCAACTTTCAAAAACGTACGAATAGCATTCAACTTTCGGCTCGACGCGCGGCGTTTCGCGCTCCAAGTTGACTCTGGACGACGTGGGGCTCTCCCAGCGGCGAGCCCGCCGCCGTGACGAGTGAAAGACACGGATACGACCATGGAAACGTATTTTCACAACATCGAAGAGCCGGCCAAGATCAGCCGCGAAAGAGTCGCCGAGGATCTCCGCGTCCTGATCCGCGACGCCGAGGAGTTGCTCAAGGCGGGCGTGGGCGACACCAGCGGCAAGACCGCAGAAATCAAAGCCCGTCTCCAGGCTTCGGTCGATAAGGCCAAAGCCACCGCCACTCAACTCGAAGACAGGGCCCTCGCCGGCGCCAAGGCGGCCGACCGGATGATCCGCGACCATCCGTACGAGTCTATCGGCGCTTCCTTCGGCATCGGCCTGTTGTTTGGCCTGTTGCTGGGACGCAGGTAGCCTCACAGCCTCATGGCAATCGAACCGAAGCCGTCTCATGGCTTCTTCGCCTCGGTGCTCGGCGCGATCGAGTCCGTGCTGGCCCTGGCGCGGACGCGCTTCGAGTTGCTGACGGTCGAGTTGCAGCAGGAGAAGGTCCGGTTGATCGATCTCCTCCTGCGCGCGGCCGCGGCCGCGATCCTCGCCCTTCTGGCCCTGGGCACCCTCACGGCCGGCCTCATCTGGCTGCTCTGGCCATGGTCGCCCATCGCCGCGTTCGCCGGGTTGACATTCCTCTACGGCGGCGGCTCGGCCTGGCTCCTGATCGGCATCCGACGCGAGCTGAAACACGGGCTCAAGCCATTCGCCGGCACCCTGGCGGAGTTCGAAAAGGACCGCGCATGTTTTCGAGCCGGACGCTAGGCGAACTCGAGACCCGACGGCAATCGCTCATCACGGCCGCCGCGGATCACCGCGCCCGACTCCACGACGACTGGAGTTGCCTGGGCGATTCCTTGGGCTGGGCCGACCGCGCCGTGCACTGGGCGCGCGGGGCGCGTCCGCTGCTCTGGATCGCCGCCCCTGTGGCCGGTTACACCCTGGCGAGACGCGGGCGCGTCCTCCTGCGCTGGCTCCCCTTGATGTGGCCCTGGTGGCGCTTCGCCAAAAGACTCGGAGCGCGTTTCCGACAGTCGTCTCCATCTCAGGGACGACGCTGATCTCGTCGAAGAAGGCTTCCTCGTTGCAGATCCCGAGCGGACCACCATAGGCCACCTTGATCACCAGACACACCGTTTTGTCGGGGTGTCTTTCTTGAGCACTGCCAGGCCGCTGCCCATTTCCATGCCCCAACCAAGGGGCTGCTGGACTGGCAGCGTGAGCGCGACGGCGGCGCACAGACAGAAACGGGTGAGGGGGTGCATTGTTCCTTATCCTTTGAAGTGGCCGGTTTCTCTCACCCCAGCCGCCACGGCTCCCGCATGGCCGTTCCCAGAAGACGCGACGCAGTCGGGTCGTCGGCGATTGTCTCCGTCTCCGGATTCCAGCACAGCTTGCGGCGGAGCTGCATGGCGATTTGTCCCAGGTGACCAGGAGTCATCGAGCGGTGCCCGACCTCCGCGGGCGCGACCGGGGCGCGGCGCGATTTCACGCAATCGAGGAAGTTGCGATGATGGCCTGGGGAGCGGGGCAACTTGATCTTCATCGCGTCCGTGGGTTCGAGCAACAGCCGTTTCGGTTCGGCCTCGATCGCCTCGCGATCGCACCAGATCCACCCCTCTTCGCCAATCCAGCGCGTGCCGATGCGCACCTCGGGAGCCCCTGCGGCGATCAGCATCGAGACCTCATTGGCGTACTTGCAGGTGATGCGGAACGACGTGGCTGTGTTCCATAGGCCGCGTGCCGGGAACGCACCCTCCGCCTCGACCTCGACCGGACCGGTTGCGTCCCAGTCCATGCCCCAGTGCGCGATGTCGACGTGGTGGCCGACCCAATCGAGCAACTGGCCTCCGCCGTAATCCAGGTGCCAGCGCCAGTTCTGGTGGACGCGCGCCGGACAATAGGGGGCCCACGGAGCGGGTCCGAGCCAGAATTCGTAGTCGAGGTGTGTGGGGGGCGAGCCCGCCTGTTCCTGGCCGGCGGTCCCGCAGAAGTCCGTGTGGCCCGAGGGCAGACCAACCTCGACCGCGCGCACTTTCCCGATGCGTCCGTTGCGCACGAATTGGGCGGCCGCCCGGAAGGCCTCGGCCGACCGCTGCCAGCTTCCGGTCTGCCAGATGCAGCCATACCGCCGGACGGCTTCGCAGATCGCCCTGCCTTCTCGAAGAGTGTGGGCCAGGGGCGCCTCGCTGTAGACGTCCAGTCCGGCTTTGACCGTTTGGACGGCTGGGACGGCGTGCCAGTGGTTGGGCAAGGCGAGCATCACAGCGTCCAGATCTGCCCGGGCAAGGAGATGGCGAAAATCGTAATAGACCCGGCAGTCCTGGTTCTTGTAATGCCGGTTCACCACCTCTTTCCCGTCCTCGGCGTGCAGCTTGTCCACATCGCACACGGCCACCACCTGGCAGTCCGACTCTCCGAGAAACGACTCGAGATTGCGGACCCCTCTCGAGCCGACGCCGATGGCGGCCAGGACAATGCGGTCGCTTGGGGCAGGACGCGCGCCCTGGCCCAGGATGGAGGCCGGTGCCACGATCGGGGCCGCAAGAAGGGCGGGCGCGGTGGCGAGCCTTTGCAGAAAGCGGCGGCGCGTGGAGCGATGGGGCGCGTGCACTCGATGTTCGTTTCTGGTCATTCGCGTCAATCGTTCGATGTCTTCGACGCTGTCGGCGCGCGCCCGCATGGATCGGGAGGCCTTGCTAAATATCCGGGCAGGGCCGCCGTGCGCGGGCCTCGCGCCAGCCGAGCTACTCGACTTTCAACAGGATTCCCTGTCCGGCGGCCAGCCACTGTTGTTCGCCCGCGAACGCGGTCAACTGTCCGGTATAGGGCGAGACCATCTGAACGCGGCCCGGCTTTTGGCGGAACGTCACGGCGCCATGGTGGGATCGGAGCGAATCCTTGTTGACGACGAGCGCGTAGCGGCTGCCGTCCGCGTGCGTGAAATCCCCAACCATGAACGGCGCGTTTCCGACGGCTGCGACCAGGCTGGATTCCCCGGGGCCGTGGGCGCCTTCGGGAAGGGCGCCGAAATGATAGACCTCATCCGAGGTCAGTTGCAGCAGGGCCGGGGCGAGCTTGTGGACCTGCAGGTTGACGTTCTGCATCGCCGCCCATGTGGGCGTGGCGTGACCGAATTGGTCGATGGCCTTCAGCCCCGCCGCATGGCAAAGATCGAGTTCCTTGGGCGACACAAAGCCCGCCACCGTCAACCCGCAGTCGCGAATCTGTTCGAAGGTGGCCGCGTCAGACGGCGCCCAGTTCCATGCCATGAGCGGAAAGAATGAGTCCGCGCCGCGCCCTGTTTCGATCGAGGTCGCCAAGAGGAGCGCAAGCAGCAGAGGAAAGCGGGTTTGCATGGCCTGAGTGTACGTGGTCCCCGCGCGCGTTTGCAAGCGGCTGCATCCGGAATCCCTGTGGTCCGGAATCCTCGGCCGGTCCGGAGTGTTGCGGACGAGTCACGCTCGTGTGCTCAGTGCGCGTCAGCAATGCTCACTTTGACAACGTTCAGAGCGCCGGGTCGGGCGTGCCTGCCGGCAGGCAGGGAACCCGGCCTACAACGGCTGCGTTCTCCGGTGCTGTAGGCCGGGTGCCCTCACCCGGCGGCAAAACCATGCACTGAGAATGAGAACCGCCGCGTCCGCGCGGCTCAGCGTTGACGCATGTCAACACTGTGGCGCATCGTCTCGACCCGGCATGAATCTCACGTGTTTGCTTCTTGCACTCGGGCTCGCCGCGGGGATGGCGGTTGCGAACGCCGCGGGCGACGCGGACAGTCGTGCGGCTTCTGGAGAGGCGCGGCCCATCGACTATTTCATTGTCGTGACCGGAGGCGAGTTGCTCGAAGGCGTCTACCCGGACGGCCACACGCATTTCCTGACGCGCACGTTGCGGCTGCTGGGTTGCCGCTGCGTCGGCTCGCTCACCGTGGACGATCGTCGCGAGGACATGCTGCGCGCGCTGCGTTTTGCGACGAACCAGGCGCCGCTGGTCCTGGTCACCGGCGGACTCGGGCCGACCCCGAACGACATCACGCGGGAGACGCTCTCCGAATTCACCGGCATCCCCCTGCGCGAACACCCGGATGCGCTGGCCGACCTCGAACGGCGCTTTGGCCAGACACGCGACTTGATCCGGCCCAACCTGCGGCGCCAGACGTTGGTGCCCGAACGCGGCGGTTACCTCAAGAACGGCGCCGGAACAGCCGTCGGCCTTGTCTTCGACCTGGGCAGGACGTTCCAAGGGAACCAGGACGTGCTGGTCATCGCGCTGCCCGGGCCGCCGCGGGAACTCCAGCCGATGGTTCTGCGGGAACTGGCCTCCTTCCTGCAAGAGCGATGCGGCGCGCGCTCTTTCGGGCATTCGCTGACGCTCCGTTTTGTCGGGATTGGCCAGTCGCAAATCGACCAGTCCATCAAGGATCACGTGGCAATGGCGCCCGACGTGATGGTGACTTCGCTGTTCGAAGGCAGCCGGGTGGACTTCACCTTCGCCCTCCCGGGCCATCGGCCCGAGGATCGCGCGCGCCTCGATCGGATCGAAGAGGCCATTCGCGAGCATCTGGGCGAGTTCCTCTATTCCGACGACGGCACAGCGCTCGAAGAGGTGGTCGCCCGGCGGTTTCTGGCGCGCAAGGCGTCCGTCACAGTCGCCGACGCGGGCAGCGGCGGACAACTCGCCGCGGCCCTCGGCTCTTTGCCCGATGCGCCGCAATTGCTCGCAGGCGCGTGCTCTGCCCCGAACGAAGAGACGCTGGCGCGCATCCTCAGTCTGCCCGCCGCGGTCTCCGCGCTTCCCGCGCTCGAGCGCGCGCAAGCCCTTGCCGAGGGGGCGGCACGGTGGGGACGCACTCCCTGGGCGCTGGCCGTTGGCGGGGTCGAGACGAATGCAGCGGGCAGGCGCGTGGTCTGGCTGGCTCTGAAGTCCGCGGATGGTCCCTGCCAGACCTACGCGGTTCCGGCGCACGATTCGGGCGAGATCAGCCGCAGCGGTCTGGTCACCGCGATTCTCGATCAGTTGCGCCGCGCGCTTTTCTAGCCCGCATAGCTTTCATCTTGCGAAGTCTCATCGGCACGTGCACCGACGGGGGGGAAAACCCGGGCTAGATGGGCTACAGTGCCAGGGCTCGAACGGCGTGTTCGGCGAGGTTCAACACCTTGTCCGGCGCGATCCCCAGCCAGAGCATGCCGGCGATGCAGAACCAGAGGACCGCTCGAGTGAGCCCTGAGAGGACAATCGGCTCGGGATCGCGGTCGACTCCGTGTTCCCTTTGTCCGGGCCAGTACATCGCCCGGATGACGCCGAAATAGTAGTAGATCGAGATCACAACCGCCAGCAAGGCAAGGCCCGCCAGGGCATACATCGCGGGCCAGGAAGGGCCTCTCTCGAGGACCGCCTTGATGAGCAGGAACTTGCCGAAGAAACCGGCCAGAGGGGGGATGCCGGCGAGGGAGACCATGGACAGAGCGAGAGCGGCCGCCAGCAGCGGCGAGCGCCGATGCAGCCCGGCCAGGGCCGGGATATTCGCGGTTTCCGCGGTGTGCGCCACCAGGCACAACACGAAGAATGCCGCGCCGAGGGTGAACATATACGCCGCCAGGGAATAGAGCACGGCGCTCAGGCCCGGCGCGCTGAAGGTCGAGAGGCCCAGGAAAACAAAGCCGCCGTTGGCGATGCTCGAATACCCGAGCAATCGCTTCAGATTCCGCTGCGGGATGGCGCAGAGCACGCCGTAGAGCATGGTCGCGGCTGACACGCCCGCGAACAGTCCGTACCAGCCCCGTCCGATCGCCGGCGCCGCCTCGTAGAACACCCGGATCAGCAGCACCACTCCCGCGGCCTTGGATCCCAGGGCCAGGAACGCCACAGTGGGGGTGGGGGCGCCCTGGTAGACGTCCGGAGCCCAGAACTGGAACGGCACGGAGGCGAGCTTGAAGGTGAGCCCGAGGAAGACGAGCAACAGGCCCAGTTCGAGCACGCGATGGCTCCCGGTGTTCGAACTGTTGGCCAGCCTGGCAAAATCCAGCGTGCCGCCTGCTCCGAAGACCAGGGCAATCCCGTAGACCAGGAACGCGGACGCGACTGCGCCCAGAATCAAATACTTGACCCCGGCTTCGAGCGAAGCCAGGCGGCGGCGCTGGTAGCTCGTCAGGATGTAAAACGTGACGGCAATCAGTTCGAGGGCCACAAAGACCATCGCAAAATGATAGGCCGATGCCGCGAGCATCATGCCGGTGAGCGCGAACAACTGCAGCGCGCAGTACTCGGGAAAGCCCGCTTCGATGCGATCGGCGATCTCGATCGACATCAGCAGGACCACCAGCGCCGTCAGCAGGAAAAAGCGTTTGAAGTAAAGGGACAGTTCGTCCAGACGATACATCCCCCCAAAGGCCATTCGCGGCTCCGGAATCAGCACGGCGAAGCTCGCCACAAAGATGACCCCCACGGCGATTGCCGCCACGTAACCCAATTGACGTTTCTGCTCCCGGGGCGTCCAGAGATCCAGGACAAGCACCGCCAGCGCGGTGACGACCACCGCCAGTTCGAGTCCGATGGCTGTCAGGTCACTCATGCGCGGTCGGTTCGCTGCCGAGTCGGTCGGATACGCTCCACAGACCCATCACCCCGGCCCTATCCCATCCGATGGGAGAGGGTGCCCCCGCGACTGCGGGGGCCGGTGAGGATGACGACGGACTGCAGCCCGGGGATTGCTCTGTCGCCCCGCCAAACAGGCGGTCGTCGGAGTGCCGGATCTCCGCCACGGAAGGGCCTTGAACAGCCGCGATGGCCTGTTGGGCGGAGGCGGCGATGCGGTCGGTCAGGAGTCTCGGGAAGCAACCGAAAACCACCAGGGCGGCCAGGAGAAGCGCGTACGGCAGTTTGCGCCAGGCGTTCGCGGCATCCGGCGTGTCGTGCCAGCGCTGCGGCAGTTCGCCGTGGAGCATCACGCGGACCGCGCGCAGGGCATAGACCGCGCCGATGATCAAGCCCGCCCATGCCGCCAGGCTGACGATGATCGGGTGGCGGACCCAGGCGCCGAAGAGAACCAGGATCTCGCCCGGGAAGTTGGCGAATCCCGGCAGCCCGCATCCGGCCAGCATCGCCATGATCAGGACCCCGCCAACAAAGGGCAGGCGCCGCAACAGGCCGCCCATTTGGGCCATCTCGAGCGTGCCCAGGCGCTGGTGGAGATAGCCGCTGAGACCGAATGTCAGGGCGGCCAGCAGGCCATGCGCAACCATCACCACGACGGCCCCCGTCACCCCGATAAGGCTCAGGCTGGCGATGCCGAGGAACGCGAACCCCATGTGCGCAACACTCGAGTTGGCAATCAGCAGGCCGAAGTTCTTCTGGCGCATCGCGACCAGGCCGCAGTAGACCAGATTGCCCAGGCAGAGCACGGCCAGGAGTCCGACCCAGCGTTGGGCCCCCTCGGGCAGCAGCGGCACGGCGATGCGCAAGAGACCGTAGAGCCCGAACATCTTGATGACGCCCGCATGCAGCATCGCGGTGGCTGTGGGCGCGGCGCTGTAGCCCAGCGGCGCCCATGTATGGAACGGCCAGAGCGACACGAGGATGCCGAATCCGATCATCAGGAGGGGAAAGATGATGTCCTGCGCGCTTTCCGAGACGGGATGCGCGGCCACATGCCGGGTCATGGCGACGACGTCGAACGTGCGCGCCCCGGTCTCGAGATAGAGCGCAACCAGACCCGCCAGCGCGATCAGGGCCCCCAGACTCAGATACAAGGTGATGGTGAAAGCCGCCTCGCGGCGGTTGGCCCCGCGGCCCCAGACGCCGATCATGATGAACGTCGGGACCAACGCCAGTTCGTGGAAGAAATAGAAAAAGAACAAGTCGAGTGAGGCGAACGCGCCCAGGATCCCTCCTGCCATGAGCAGCAGCAGCAGGTAGAACTCCTTCTGTCGCTCCCGGATCTCGGACGAGACGCAGGCGGCCGCGAACGCCACCAGTGCGCCCATCAGGAGAAGCCCCACGTTCAAGCCATCCACGCCCAGGTGATAGCTGATGCCCAGAGAATAGACCCACGGCACGAGTTCCTCGTACTGAATGCGCGCCGTTCCCAGTTCGAACCCGAAAAAAACCCACACCGCCCCCGCCAGCGAGAGGCCGGTCGCCCCCAGCGCGAGGCTGCGGAACACGACTTCGAAGCTGCGCGGGATCAGGGCGATCAGGACCGCGCCGATCAACGGGCAGAAGATGATGAACGTGAGCGAGTCCATGGTTCACCATCCCAGCGCCAGCACAATCGCCACCACCGCGCCGAACACAAACAGAAACGCGTAGGTCTGCAGGTTCCCGGTCTGGGCCAGCCGCAACAGGCGCCCGCACAACTCGACGCTTCCCGATGCGCCCTTCACCAGCGCGCCGCTGATCACCCAGCGATCCACGGCGTCCGCCCAGCGGGCGAGGGTGTCCTGAGTCCAGGCGATCAACCGCCCATAGAACTCATCGAAACAGAACTTGTCGCGCAGCGGCCGGGCCGCGGCGCCCAGAAGGCCCGGCAGAGGATCCTGAACCCGATGGCTGTACAACCTCCAGGCGAACACGATCCCCAGCAACGCCGCGGTCAACCCGCTGAACGCCGCCACCGGCGCGTGGTGAAACGGAGCGGTCAGTTGCCCAAGCCAACCCGTTCCGGACAGGCCGTCGCCGGGACGGAAGTGCTCGGACAGGTGCGCGTCGATTCCCCAGAAACCGGCCACCGTGCTCGGGACGGCTAGAACCAACAAAGGCAGGGCCATCACCGCGGGGGATTCGCGCGCATGGTCGGGCGCCTGGGACTTGGCTGGTCCCAGAAACGCGACCCATACCAGCCGGAACATGTAGAACGACGTCAGGAACGCCACCGCCACAGCCAGTCCAAAGAGGACAGGCTGCCGTTCCCAGGCCAGGGCGAGAATCGCGTCTTTGCTGAAGAAACCGCTGAAAGGCGGAATGCCGCACAGGGCGAGGGTCGCCGCCAGGAATGTCCAGAAGGTGATCGGCATGCGGCGCGCCAGGCCGCCCATGCGCCAGATGTCCTGCTCGTGGTGCAAGGCGCAAATGACCGACCCGGCGCCTAGGAATAGGAGCGCTTTAAAGCAGGCGTGCGTGGTCAGATGGTACATCGCCGGAATGGGATGCGCGCCGGCGGCCATGCCGGCGAGACCCACGGCCAGAACCATGTAGCCGAGCTGGGAAAGGGTCGAGTAGGCCAGGATCCGTTTGATGTCGTTCTGTTGAACGGCAATCAGCGCCGCCAGAAGCGCCGTGCCTCCGCCCACCCACGCAATGACGTCTGGCGCCGCCGATCCCGGCACCGCAAACACGAAAAACACCCGGCAGAGCATGTAGACGCCCGCGGCCACCATCGTCGCCGCGTGGATCAACGCGCTCACGGGCGTCGGCCCTTCCATGGCGTCGGGCAGCCAGACGTGCAACGGGAATTGGGCGGATTTGCCGACCGCGCCGCAGAAGATCAGGAGGCCGGCCAGCGACGGCAGCCAGGGAATTGTGCCGGCGCCGATCCGCTCTTCGAGTTCGGCAAAGTCGAGTGTCTTGAATGCGGCCCAGAGGAGGATGATGCCGAGCAGGAACCCGAAGTCGCCGAGCCGGTTTGTCAGGAACGCCTTCTTGCTCGCGTCGGCTGCCGCCGGGCGCTCGAACCAGAACCCAATCAACAGGTAGCTCGAGACGCCGACCAGTTCCCAGCAGATGAAGAGCATCAGGAAATTGTCGGCGAGCACAATCCCGAGCATCGAGAAACTGAACAGGCTCAATCCGGCGAAGTAGCGCCCGATGCAGCGGTCTCCCCGCATGTAGCCCCACGAGTAGATGTGGATCACCGAGCCCACGCCCGTCACCACCAGCAGCATCAGGCGGCTCAAGTGGTCCAGGCGCAGCCCGAGATCGGCAACCAACGACACCCGCCCGTCGTCGAGCGACAGCCACGTCCATGCCGTCCGCCCTTCCACGCCCTGGGTGAACAGCACCAGGCTGACGCCGAATGCGGCCAGAATCGCGCCGATCGAGAGCCGGGCGCTGACCGCCGGCCGGTTCAGGGCCAGGAGCGTGATGCCCGCCGCCGCCCCCAGTGGCAGGAGCAGCGCCAGCCAGGCGAGTTGGAGCGATGCGGCGTGCATGCGGAGGGCGTCAGAGTCGCATCGAGGCGAGGTCTTCGACGTGGGCGGTCTGGCGCTTGCGATACAGCGCGACGATCAGGGCCAGGCCGACCGCTACCTCCGCCGCCGCCACGGTGATGATGAAGAAGACCATGACCTGGCCTTCGAGGTTGTGGTTGAACCGGGAGAAGGCCACCAGCGCCAGGTTCGCCGCGTTGAGCATCAACTCGAGCGCCATGTAAACGATCACCAGATTGCGGCGCGCGATCACCCCCAGCAACCCCAGGCAGAACAGCACCACGCTCACCGTCAGATAGTGTGCCAGCCCGACGGTCACGATGGCTCCTTCCTGCTCAGCAGAATCGCTCCCACCATCCCCGCCACCAGCACCAGCGAGATCGCCTCGAAGGGGAGCAGGTACTGCGTGAACAACAGTGCCCCCAGAGCCGATGTCGACCCATCGACATGCGCCGGTCCGGAGGCGATCCGCGCCGCTTCCCGCGGAACCGCGCGGAACAGCCACGCCACCGCCGCGGCGGCCAATCCGCCCCCGATCAGGCCGAACCGCGTCATTCGACGGCGCTCCTCCGCCTTCAGATCGAGCATCATGATGACAAAAAGAAACAGCACCAGCGCCGCCCCGGCATAGACCACGATTTGCACCGCCGCCAGGAAGAAGGCGTGCAGCAGGACAAACAAGCCGGACAGCGAGATGATGGTCAGGACCAGGAACAGCGCGCTCGTCACCGGGCTGCGGCTGATCGGGTTGGCCACGACCAGAAAACCGCAGACCAGCGTCAGCGCCGCAAAAACGTAAAACAGAATATCCTGCATGCCTTGAAGGGCCGCCGTTTGTTGGGGTGCGATTCAACCGGACCCAGTCCTTTTGCGCAAGCCCGCGCTCGAGGGCGGTGCATCGGGTTGTTGTCGATGTTCTGTCGCCCGGTGAGGGCACCGGGCCTCCAACGGATGGAGACTCCCGCTGT
>CAYPUR010000117.1:0-14445 GCA_964413865.1 uncultured Verrucomicrobiota bacterium
TGCTTTGGTTGCGGCTTTGCCGCGCTGCGTCCTCCGCGGACGCACGGCGCGAGTCACGGTGCCTGCATCCGGACCCGATAGAAGCCGGAGCCGGAGACTGGCAAATCGACGTAGACCGTCTCGGTGCCGCCCGCGCCGTCGAGGTAGTCCAGGGTGGCCGGGTCACCGGGACCGGGTGCGTGCGGGACACCCGACCACCCGGCAGAGGCGAGGCCGCTGTTCTTTTCGACGGCGTAGCGGTAGCCCGCGGTGGTGGCGAAGCTCAAGGAGAGCCGGCCGGAGCCAGCCGTTGCGTACGCACTGACCGTTGGCAGCGGCGCGGCCTGGGCCAGCACGAACGGGAGAACGTACGAACCGGCTTTGAGCCACAATGCCAATTCGATGGTGTGCTTGTCCACGAGGGTAGAGGCAGTCTGGGTCCACGCGGGCAGCCGGTAGAGCTTCAAGTCCTCAGGCACCGGATCCGGGAACGTGACGCGGAACGTCTTCGTACTGCCGCCGGTTGCGACGCCTCGAATCACGAAACCGGACGAGTTGGCCCAGTCGATCATCAGCGGCACGCCTTCACGCGGGTAGGTGGCGGGATCGCAGCCGGGGCAATTGGTGATCGAGGTGTCGCTGATCGTGAAGCCGGAACCGGTGCGCACGCCTGTGACATAGACCGTATTGGTCACCGACCGCTCCGCGTCCTTGTCGTCGACCGCCGTGAGCCGCACGTTGTACGCGCCCGAGTTGGTGTAGCTGTGGCTGACCGCGACGCCGGAACCGATCTGGCCGTCCCCAAAATCCCATTCCCAGCCAACGACCGAGCCGTCGCGATCGCTCGAATCGGACGCGTCTCCACCCAGCGCCTCGCCGAGGGCGAGGACCGTGCTGGCCAGCTCGATCACGGCGGTGGGCGCATGGTTCGGGGCCAGTTTGAACAGCCAGACAGGCGGGGTGCTCGAGTTCCCGTCGTGGCCCAGGACAACGTAACTGCCGTCCGCGAGCGCGAGAACGGCTCTGCCTTCTTCGTCGTAGTCTGCCGATCCGGGGAAGGTTTCCATCCACACGCGTTCACCCTCGGGATTGGTCTTGAGCAGCACGACTTCGAAGTCGAGCGGGCCATAGGGGGTCTCCCGGAAGGCCATCTGGCCGGCCAGGACGTAGCCCCCGTCAGGCGTGGGAGCGCCCCCGTAGGCGTGGTCGCGTATATCGTAGACCGCTGGTCCCGACCACATCTGACTGCCTGAGCGCACTCCATCCGTCGAGAGGAACGACAGCCACATATCCTTGTCCTGCACCCCAGCAAGCACGAAGCCTTCGGCGGGCGGCTGCCGGTGGGCGATCCAGTAGCAGGTCGAGGGATAGGGGGCGACATTTGTCCACACTGGAATACCGGAGGCGTCCACCCGCGTGAACCAGTCCGCATACCCGTTGGCATTGGCGTAGAAGAGAGCCCCGCCATCGGAGGTCCCCAGGATCCGATCCGCGATCCTGCCCTGGTCCGCCTCGTAGTGTCTGGTCCACACTTCATTGCCGCCGGCATCGGTCTTGATCAGCATGGGCCTGCCGCTGTGGCCCGTCCCTCCCAGGAAGTAGCCTCCGTCCGCACCGAGGGCGACACAGAAGACCGCCTCGTCTTGTTCGCTCGTGCCGAAGACCTTCATCGGCCAGGATAGTTCGCCGTCTTCATCCACCTTCAGCACCAAGGCATCGTTGTACCACGGGTAGTCCCGGGAACGTGAAGTCCCTGCCACGACGTACCCGCCGTCGGTGCCGTGCACGAGGGCGTAGGCGTACTCGGTTCCATCCACGGGAGCGTCGTAGAACCTTTCCCACACGGGGCGCCCGCGGCGGTCCACCTTGAACAGCCAGAGGTGGTTCTGACTCGAGTCACTGGTAGCAATCCCGCCCGCGAGAACGAACCCGCCATCCGGGGTGTCCACGATGCCCAACACATCGTGATTGTCCCCGCCATAGAACCGCTGCCACTGCATCACCAGACCGGCCACCTCGACGCTCTGCTTGGCCCAGGCCCGGGGGCCATCGGCGCTCAACACCTCGAGCCCCACGTCGTAGATGCCAACGGCGCGGTAGCGGTGCTGCACGCTCACTCCGGTGCCGGTGGTGCCGTCACCAAAATCCCATCGGTACGCCGCGATCGAGGCCCCGGGATTGCTCGATCCGCTGGCGTTGAAGGTCAAGACCTGATCCCGGAACACGGGGCTCGGCGGCTGCACCGTGAAACTGGCATGGGGCACGTGCAGGTTCGGCTCGACCTTCACGATCCACATCCACTTGTTCGCGCCCACCTCCGCCTCCCCGGCCACCACCAAGCGCCCGTCTTGAGACAACACCGCGGCATGGGCGGCGTCGGTCCCGGCGCCGCCCAGGGCAGTATCCCAGAGACGCGCGCCGCTTCGACTGGTCTTGATCACCCACACGTCGTCTCCGTCCGCCCCGATCGAGTCGGTTTGCCCGGCAATGAGGAAGCTGTCCGCTGCCTCGACGAGCGAGCGTCCGATATCCCGCTCATGGTCTCTGCCATGCAGAGTGCTCCACTCGAGGACGCCGCCGGCGGAATACGAACCGAGCACGGCGTTCCGGTAGGAGGCGCTCGGGACCCCGGGCACCTGTTCTCTCCCGACCGACACGTAACCGCCGCCCGCGACTTGTCGCATATCGTAGTTCCAGACGGGCTGCGTGTTTGTCCAGACGGGAAGGCGCGACGAGTTCAACCGGACATCCGAAAGGCGGATGGCGAGGATGGCGCCGCCGTCGGAGGTGGGCTTGATCGATTTGGGGCCGGTCCACAGCCACTCGTTGCCGGTTTGCAGGGCTTCCCGCACCTCGAGCACCTGGCCGTTGCGGTCCAGGCGCAGCAGGCAGCCCAACCCCGCGGAGCCCGTGTCCTGGCCGAGCGGGTCGATGAGGTAATCCGAGTGCGCCTGTCCCGTGACCCAGTAGCCGTCGGCCATTTCCGCGATGCCGGTCCCCCAGCGCGCCAGGCTGGGTCCGTGTTCAAACACCCCGCGAGCCACGTTCGTCTGCCACAGGGGTTGCAGCAGCAGATCGGTCTTCATGACCCAGAGGGTTGGGTTCATCCATTCCGGGCGGGGATCGTCGATGGTTCCGGTGAAATGCTGGTGTTTGTAGCCGGTCACGACGTAGCCGTCCGGCCGGCCCAACGAATCGTGCGAGACGATTACCGCGCTCGCGCCGCACCCCAGTCGCCAACCCGGGAGTTCGAGTCCCTGGTAGACGTTGCTGCGGATGAGGGTGCCGTCCTCGGCCAGCACCGCCATCGCCGCCCAATCATACAGAAGCTCGCCCGGTTGCCTGACCACGCCCGCCACGACGAACCCTTCATGGCAGCGTTCGACGGCCAGGGCGCGCGAACTCAGCATGTTCGTGAAGAGAAGGCGGCCCCACTGGCATCCTGGCGGGTTGAGGAATTCGTCCGACTCCGCACTCCAGACCCGGAGGGACCCTGCAATCAGGAACAAAAGGAAAAAACGGGGGAAACGACAGGGGATGGGTTTCACAGCACCTTCAACGTAACACGCCGGGCGGCTGATGACCAGCTCAACCCTCAGCCGGTGATCGGGGCGGACCAAACGCTCGCCGATAAAGTTCTTTACAGTCAGGCGTGCCGCAGCCTATTCTGAGACCTTCATTGATTTTGGCTGGACAGACAGAACGGGTATGGAAGCAAAGACGAATACGATCACGGATTTCCGGTTGCACGAGAAGGATACAGGGTCTGCCGACGTGCAAATAGCGCTTTTGACGCAGCGGATCAATCAGCTCACCGATCACTTGCAGAAGCACCGCAAGGACCACAGCTCGCGTCGAGGCCTGCTGATGATGGTGGGCCAGAGGCGGCGTCTGTTGGACTACTTGCACACGACCGATTCGGACCGCTATCTTGCGGTGACCAAGAAGCTCAAGCTGCGCAGGTAAGGGCCTCCGCGAGCAGTCCGCGATCATGTGTCGCGGCTCCAGCCATAACAGAATCCTTGGGCGAACAGCTCGCTCACCCTCGAGAGGGGTGAGTCGGCCGGCAAAGCGCGGGCCGGCGGGAGCGGCGCCTTAGACACACCGCGCCAACAAACACCAAGTCCTGCCGGCTTAGGGAAATTTCATTCGGCTTCTCCGCGTGGGCGGTCGACTGAAGTTCCTCCGGGTCGGCGGGCAGAATGAGAGTTCGTATGCCTGAAACAGTCACCGTCCCCGTCGGGGCCGGCCAAATCCACATCGAAACCGGTTTGCTTGCCAAGCAAGCGGACGGCGCAGTCACCGTCCGGCTTGGGGAGTCCATTGTCATTGTGGCCGCGGTTGCGGCCGCCACGCCGCGGGAGAAACAGGAGTTCTTCCCGCTGACCGTGGATTATCGGGAGAAAGCGGCGGCCGCGGGGAAATTTCCCGGCGGGTATTTCAAACGCGAAGGCCGGCCCACCGAGAAGGAAATCCTGACATCGAGGATGATCGACCGGCCCATCCGTCCGTTATTCCCGAAGGGGTGGTTTAACGAGGTGCAAGTGCAGAGCATTCTGCTGAGCGCCGACGGCGAGAACGACCCCGACATACTCAGCATCAACGGGGCGTCCGCCGCCCTGATGGTCAGCGACATCCCCTGGGCCGGGCCCATCGCCGCCGTCCGCGTGGGCCGGATCAAGGGCCAGTTCGTCGCCAACCCCACCCATGCGCAGAAGGCGGAGAGCGACCTCGATCTGGTCTACGTGGGGAGCGAGACCGAGATGGTCATGTTCGAAGGATCGGCGCTCGAGATCTCCGAAGCCGATTTCATCGGCGCCCTCAGCTTCGCCCAGCTTTGCTGTCAGCCCCTGATCGCCGCCCAGAAAGAGCTGGCGGCGAAGGCCGGAAGACCGAAGCGCTCGATCACGGTCAGCGTGGTTCCCGACGAGGTTTTGCGCGAAGCCAAGGCGCTGGCTGGCGACCAGACCGTTCCGGCGCTGCTGACACCTGGCAAACATGAGCGCGAGGCCGCCTGGAAAGCCGTTACCGAGCAGGTGGCGCCCAAGCTGATCGAGAAGTTCGGCGCCGAGAAGATCACCGATTTCGTTCTCAAGGATGCCTTCACCCACTTGCAGAAGGAGGCCGTGCGGGATCAGATCCTCAACCACGGGAAACGGCTGGACGGACGGGCCATGGACGAGGTGCGCCCGATCAGTTGCAGCGTGGGGCTCCTGCCGCGCGCCCACGGATCGGCCTTGTTCACCCGCGGCGAGACCCAGGCCCTGGCCCTTGTCACACTCGGCACCACCGAGGATTCGCAGGAAATCGACGCCTACACCGGCGGAGACAAGGAAAAACAGTTCATCCTTCACTACAATTTCCCGAATTTCTCCGTCGGCGAGACCGGGCGCATCGCGGGTCCGGGCCGGCGCGAAATTGGCCATGGGGCATTGGCGGAGCGGTCGATCGAGCCGATGGTGCCGCTCAAGGAGTTCCCGTACGCAGTGCGGGTGACCAGCGAGATCATGGAGTCGAACGGCAGCACCTCGATGGCGACGGTGTGTGGCGGCAGCCTCGCCCTCATGGATGCGGGCGTGCCCCTTGTGCGGCCCGTCGCGGGGATCAGCATCGGGCTCTGCACCGAATACGCCCCGAGCGGCAAGATCGCCCGCTACGAAATGCTCACGGACATCCTCGGGGCCGAGGATTTCTTCTGCGACATGGACTGCAAGATCGCGGGGACGGAGAAGGGGGTGACGGGTTTTCAGCTCGATCTGAAGCTCAAGGGCATTCCGCACCTGTTGATGGCCGAGGCGATCGAGAGGGCGCGCGTGGCGCGGCTCAAGATTTTGAAGATCATGACCGAGACGATCGCCGAGCCCCGGAAGGAGCTCAGCAAGTACGCCCCGCGCATCCTGACGCTCAAGATCAATCCGGAGAAGATCGGCGCGCTCATCGGTCCGGGCGGCAAGAACATCAAGCGCATCGTCGATGAGTCCGGATGCGAGATCAACATCGAGGACGACGGCACGGTTCAGATTTACTCGACCAGTGCCGAGGGCATGGAAGTGGCCCGCCGCGAGGTCGAGGCGCTCAGCGCCGAGATCGAGGTGGGCAAGCTGTATCGGGGCAAGGTGGTCACCATCAAGGAATTCGGCTGTTTCGTCGAGGTGTTCCCCGGCCAGGACGGCCTGGTGCACATCAGCGAACTGGCCAACTTCCGGGTCAAACAGACCGAAGACATCGTCAAGCTCGGCGACGAAATCTGGGTCAAATGCCTCGGGGTGGATGAAAAAGGCCGGGTCCGCCTCTCCCGCAAGGCGGCGATGGAGGAACGCGACAAGCTGGAGCGGGAGAAGCAGCCGGTGGGGGAAGCAGAGCGCCTGGCTCGGCGTCCGGAAGGTGATCGACCGCCGCGGAGCGAGCACCGATCGGAACGTCCGGAGCGCAGGGAGAGGCCGAGTCGGGGTGAGCGCTACGACCGCGGTCCGCGTCCGGATCGGGGCGAACGTCCGCCGCCGGAAGAGGCACCGACGAATCAGGCTTGATTTTACCGATCACGTCTTCATAAGTACCAACCACGAACAACCAAACGATTGTATGGCTGACATCGCAAACAAATACCCAGAAAACGTCCCCGGCAAGTACTACGTCGACAATCAATGCATCGACTGTGATCTCTGCCGCGAGACGGCTCCGAACAACTTCAACCGCAACGAGGACGGCGGCTACTCGTTCGTCTGCAAACAGCCTGAAAACGAGGACGAGGCGAGCCAATGCAAGGACGCCAAGGAAGGCTGCCCCGTCGAAGCCATCGGCGACAATGGGGCCTAGCCCGCGTCACCGGGCAAACACGCCGAGAGGCGCGTCCCCTTTGTTCTCTGAGTCAAACCCGCAGGCGCCCATGCCTGCGGTTTTTTTTGTGCGCCATGACCACGCGCCGTGAATTCCTGCAACACCTGGGAGGTCACACCCGGGGTGCTTCTCGAACGCGGACGCGTGACTTCAGACGGCGCCATCGAGATGGCCGGACGCCGCTTCACGACTGTCGCCGTGCTGTTCGAACCTCTGCCGCCGGACGGACTGCTGCCGTTGAATGACAATCCCAGCGTGGTGTCGCGCGAATCACCCTTCCTTGCCTGCCGGTTCCCAAACGGCACCTTGGCCCTCGCTGTCCATTACCGGTCTCACATCGAGAGTTGGCCGGGCGGTTTCCATCGGGAGGCCGAAAAGGACGCCGAAGTCCTCAAACAGAATCCGCTGCCCTCGGACAGGATCGATCTTGCGGACGGGTTGCGCATTGCGGGCCACGACGTGCGGTATCGGGGCCGGTTGTTGGTCGCTTTCCAGGTTGGGCGGGACAACCAATTGAAGGCGTTTGGCGGGTATGATTGCGCGTCGATTCATCTGGACGGCGTCGAACACACGCTTGCCGAGCAACCCGTCGCTCATCTCGCCTGGGCGCCGGTGGCGGAAAACCGCCGCGTGCCGGGCGGCGCTGTCATCGAGATCTGGGCGGCCAGCAAGGGGCCCGTGCGCATTCCGATGGCCGACGGCGCGGCCCGAGGCCGTCTCTTTCTCGCCGGCACCGCACCCGGGGCGTTGGGCGAGGAACTCGAGTGCGCGCTGGGCGGCAGCGCGCTGGTGTTCGATCCTGCGTCACGGAACCGGCGCCGGCACTTCTACCTATTGTAGCAGGCGATTGACGGCGTCATTCGGACTCGCGGAGTTCGGCTCTTCGACCGGCGATGAGCCTGGGGACGAGCATCTTGTGAAGGACGAGCAGGAAGACAAGACCTGCGGCCAGGAACGCCGCAAACAATGCCGCCATGCCCCACTGCGCGTGGACAGGGACGTCAGCGAGCGAGAAGTAAGGTCTCAACTGCTCCTGACGCACGACGTCCCGCAGAGCGACCAGGGGGGCCAGGGCCAGGAAGAACGCCAGGGAAGCCATGAGCGGGTAGGCCCATGAGGCTTTGTATCGCCCCAGGAAGACGAGCACCAGACCGACGGACGCCATCGCCGTGCCCAGGCCCAGGAGGAGCTTGGCCAGGCCAGCCGATGTGACGTGTGAACGAAGGCCGTCGGGCATTGCAGACAGGATCCAAACACCGGCAACCGCTTCGAGCAGCATGCCCAGGACGGCCACGTTCACGGCGATCCGGTGATTGTGTCTCCCCTCCTCGGTCAGCCCCCACTTGAGCATCATCACGCCCCGGAACAGGATGGTGACACCCGCCACCGTGAATCCGGGCGCCAGAATCAGCAGCCACCGGGCAAAGAGCGTTGGGTCGTCCATGTTCAAGTTCCGGCCTCCAGGCGACTTCGCGTAAAGCCCCATCCACTTTTCAGGCGAGACCGACAACGTGATGTTATTGACGAAGAAGAAGCCGACGCCCAGCAGCGCCATCGCCGCCAGAACCGAGAGCAGCACGACGCCGGGATGGTCCGGGTTCTTCACCAGCTTCTGGTAATAGAACACCCCGTACAGGAAGACCACCAGGGGAATCACCAGAATCCAGTGAAACCCGAGCAGAATCGACGAGGAGTAAAACATCTGCCCATACAGAACCTGGACGAAGAGCAGCGGGGGTATGCCGAATGTGATCAGGTACGATGTGCCCAGCGGCAGCATATCCCGCAGATACCTCGCTAAACGGTCGTCGTACCGCTTTCTCGAGACCCTCAGCCACAGGTAGATGAAAACGCTCCCGACCGTCAGATTCATCGCCAGAAAGTGCAGGGTCAGAGTGAAGTACGACAGCGCCTGCAGCAGGATGGGCGGAACCGGATAACCCAGCGGGTCGGGACTCGGGATTGGAAGACTGCCGCCGCTCGCGGTTGCAGCGGCCAGCAGGCCGGCCATCGCCAGTGCGGCACTCATTGCGCCACCTCCGCCCCAACCACTTCCAGACCGCGCAACGTCTGGCCACTCCCGCCGGGGTCAAGACCATTCCTCTGGGCCGCGGCCTGCCGATCGCCCACCGGGTCGCGCGGATCGACGGTCTCGCCGCGGAGGGAGAGCACGTAGGCAACGAGGGCGGCCTTGTCCAACGCATCCCCCTGAAAGGGCGGCATCACCCCCATGTCCTGCATCGTGCCCAGCCACCGGGTGCCGAACTCGCGAGTCCAGTCGCGGGTCCGGTAGGCCACGGAGCGATAACCGTCGCGCGTGTGGCAACTGGCGCATTGGAGGCGAAAGACCTGTTCGCCGTGGGCGAGGGTGCGGGGCGCGACGCCGTGCCACTTGGCCTTTTCAAGATAGGAAGCATTCAGTTGAGCCGGATCTTTGGCGTCCCTGACCCAAAGCCCGTTCGAGTAAAGGACCCCATGAATCACGAACGGTTTGCGGCCCATCTCGCGGAAGAACTCCGCCCCCATAATCCCCAACTGCGCCACCAACAGCATGGAGATGGCCGCAATGGTGTTGACCGTCCTGGGATACGCGGCGAACACCAGCGTCCCCACGACTAACAACGTCCCCGCCACCCCGGCCAGGATGGCCATCCGAGTGAGCGCCGAGAGCGTCCCGCCCGCCACTCCCACAGTGCCCCCGCCCAGGATCGAAACCGTGCTTGCGGGCAGGGTGATGAAATACCAGTAGGCCAGGGCGGGAACCAGGATCGCCCCGGGAATCACCCACTTCACGCAGAACTGGATGATGCGCCCCCTGAATTCCTCGTCCCGGATGCGGCTGGCCACGAGGAAACCGGCGAGCCCGGCCAGCAGGAACATCGTCACGGTGCGGATCAGCAAAGCGGGGAAATACCCGGGATTGAAGAACCCGGCTGCGATGTCCTTGTTCTCGAGCGTCCAGGCGCCCGGGGTGAGCATGAAGGTCAGGATGCCGTTGATCACCACCAGAGATCCCCAGGCGATGACGAAGTAGGCGCCTGCGAGAAAAGTCTGCATCCGCGGCGTGTTGCATTTAAAGCCGTAGTAATACAGGTAGAGCACGGTCAGTTCGCCCAGGAAGAAAACCCACTCGATGGCCCAGGCGAAGACGAACTGGTGAATCAGCAGGCTGGTGGCTTCGGCGCTGGCCAGTTGGATCGAGAACCAGATGCCAACGCCGGTCGTGGCCCCCACAACCGTCGTGTACACCAGGAAGAAAGTGGCGAACGTGTGCAGCCAGTCGCGGATCCGCTGCCCGTCGGGCTGCCGCCTCGACCAGATCTCGGCCACCACCAGGAACGCCCCCCCGCCCACCGCGACATGCGAGATGAGCACGTGGATGATCGCGATGATCGCCACCACCAGACCCGCGCCCAAGCCCCCGACATCCCAGATTGGATAGTTCATCTCTTTTGCCTGTCAAATCGCGCGGCCAAGCGCCTTCGCCTCAGGAGATCCAACCCCACACGGTCAGCACAACAAAACCGGCCAGCAACGCCACGCCCGCCCGTTCGATCCATGCTCCGCGCCTGTCGGAAGGCACTGCCCGGTCGAAAAACGGGACCAGCGCGCACAACAGCGGGACCATCCCCATCAGGGCCATTCCCGCATACTCGAGCTTGCCGGGGAAGAGCTTCAGCGCCTGGTACTGCGCGAGGAAATACCACTCGGGCTTGATGCCCAGCGGCGCCGCTCCGAACGGATCCGCTTCCGCTTCCAACGCCCTGGGCCAGACCGCCGCGAGCGCCACCAGCAACGCGAAGGCCGCCAGCCAAACGGGCAGTTCCGACGCGAAATAATCGAAGAAGAACTTCTTGTGCTTTTTCTGACGCGCCGGCAGAGCCGCAAACGAGTCGGGCTCGCTCATCCCCTGGATCTGCACGAAAAGCAGATGCATCCCGATCAGTCCCAGAACCGCAAGCGGCAGCACCACCACGTGCAGCACATAGAATCGGCCGATGGTGTCGGTGGTGACCGTCGGCCCGCCTCGCAGCAGGCTGGCCATCCAGGGGCCGAGACCCGGCGCTTTCTCCATTTCCGTCAAGCCGACGTTGGTCGCAAAAAACGAAAGATCGTCCCACGGGAGCAGGTAACCCGAGAATCCGAAGGCCATGCAAAGCCCCAGCAGCGCCAGACCGACCAGCCACGTGCCCTCGCGAGGCGCCCGATACGCCTTCATGAAGTACGCCGAGGCCATGTGCAGAAAGAGCGTCAGGATCATCAGGTTCGCCGACCAATGATGAATGCTGCGCATCAGATTGCCGTAGGGCACTTCCATGACGATCCGCTGCACCGATTGCCAGGGCTCGGCCGGTCGATAGTAGACCATCAGCAGGATCCCCGTGAGAATCTGGATCGCGAAAAAAAAGAGTGCCAGACCGCCCATCATGTACCAGGCGTCGTGCCGATGCTCGGGCACCTTCTTGTTCCTCAAGAAATCAACAATGGGCCACACCGGGAACCGCGCCAGCAGCGCCCGGCTCAGCTTGCCCACCGCCTTGTCCGCCGGCGGCAATTGCTTCAGAGCCTCCTCCGGTACCGCATGCATGTGATCTGTCATCTCACGACTTCTCCGGCCGATAGACATACAGAAGCCCGCCCTGTTCCGCCACCCGGTACCGGGTCAGCGGTTTGGGGGGCGGACCCGACACGTTTCTCCCCTCCAGATCATACACTCCCCCGTGGCAATGACAGTGGATCGAGCCGCCTTGGAAATCGACGTTGCACCCCGCATGCGTGCATTTGGACGACAGCGCCCTCAACTCGCCCTCGGGTGTTCTGTAAACCACCAGGCCTCCCCCCGCAAAGCCCGCGTTCCGCCCCTGGCCGGGCTGCGCGATGTCTTCCGCCTTGACCCCGTCGATCGGCGCCTTCCCCTCCGCGTCAAAGGGGTCCTTCGGAATCGTCGGGGCGAGGTATCGGTAGACCGGGTAGAGCAATCCGCCGGCCCAAGCCATGGACAACAGGCCCAACCCCCCCAGAAAGCGGCGCCTCCCCCCGTCTCCCTCCCGCCTGGTTCCATTCGAGTCCGTCATCGTGCCTCCTGTTTGTGGCAATCGAGATTCACTTCAGCCCCAATGCCCTCGACCCGATCGCATGCCGGCCGTCTCCAACCGCCCGGGGAAGGCTGCACGCGCCCCTTGAAGGGTGTTGGAGCCAGCTTCGCGATCCGACTCTCGCATCGCTTCCATCGGCCCGCACCCTACCAAGCCCCTGTGCCGCTGTACACCGGATTTCCCCGCCACGGTTGCTCGACGTTGTCCTCGGTGGCTTCTTCGATGGCATACTCGACCAGCAAGTGCCTCGGCTGGGCCGGTGCGGGTGCCGTCAGCGGGTGGCTGACCCGGCTCTGGTAATCCAGAAACTCTTTCAGGGCGACGGGAGCAGGTGCACCTCGTCATGGATGATGAGGCCCCAGTTCCGCTAATCGAACAGGGCGAAGTGCGTGAAGTCGCTGTTCTTGTTCTTGCGGTGGGTGAGAATCTGGTAGGTGGAGATCGTGACCCGCCGGACTTCCTTGCTGTCGCCGCTATACTCGCCGATCAGGTCCTCGCTGAGGCTGGTCTTGTCCAGGAGTTCGGCCTTCCACTGCCGGGCGGCCGTGATGCCGGTGGTGAGAATGAGGGTTGAAGAGCGCAGGAGTGTCATGCAGACCGCGCCCACAATGGTCTTGCCGGCGCCGCACGGCAACACCACCACGCCGGACCCGCCCCGCGCGGCGCCTCCCGCGTGGAAGAGGCCGGCCGCCTCGCGCTGGTAATCGCGCGGTGCGAATGTGCGTCCGGCCGTGGTGACGGCACGCAGCGCTATGTCGAGCGACTCGCCCGGCTGGTAGCCCGCCAAGTCTTCCGTGGGGAAACCGAGCTTGATGAGCGCCTGCTTGAGCCGTCCGCGATTGAAACCCAAGTTGATGGACGCGGGCGTCCGCTTCAGCAAGGTGAACGCCGAATCGCTCGTGAGGAACGATCCGCCCGCGCGCCTGTCCCGCACCGAGGCGCGTTACCGTGCGGAAGCGTTCTACCGGACAAAATGCCTGCATCTTGGCCCGCTGGCTCGACCGCCACGAGGGAAGGAACTACCTGCTCGTGGCGTAAGAACTGAGCATCGGGCCCTTGGCCTCCCGGTGGTTGTGTGGCAGAAGGGAACGGTGGTGGAGAAACCTGCCTGAGTCTCGGTTTCACCGGTCAGCTATCGGATTTCATGTCATTGTGCCTTCTTTGCCTCCGCGATGACGGCGTGGAAGGCGGGCTTGGGCTGAGAGTTGGCGTCGAAAAGCAGCGGTTTGCCGCCAGCGCGCCAGGAGTTCGCGTCGTTCGGCCCCCAGAACGTGACGATCTCGACGTGCTGATCGTGTTTGAGGAAGGCCCGGAAGAGGCCGGCGTAGGCGTCGGCCAGTCTGCGGTCGGCGCCGCTCACCAGGCCGCCCCGCGTGGTCGCGGTGTTGTCGGCGATGTCCGCTCCCAAACTGCGTTGGCCGCCCTGCGCGCTGTTGACATCGAGTTCCGTGATGTGAATGGGCAAGCCGAGCGCGGCCATGTCCGCCAGCGCCTGATCCATGGTCTCGAAGGTGGTCGAGACGTTGACGTGGGCCTGAGAGCCAATCGCATGCACCGGCACTTTCTGTTCCTGCAACGACCTGATCAGGGCGATGAGTTTTTGGCGTTTCGACTGGTTTTCCAGGCCGTAGTCGTTGTAGCGGAGGATCGCCGCGGGGTCCGCTTCGTGGGCGTACTCGAACGCCTTGGCGATGAAGTCCGGACCGATGATCTCCAGCCAGAGCGAGTTCCGCAGGATGTTGGTGCCGCCGTCGGCGAGCGCCTCGTTGACCACGTCCCAAACCCTGATCCTGCCCTTGTAACGCCCGACGACGGTGTGAATGTGATCGCGCATCCGATCGAGCAGTTCCTCGCGCGATGCGCGCGGCCCCGTGTAGCGTGCGAAGGGTCCGCCGCCAAAGCCACGACCGAATCGGCCACGACCGAACTGGTCTGTCCCGGGCGCATTGGCGCTGGCGAGCGGGTTGGGCGCGGCGTTGGTGACTCCTGGCGGCGGCGGATTCGTGCCGGCAAACACCCAGTTGGGCGTCTGGGAATGCCAAACGAGCGTATGCCCGGCCAGGTCCATCGCGTTGCCCAGGCCGAAGCTCACGAAGGCGTCGGCAGCCCTGAAGTCATAGCCGTCCGCACCCGGCCGCGGGTGGAGGAGCGCCCATTTCATTTCGTTCTCCGCGACGAGTTGGTTGAACTGCGCCTTCACCAGAGCGGCGTCCTGCGTCACCTGCTCAAGGGTTCGGCGGAATCCGGCGCCCATTGTGATGGCGCGATTGACGGCTGTCCCAACCATGAAGTGGTCTTTGAAGACATCCTTGAGCGCGGGCGTTTCGGCGGACCAGGCGGTGCCGCCAAGGGCGAGCAGGGCGCCCGCAAACAAGGCGATCGGTAACTCAGAATTCGAGTTGTGTGGTTTCATCAAAGGTGCGCAAGGGTAACTGTTCAGGAGGCCAACCGCAAATCCACGCGAATGGACGCGCCCCAGCCGCGTGGGCGACCCGGGCACGCGGACACAGTGTGGTCGAGATTGGGTCCATCT
>CAYPUR010000118.1:0-4338 GCA_964413865.1 uncultured Verrucomicrobiota bacterium
AAGCGGGATCCGGGCTTCGGGCCACCCGATGAACTCGGAGGCCTGAAACGCGGCTAGTGCCAAAACCAAAGCCATCGGATCCGCCAGCCCAACATCCTCCGCCGCGCAAATCACAATCCTCCGCGCAATGAAACGCGGATCCTCGCCCGCATGAATCATCTTGGCCAGCCAGTACAGCGCCGCGTCCGGATCGCTGCCCCGCATCGACTTGATGAACGCCGATATGGTGTCGTAATGCCCGTCCTCGTCCGCGTCATACACAACCGCCTTGCGTTGGATGCTCTGCTCCGACACCTCCCGAGTCAGATGAATGGATCCGTCGTCGCTGGGGGGCGTGGTCAATGCTCCGATCTCGAGCGCGTTCAAGGCCTTCCGCGCGTCGCCATCGGCCACCTTCGCCAAATGACGCAATCCATCCTCGTCCGCCCGAATGCGCAGCATCCCCAGACCGCGTTCGGTGTCCGCCAAAGCCGTCCGGAGCAGGCCGAGCAAATCGGATTCGCTCAACGGCTCGAGCTCGAACACTTGCGACCGCGATACAAGCGGCGCGTTGACGAAGAAGAACGGATTGTGCGTCGTGGCGCCAATGAGCCGAACCACCCCGCTCTCGACGTCCGGCAACAACACATCCTGCTGGGCCTTGTTGAACCGATGAATCTCATCGATGAAGAGAATCGTCCGCTGGCCGGTGTTCGTCAGCCGATTCCCCGCTCCCGCCAGCTCCCGCCGCACGTCCGCCACGTTGGATTCGACCCCGCTGAGCCGCACGAACCTCGACCGGGTGTGCCGCGCAATCACTTGCGCCAGAGAGGTCTTCCCTGTCCCCGGCGGCCCAAAGAAAATCAGCGATTGAATCCGGTCCGCCTCGATCGCCCGCCGAAGGAGTTGGCCCGCTCCCAGGATGTGCCTCTGACCCGCGTACTCGTCCAGGTTCCGCGGTCGCATGCGCGCCGCGAGCGGCGCCGTCTGGGGGGAAGGCGCGGACTCGCCGGGCCGCGCCTGTTCGGCGTGCCGCGGTTCCTGCGTGAACAAGTCGTCACCAGACATGCCGCCATTCTAGCGCAGCGCTGCCCAGCCGCAACCAAAGCCACGCGGCACGGAAATGACCCGGCGCGCCGTTCCGTGCCGCCGGGCGAGCAAGAGACCGGCGCGCCTTTCCGTTTGCTAAACGGGCAGTTCTTTGGCAAGGAGTTGGCGTTTGTATGAAACTGCATGCTCTGTTGATCAGCCTGATCGCCTGTGGCGGCGGCTGCGTCGTGTGGCCGCTGAACGCTGATCCGGCCCCGACGGCCTTCGCCGAGGGATCGGCCCAGGTCGAGGCTGGGTCGAAATCGCCGGACGGGGCGCTCGCCTGGCGTTGGGTGGGCACGGCGAACCTCGCCGCCAACACGAACGGCGCGGAGGCGAGAGTGATCCTGGCGCAGCCGGCCTCGCAACGCATGCTGCGCGCCACGCTCGAGAAACTGGCGCGCTCCCCAGGGGCCTGGCTCGCTCCGGGCGCTGCAACCAATCCCCCTGCGGCATCGTTGTTGATCCCGTGGATCGAGGAGTTGGTCGCATCGCAAAGCTGCGGCGAAATCGCATTCGGCGCTCAAGGCAGCGTGGCGATGGCTGCCGCGGTGCGGGTGTCTGATGAGAAGCGGAACACGCTCGAGTCCAAGTGGCTTGCGTGGGCCGAAGCGGCGGGCGGCACAACGCCCGCCGAGGTTCAGACGGAAAATGCGCAGGTTCGGGAAACCCGGTTTGCCCAAACGCAAGGCTGGTCCCGGATCGGCCGCGCCGAAGGCTGGGCATTGATCGGCATGGGCACAGGCTCGTCCGCGCCCTTTGTCGACCTGGGAAAGCGCGTGGCGGCGCTGGGCGCGCCTCGGGGCTGGCTCGAGATTGAGGCGGATGGGCCCAAAGTGGCGGAGGTTCTGGGCTGGCCCGAGTCCGCGAGTTGGCCGGCGGTCAAGATGCAGACTGAGGGACGGGGTCCGATTCTGCGAACAACGGCGTCGCTGATCTACTCGAAGCCGCTGGACATGAAGATCGAGCCGTGGCGCATCCCCACGCATACCCTGGGGGATCCGGTGGTCGGCTTCACCGCTCTGCGGGGGGTTCGCCCATGGCTGAGCCGGCAGGCGTGGTGGAAGCAACTGGAGTTGCCCGCCACTCCGAATCAGGTCGTCGGTTGGACGATCGCCGAGATCCCGTTTGCCTCCTATGTCGCTTGGGAGACGCCCGACCTGACAAATGCCCTGACGCGGCTTGGTCCGAAAGTGTCCGGCGTTTTGGAGCGGTGCATCCCAAAGATTCGGTTTGGCGACGCCCTCTTCCAGACCAACACAACCCGCTTGGTTTGGACTGGCCTGCCGATCGCGGAGCCGTTTGTCAGCCCCGCGGCCGCCCAGGATTCCGGGTTCGCCGTTGCGGGTCTTTTCCCGCTGATCAAGACCAAGCGCCCACTCCCGCCCGAACTCCTTTCGCAGATCATGGATCGGACCGACCTGATCTATTACAACTGGGAGTTGACCGCCCAACGCGTCAACGGCTGGCGACACGTTAAGAACCTCTATTGGATGCTGGCAGGCTACGCGCCCCTGCCGACCAATTACACCGGTGAGGCGTGGTTGTTCGACACCAACGTTGTCAATCGCTTGGGCAATACCGGCACCGAACTCAGGATCGAGTCCCCGCGTCAGTTGGCCGGGGTGCGCAATTCGGCGCTGGGCCTCAGCGGGCTTGAACTTGTGGCGCTCATGCGGTGGCTGGATGACCCGGCCTTTCCCCGCCTCAGCGAGCCGGCCGCGAGCCCTGCGGTGTTGCACCGCCTGCGCGCCAGGCAGACCGGCAAACCCGGCGCGGGCGTCCCCCACCCATCCCCTGCCCCGCCGAAGGCCCCTGCGGACCCGCCCGTCCGCCCATCCCCCTGATGTCGCCATGCTCAAGCTTGGGGTAAACATCGACCACGTGGCCACGCTGCGCGAGGCCCGCTACCGCGGCCTTGATGCCGGCGAACCGGACCCGGTGGATGCCGCCCGACGCTGCGAAGCGGCCGGAGCGCACGGCATCACAGCACACTTGCGGGAAGATCGGCGGCACATCCAGGACCGCGATGTGTGGCGGCTGCGAGAGACGATTCGGACGCGATTCAATCTCGAGATGGCGAATTCGCGGCCGATTGTGGATCTGGTTCTCGAACTCAAGCCGGAGATCGTCTGTCTGGTGCCGGAACGCCGGCAGGAGGTCACCACGGAGGGCGGCCTTGATGTTGCGGGGCAATGCAGCGCGCTGGCGAGAACCCGCCGCCGCCTCAACGAGGCGGGAATCGAGGTAAGTCTATTCATCACGCCCGATCTGCCCCAGGTTGCCGCCGCCGCCCGCGTGGGAAGCCAGTTTGTTGAATTGCACACCGGGCGCTTTGCCGAGCATTTTGAGAATCCGACCCGCAGAAAGCGCGAGCTCAGACGCCTGATCACGGCTGCCCGGCGCGCTCACCAGCTCGGCCTGCGGGTGAATGCGGGCCACGGCCTCAACTACTGCAACCTGCCGGCGATCCTCGAAGTTCCGCACCTCGTGGAACTGAACATCGGCCACACCATCATCAGCCGGTCGGTCGTCGTCGGTCTGGCCCGGGCTGTCCGGGAAATGCTCGCTCTCATGCGGCCCTATGATGGATGAGCATCCGCAGCCGCACGCCCCGGACGCGCCTCGCCGGACGATTCTGGGCATCGGCGTCGACATCATCGAAGTCGAGCGCATTCGATCGAGCGCCGAGAAGTTTGGCGATCGCTTTCTGACTCGGATCCTGCGGCCGACGGAACTGGCCTATTGCGCCACCTTCCGCCACCCGGCGCCGCACTGGGCGGCCCGATTCGCTGCGAAAGAGGCGATTTCCAAGGCGTTTGGGACGGGGATTGGAGCCGAGTTGGGGTGGCTGGACATGGAAGTTCTCCGGCACCCGTCGGGCCAGCCCTACGCCGCGCTTCACGGCAGAGGGGAGGTCTTGCTTCGGAACCGCGGAGGAGGCGCTCTCCATCTCACGCTCAGCCATACAGCCCATCACGCCGTGGCTGTCGCCCTCGTCGAGCGCTGCTGACCCCCGCCCCTCCGCCAATCCGCCAGTTCCGGCTTGCGTCCTTTCAAGACACTCCGAATGCTCCTGCCATGTCACAGACTGACCGATTGAGTGAACTCTTCAGGCTGCAGCGGTCCCTGAACGAGCGGATTGGGGTGCGAACCTCGGGGATGAACCAGGCCGACAAAGTGGCGTGGACCTTGAACTACTGCCGCGCGATGAGCCAGGAGATCGCCGAGTTGACCGACAGCGTCCCCTGGAAATGGTGGGCCAAGTAT
>CAYPUR010000118.1:4348-12098 GCA_964413865.1 uncultured Verrucomicrobiota bacterium
GGAGTTCGACGAACAAAACGCGCGGGTCGAGGTGGTCGATCTGTTTCACTTCCTCATCAGCCTTGCCCAGGTGCTCGGCATGGACGCCGAAGACGTCTATGCGGCCTACCTGAAGAAGAACCAGGTCAATGTGCAGCGCCAGGAAAACGGTTACGCCCACAAGGACACCAACGATTCGCGACACATTTGAACCCTCGCCCTGTCCCATCGCCTTCGGCAGCATCGCCCGGCGACGCCGCTCGGCCCGCGGCCTCCGCGTCGAAGGTGTGGGCGCGCCCTCGGCGCGTCACCCAAACCCACGTGGTGCCTCCCCAGTGGCGGGCCGACCTGCGGGAAGTGTTGATCACCGAAGCCCAGATCAAACGGCGGGTCGCGGAACTGGCGCGCGCGATCACGCGCGACTACGTGGGCCGGGATCCGGTGGTCGTGGCCCTTCTGACCGGCACGTTGATGTTCCTGGCCGACCTGCTCCGGCGGCTGGTGGTCCCGCTCAAACTCGACTTCATCGGCGTCTCGAGCTATCGGGAAGGCACGGTCTCTCGAGAATTGGTCTTCACGAAAGACCTGCGGCTGGAGGTCGCGGGGCGGGATGTGCTGATCGTGGACGACATCCTGGACACCGGACGCACCTTGAAAACGGTCCGTGCAAGGCTCAAAAAGCTCAAGCCGGCGTCGCTCCGGACCTGTGTGCTCCTGGACAAGCCAGGTCGGCGTACCGAGCCCATCGAAGCCGATTACGTCGGCTTCGTTATCCCCGATCTTTTCGTTGTGGGATATGGACTCGACTACGCCGAGAGGTATCGAAATCTCCCGTTCGTGGGGGTGTTGCGCCCCGAGGTGTGCCAGCTCTAGCCCGGATTTCTCACCACTGGAAAGATGACAACGAAATCCGGGTTGGAAACTTGCGTCTTGGTCACGGCGCCAGATTCACGGCCCAGCCCGAGGCTTGGGCCCGGGCGCTGGACGGGGCTCCGAACGATCGGATCTCGGGGCCGCGGGCCGGACTACCTCAGATCGCCTGACGAGGCCGGGACAGCCTGAACTGCGGCCGTGTAAACGGCCTTGAGAGGCATCCCCCGCTCGGAGGCGACCGCGCGACACGATTCATATTCAGGGGCCACCTGCACAATCCGGCCGTCCAGGAGCCCCAACTTCACCTTGATCCGTCCGACGGGTGTGTCGACACTCAGGAACTCCCGCCGCAGTTTGCGACGTTCGAGAACACTGCGCCGCACACCAAAGGCGGTTGTCTCGCGCAGAATCAGCTCGCTGAACCGATCGCACTCGGTCGCGGGACACAGAACCGTCAAAACCACACCCGGGCGGTTCTTCTTCATCTGAACGGGTCCGTAGAAGACATCGAGCGCCCCCGCAGCCAATGCCCGATCGAGAAAATGCCCCAGCACTTCCGGATTGGCGTCGTCGAGATTCGTTTCCAGACACGCGACATGATCCCACTCCCAGTCATGGGGCGCCACGGGGGCGCCGGGTTCGGACTCGAGTTCGCCCAGAACGGCGCGCAGCATATTGGGGCGCGTCCGCATCTCGCGCGTGCCCAAGCCGTAGCCGACCCGTTCGAGTCGCATGGCGGGCATGGGACCGAAGGCTTCCGCGAACTCAGCCAGGAAGGCCGCGCCGGTCGGAGTGACCATCTCGTGCGGCTCTTCACATTGTCTGAGAGTCAGGCCCCGCGCCGCAAGAATCTCGAGAGTCGCCGGCGCCGGCACTGGGAATCGTCCGTGCGCGCACTGGATCCATCCCGTCCCCTCGATCAAGGGCGCCGCGAATACGCGCGGTCGACCGAGGGCTTCGAGCGCCAGACAACCCCCGACAACGTCCACGATCGAGTCCACTGCGCCGACTTCGTGGAAATGCACCGACTCAGGTGGGCAACCGTGGATCTTGCCCTCCGCCTCGGCGATGCGTCGGAACACCCCCAGGGCGCGATCGCGCACCGGGCCGGGAAGCGAACTCCCGGAGATCATGGCTGCGATCGACCGGAAGTCGCGGACTTCGGCATGCCCATGATGCGGTCCGGAGTGCACATGGCCGTGATCGGAAATCGAGGGTTGGGAATGGCCGGCGTGCGGGTGGGTGTGCCCCTCGGGCGTCCCGGGCTGCGCATCCGCACCGGTTTGCGGCCCGTGGTGATGACCCTCTTCCTCGGCGGCATGCGCATGATCAGGCGCCTCGACCAGATGCACGTCGAACTTCGTCCCGCTGATTCCCGACCTGGTCCGGCGAGCGGCATGCAGATGATAGCCACGAACGGGGATGCGGGCGAGATCCTGGCGGAGGCCGCCAATCTCGACTCCCAGATCGAGGAGGGATCCGAGGATCATATCTCCACTGACGCCGCTGAAGGCATCGAAGTAGACCGCTTTCATGCGGTGTCTCCGCTGAGGGCGTTGATTTGACTTGCGGCGTAGCCGGCCCCAAATCCGTTGTCGATGTTGACCACCGTCACGCCGCTGGCGCAACTGTTGAGCATGGCGAGCAGGGCGGCCAGGCCGCCAAGACTGGCCCCGTAACCGACGCTCGTGGGCACGGCGATGACGGGGCGCGAGACCAGTCCGGCGACGACGCTGGGCAAAGCCCCTTCCATTCCCGCCACGGCGATGATCACGTGGGCGTTCTGGATCGCTTCCAGGTTTCCAAGGAGTCGATGCAGGCCGGCCACGCCGACGTCGTATACCCGTTCGACGCGGTTTCCCATGATCTGGGCCGTCACGGCCGCTTCTTCAGCCACGGGCAGGTCGGTTGTCCCGGCGCACAAGACGGTGATCGGGCCCCCTCGTTTGGGCAGAGGCGTTCGTTCCAGGGTGATGCAGCGCGCATTCTCGTGATGCACGGCGCGTGGAAAAGCGCGCTTCATCGCCCGAGCGTGGCTGGGCGTTGTCCGGGTCACGAGCACTCGGCCCTCGTGACGCCAGATCTGGCGTGCGATGGCGACGACCTGCGCCGGCGTCTTGCCCTCGCCGAAAATCACCTCGGGGAATCCTTTGCGCAGGCCGCGATCGAGGTCCACGCAGGCAAAGCCGAGGTTGCTCACAGCGGGGGCCCGCAAGGCGCGCAACACCTGGGCGCGCGTGACTGCGCCGGCGCGAAACCGCTCCAGGAGGTTGACAGCGTCGTTCGTCGTCATGGGGTCAGGATGGAAAGTCCGGGCGTCTCCGATCCGAGTGGGTCGACCCTCAGGGGGCGGCAGGGGGCCCCGGCGAGGCGGTTCGCGGAGGCAGCGCGGATCGCATGGCGCCGAGTCGATTCGCTTCGGTGGGGAAAAGCATGCTCCAATCCATCCGGTCGGCCATCTCCCAGGCGCCGGCGTGGTCTTGCTGCCTGAATCTAAGCTCAAAGAGCGCCTGGAAATAGGAGTTGCGCTCTTCCTTGTGCTGGAGCGCGGAGGCATCGACCTGGTTCAAGAGCAACTCGGCCTCGAAAATTCGGTGGTTTATCAGCAACGCCAGCGCGTGATTGATCCGAAACGCATTCGATTCCGGCATGCGGGCGTGCAGCCCCAATGTCAGCGCAACCGCCTCGCCGGGGCGTTCACCCCGGATCAGCAGGGCGGCGGCGTACCGATTCGCCGAGTCGATGTTGGACGAATCGATTTCGTAGGCGGCTCTCGAGGTCGACATCATCAGCGCCTCGTCGCGCAGATCGATCGCCACGCGGCTCATCAGGTCGAAATACTGAAGGCGGTTCGTGATCGCTGTGTCCGCCCGATCCAGGATCGATCGCGCGTGCGTGGCATAGCCGAGGCTGAGCAGGCTGCGCGCGACCGCCATCGACTGCTCCGGCGTTTGAAAGTCCAGATTGGTCGCGGCGTCGAAGGCGCGCCGGGCCGCTTCAACCTGCGCGCTGGCCAGATCGGCACGTCCTTCGTGGTAGTAGCTGAGGGGGACCAGACGCCCCTGCAACATGGGGAGCAAACGCATCTGCAGCGCCACCGTCCGCAGCCCCGTCCAGTCTTTCGCCTCGAGCAACAGGTTTGCGTAAGTGCTCCAGACGGCATCGGAGGCGGGGTAGGAATTGGCGAAGGCCTGCATGAGCTTGAGGGCGTCGTCCTTGAGCCCGAGCACAAACTTGACAGTCGCCAATCGCACGAGCTCCCCCTGATTGCGGGGAGGGATCACGAACTGCTGGGCGAGTCGAATGGCCTCGGCCCGCCGCCCGCTTCCCATGAGCAGCATCCAGTAGTCGGCGTTGTCCACCGCGTTGTCCAGTTGCGCCTCCTGAAGCCGATCGAGCGCCACGCGATAGCGATCCGGGTTCGAGTGGGCGGCGCTAATGGACATCTCGAGGCGATTGGCCAGATACCAGAGCGGCCCCCGTTCCCGGGCGGTCTTCTCGAGCAACTGGTTGACCTCGGGCGCCGAGCCGATCCTCCCCCACCCGGCCTGATACGCGGCGTGGATTAGAGCCATGTCAGGTTGGGCCTTCTCAGCGGGGGAAAGCTGTGCCCACAGTTCATTGTAGCGGTCAAAACTGCCCTGGAAGAAAAGGCATTTGACGTAAATGGGCTTCAGACGCCCGGTGAGTTCGCCGGAGAATGGCTCGAGCACGGCGTTCGCCAATCCGTAAAGCTGTGCCTTGTCGTAAAAGGCGCTAACCAACTCCAAGTCCGCCCGGTTGGTCGCAGTCAGACGCAAAAGCCAATCCGATGTCTGGACCGTCGGGCCAAGACTCGCCGTGGGAATCGGATCCAAGGCTGTCGTGCTGCGGATCAGACCGCGCGCGAGATCGGGGTTGCCCATGTCGTTGGCGAACGCGTTTCTCCAGCTCAGCACGGCCGCCTCGTGATCTGCGCGAGCCACCGACTTTTCGGCGCTGCTGCGCAGCATATGGGCCTGCACCTTGTCCAGAAGGCTCACCCTGACCCTGGGGCGAAAACTCGAGGGCGTCGTCGGCCAGACCTTGGCCAGCACGGCCACGCCGGCCACCACCGCCAGCACCAGGCCGATGACAACCATCCGGAACCAGAAGTGCAGGACCAGAAGCCTGACCAAAGGCCAGTCATTGAGTTTGTCGCCCAGAATCAGCTTGATCTCCAAACGACTCGACGACGACTCCTTGCTGCGAGGCTTGGACTGAGCAGAATGATGCGTCCGGATTCTGCCGCCTCCGGCCTGCGGCTGCCGCCACGGAGGGATGCCCCGGGGGGACTCGGACGTCTGGGACGCCACGGGAGCCCTCACCTCGCTCGCGCCGGACGGCACAGCCAGCAGGCACGTCGCCCTGCCGTCCGTCTCCACGGCGGTGTCATGCAGACTCGCGGGGATGAGGCAGAACTGGCCTGGGCCGAGGGTCACGGTCTGGCCAGCCCCTGCCACCGTGGCTTTGCCTGACAGAATCCCGACAATGATCGGGCGATTCGGGGCATTGAGGACACGCCGATTGGGCGTCTGGCTCTGCCACTCCTCGACTTGAAACCAAGGGGTGTCGGCCAGCGGGCGGGTCACGGACGCGTCGTCCCCCTCGAAGTCGGTCCGCACTAGGTCGGGCTCGATGTCGTCGTAGTCCGTCGCTGCCAGACCCTGCTGGATGTGAAGTTCACGAGGCTTGCCGTCAGGCCCGAGCCGGTTCCAGTCGAAGAGGCGGTACGTGGTGTTCGAGTTCTGCTGGATCTCGCACAGGACGATCCCGCCGCCGATGGTATGGACCCGCCCGGCGGGAACGAACATGACATCGCCGGCCTGAACGGGGATGGTGTGGAGGCATTCCAGCACGCGCCCTTCGCCGAGTTTCCGCTCGAATTGGAAGCTCTTGACGCCGCGAACAAGGCCCGCGGTCAAACGGGCGTCGGGCTCCGCTTGAGTGATGTACCAGATCTCTGTCTTGGGCTCGCCGCCCGACCGGGCCGCCGTGTCGTCGGGCGGATGGACCTGCACGGAGGGGGCCTCCCGGCAGTCGAGCAACTTGACCAGCAGTGGGAATCGTCCGTTCGCCGACCCCGCCGATCCCAGGAGTTCGGCGGCATGATGGTCCATGAGCCATCGCAGATCCTTGCCGGCGAGGGGGCCGTTGGTGACAACGCTGACCCCCTCGGGGCGGTCCGAGATTTCCCACGATTCGCCGATCTGGAGGCCTGGAGGCAGCGCCTTGGCGTAAAGTTCCTCTAGCTTGCGCCCTCCCCAGACGTGCTCCTTGAAAATGGGTTGAAAAACCAATGGGTACAGCATGGCGTGTCTTCTGGCGGATCAGCCATTCTCAGGCGGGCTGGGAACGGCTTCGTCGAAATGGCCGAAACTGCGGAACTTCTGGTAGCGCTGACGCAAGCGCGCGTCGGGGGGGACGGCTTCGACCTCGTGCAAGTGGCGCAGGAGATAGACCCGCAAGGTCTCCGCCATGGTCGAAAGGTCGTTGTGCGCACCGCCCAAAGGCTCGGGAACAATCTCGTCCACCAGCTTGAGCTCGAGCAGGTCCTTCGCCGTGATTTTCAGGGCCTCGGCCGCCTTGGGCGCAGCCGAACGGTCCTTCCAGAGAATGGCAGCGCAGCCTTCGGGACTGATGACGGAGTAGTAGGCATTCTCGAGGATCAACACGCGATCGGCCACCCCGAGGCCGAGAGCCCCTCCGGATCCACCCTCACCCAGCACAACGGCGACGATCGGCACGCTAAACAACATCATCTCCCGCAAGTTGACGGCGATCGCCTCCGCAATGTGCCGTTCTTCCGCCCCGATCCCCGGATATGCCCCCGCCGTGTCGATCAAGGTCACGATCGGCAGTTGAAACTTCTCGGCCAGGCGCATCAGGCGCAGCGCCTTGCGATAGCCCTCCGGGTGGGCAGACCCGAAGTTGCGTAGAATGTTTTCCTTGGTATCCCGTCCCTTCTGGGTGCCAACCACCAGCAGCGGCTCCCCCTCCAGGCGGGCGAATCCACCCACAACAGCCCGGTCGTCCGAGTAGGCCCGATCGCCATGCAGTTCCTCGAAATCTGAGAATGTCGTGCTCAGATAATCGAGGGTGTACGGCCTCTTGGGATGACGAGCCATCTGGACACGCTGCCAAGCCGTCAGATTCGAAAACACATCGCGCCGCGTCTCGGCGATCTTCTTCTCGATCTGCAACACCTCGGCATCGAGGCTGATTTCGAGGGAATGCGCCTCGGGATGCCGCCGCATCTCGTCCAGCTTCCGCTGCAATTCCAGGATCGGTTTCTCGAAGTCCAGGTAGTGTCTCATAACGCGAGACCACAACTCGGAAGCCTCTCGATTCGCCGAGGCGGCGTCCCTCTCGATCCCGACAGGGTGTTGCCCTCCTCAGGATGTTCTGGCCCGGCGCGGTTTTGCTTTCTAGCCCGCATGCGGCGCACTGTAGACGCCTCTTCATGGCCCCGCAACGTCGAATTCCCAATCTGTTGAATCCCAGGTCTGTCCAACGCTTGATCCCCCTCAGCCGTCGTCGCCGCTCCGGCACGGACCCGCCCCGGCATTGCTGTCTGCCGGCAGCCTCATCAAATCGAGATCTTCGGCCAGTGTGTCGAGGAAGACTCCGACCAGGCGCTGGAGCCGGTTTTGTTGGCAACTGAGCCACCACACATACGCGGGCAAGCCCAGAAGCAGAGCCCACCACAACGGCTGCCCCCGCCCGAGGACTCCAATCGCCAGAAGGACGCCGCCCAGAAGAGACCCCATCCCGGCCCGAGCCGGCAGCGTGAGCGCCGGACGCAACCGGATTCGCATCCTGCATTGGCCGTCCGAACCCAGATCGGTCACGGTCACCAGGCGCATCTTGCACCATCGCC
>CAYPUR010000118.1:12108-14324 GCA_964413865.1 uncultured Verrucomicrobiota bacterium
GGGCCCACCCCTGTTCGGTCAGACGCGCCACCACCCGCGACAGGAACGCCCGGCGGTCGAACCCCGACGGAGTGCGGTAGACGAGGAGATCCGGCATCTCCCGGCGTTGCTCACGCTTGAGCGATTCCAGACTCTCGTAGGCTTCCAGCCGCGTCTGCCGGGAAAGGAGACGCCCCTGATACCGGGCCCAGCCCCGCACGATCGGCTGAAGCGCGAACAGGAGCGCCACCAGAGGTTTGGACCAGACACGGCGCTTCCCCTCTGGCAGAGCCGCCTGGAACGCGGCGGCCACACAGACGCCAACCGAACCGATGAGGCTAAGCGCCGCGAGCGGCCAAAGCCACGGGACCAACGGCGCCAAGACGAGGAGCGGGAGGGTCATCCCCAAATGGTACTCGAAACTGATCAGAACGATCGGCAACACCGACGACGGCGCGGCGTAGAGGCCCTGGAAGAGGCCCGCTCCGAACAGACCATGATAGACCATCGGGCGGCGCGCCCGGACGCCGGTCTCGTGCGATGCATAGATGCGCCCACGCCACATGCTGCCTCCGAGCGGATTGAAATACTCGGGGTGCTTGCGTTCGAGAAGGGCCTCGGCTTCGCCGTAACCGTGCTGCTGCCTCAAATACGCCCGCACGGTCGATCTCCGGTAATGCCAGACCACCGCGGCCGGGCTGAATCCGATCTCATAGCCCCGCTGCTGCAAACGCCAGCAGATGTCGACATCGTCACCCGCCTTCCGGAACACCGGGTCGAAACAGCCAATCTCCTCGAGAGCCCACTTCCAGAATGCCATGTTGCAGCCGGGGATGTGCTCCGCCACCTGGTCTGTCAGCAGCACATGCGCGGGGCCTCCCGGCGACACCTGCACCGCCGCCGCCACCCAGGAATCTTCGGACGGCAGCAGGTTCGGACCGCCCATCCCGGCAAGCCGGGTCCGGACCAAATCGCTGACCAGGTAATGCAGCCAGTCTTCGTCGACACGGCAGTCGGCATCGGTGAACGCCACGATCTCACCCCGCGCGGCCTCGATGCCGGTGTTGCGCGCCACCGACAGCCCGAGATTCCGCGGGTGACGCAAAGAACGCACCCACGGGAAACGGCCCGCGATCTCCGGAGTCTCGTCGGTCGAACCGTCATCGACCAGAATGACTTCGCAGGCGGGGTACGACAGGGCGCCGAGCGATTCCAGGCAGGCGCTCAAGGTGCGCGCCCCGTTGTAACTGGCCACCACCACCGAAACCATCGGCCGGGAGACGGTCTGGAAATGCGGTGCGCCCCGGTAGGCCCTCTGCACCGCGAGCGCCGCGGGTTTCGGGACCCGCGCCGCACTGGTCAGTCCGAAACGCCAGTCCTCAATGGCCAGTCCGTCTTTGAACCACGCGTCCGTGAAGCTGAAAACCACGGCGCCGGCAGCCCCGGCCTGAAAAACGCTTTCGATGCTCGATTCAAGCAACTCCGCCTGGCGAGACTCGCCCTCCCGGAGCGAGTCGAGTCCGAACTCGCCGAGCACCAGCGGCTTGGAATCGGCCAACACCTGCAGGCGGGCGAGGTAATTCCTGAATGCCTGAGGATGATGGAGATAAACGTTGAAACAAACGAAGTCGATCGCCTGCACCCGGAGGTATTCTGTCGGAGGAAAACTCCCGAACGTGCAGAGGCACTGCGTGTCGACGCTCTTGACCACTCCCACCAGTTCCTCCAGAAACGACCCAACCGCCGCCGGGCCGGTCCAGCGCACGATGTCGGGCGGCAGTTCGTTCACGACGCTGATCCCGAACACGGCCCGATGCCCCGCACAGGCCTGCGCCGCCTCGCGCACAGCCCGCCGGGCCGCCTCCCTGACCGGCGCATCGTCCAGGCAGGCCTGCTTGTTCCAAGGCACATCCACCAGCAACCAGAGCCCCCGCAAAGCAGCCAGCTCGAGGAACCAGTCCGGAGGCACATCGTATAGGCGCAGCAGATTGACTCCCCATGCGCGCATCTGATCGAAATCATGGGCTGTCTGCGTCGGCGAGCAAAAGTGCTCGCCCACAGCATTTGGCGCGAATGGCCCATAGGTCACGCCGCGCGCGAAAAACTTGTCTCGCCCGAGGCGGAAAAACTTGCCATCCACCACCACTCGGGCGCGGTGTGACTCAGCATCCGGCATTGCGCTCTTAGGGTCTGTGCAAAAATGAATTCCGGTTTTGCTGGAGGGGATTTGGCTCGCT
>CAYPUR010000119.1:0-14302 GCA_964413865.1 uncultured Verrucomicrobiota bacterium
CACCGGGAAATACCTCATAGATTACGAACGCAATGTCATCGTCGCCCGCGGCACGCCCGAACAGCTCAACATCCTCGAGAACGTGATCGAGAACTTCGACCAGCCGATCCAGCAGGTGCTGATCGAAGCCCGCTTTATCACGGTCAGCCAGGCCGCCTTCCTGCGCCTGGGCACGATTTGGGGCACCGGCCTGGCCACCACAACCATCGAGCCGACCTCCGATCAGACCGGCATGGCCTTCCTGGGCGTCGCTCCAGGATTCCAGTGGAACTGGACGAACGTGTTCGGGGTCTCGGAGCTGACGGCCACACTGACGGCGCTCGAACAGAGCGGCGAGAGCCAGACCTTGAGCGCGCCGCGCCTCACCCTGATCAACAACCGCCCGGCCATCATCAACGACGGCAAGGTCCAGTACTACTACGAGCAATACCAGGTCAAATCGACCATCCTCGAACGGCGGTCCACTTCGCAACTGGTCCCCGAAGGCAAGCCGACCAAGATCACCTCGGGTGCCTCCCTGCAAGTGCTGGCAAGCATCGGCGGCGACGGCAATACCATCCTGCTCGCACTCAATCCGAAGGTGAACTCGGATGTCAAAATGGCGCCGTTTATGACCATCACCGACACCGACGACGCGGGCAATATCGTCAGCAAACAGGACATCAACCTGCCCGAGTACCGCACCCAGGATCTCTCGACCCGCGTCGCGGTCCGCTCCGGCCAGACGGTCGTCATGGGCGGAGTCCTCGAACGCCAACAGACCACCTTCGTCGAGTCCGTGCCTGTCCTGGGCAATCTGCCCGTCCTGGGCGCCCTCTTCCGCCGGCGCAGCGAGATCGACCGCCCCCGCTATCTCCTCATCTTCGTGACGGCGACGCTCCTGGGCGAGACAGGCGAGTACCTGATCTACGAGGAGGCGACCGGACGGAACATCCCGATCCGCGGCGACGGCGGGACCGGTCCCGCGCCCGCCCCAAGCAACTAATGGCCCGGCTCCCGGTACCCATCTTGCACCGGATCTTCCCGGTGGCGGGTCGTCGTGTCGTCGTGATCGATCCAGGCACCCGCGCGCACAAGCTCCTCGCCGTCGAGTCGCATTGGGGACGCCTGCGCATTCTGCTCCGTCAAACGATCGAGGTGGACGACGGCGACCCGGACACCCCCCTGAGCCTCAGGGAACAACTGGCGGCGGCCATGCCGGAAATCGAGTCCGAACGCCTCGCCCTGGTGTTGCCCCAACACCGGACCATCTCGACCGTGCTCGAAGTCCCGCACGAAACCGAAGACGCGGGCCGGTTCATCGAGTCGGAGGTCCGCAAGGTCAGCGGCCTGAGCGAAGAGGCCCTGTTCCACGCCCACGCGCCGCTCGAACCATTCGCCCGGCTCCGCAACCCCTGTTCCGTCACACTCTGCAAGCGCGAGGATGTCGACGCCTTCGTCGATCGCCTCGTCCCCCCGGCCGAAGAGGATCCGGAGGCAACGGATCGGGAGGGCCTGGCCGAGATTGTCACCACCGGCCAGGCCATGTTCGCCGCAATCCTGGCCGGCGCGGACCCGCCGCCCCACGCCGTTGTGGTCGATTTGGGAGCCAGCCACACCGTCGTCGCCATCCTCCTCAACGGTCAGGGAGTCCACGCAACCAGCTTCGACGCCGGGACCAGTCGCTTCACCGATGCGATGGCCACCGAGCACTCTGAGGATTGGTCCGCCGCCGAGACGCTTCGCCGGTCGAAGGATGTGCTCGCCCCTCCCAACGAATCGCCCGCATGCGTGCAGGCCGTCGCCAAGTGGTACGCCGATCTGCAGCGCGCAGTCGTCGAGTGGATGGACGACTACCCCGAGTTGGGGATTCCGTGGCAGTCGCTGCCAGTGTATCTCTGCGGGGGAGGTGCTTCCCAGCCCGGCTTGCTCGACCATCTGAACCGCCTGGGCAGCCTGCGTTTCCAGCCCTGGCCCAAGTGCCCCGGTGTCGATCCGGACCTGGCCATGGACCAGTACTGGGTTGCCTACGGAGCTGCGCGGGCCGCCCTGGGCCGCGCGGGATCAACCGTTTCTCTGCTGCCGCCCGAGTTCAAGAGCCTGGCGCGGCGCCACCGCCGGTGGGAGTGGTTGCAGGCCGCCAATATTGCCCTCCTCCTGCTCGTTGCGACCGCCCTCGGCCTGGCCACATGGCAACAGAGCCAGTTGCTCGAACGTAAGAAACTCCTGATCGCCCAAACCCGCGCTGCCCTGCTCTCCGCCGAGACTGTCGTCCACCTCGCCCAGCGCCTGGACGTCGGCTACGCCGCGCTTCGCCCTGTGCTCCAACGCCAGCAGCACTCCATCGATACCCTCGCGGCCCTGGCCGCCATCCGCCAAATCCGCACCAACGACGATTTCTGGATCGCCCTGTTCGCCGACGCCGCCAGCTATGCCACCGCCCCCATTCTGCCACCCCCGACCAATGCGGTGAATGAACCGGTGCCCCCGCCCTCGACCAACGCCTTTCCGCCGCGGCGCGAGTTCATCGCCGAACTCTGCATTCCCCAACAGGGCGATGCCGCCCGCCGCATCCTCAGTCAGGTGGTCAGCGATCTCAAACAGAAGCCGATCTTCGAGCGCGCCGACGCGTTGCCACCCGAGCGCAGGCGCGCCGTGGTCGATCCGCGCGTTGTGATCACCAACCGCGTCTTCGCCATCGCAATGGAGGTGGCGTCCAGCCGCACCAACGGCGTGATCGATGCCCTGCTCCGCCCGGATCGAGCCATCGCTTCGAGACCCCTCGGCCCGTCGCCACGACCGCGCGATGGAGCGTCCCCCGGCGTCACCGAACCGTAATCCATGGCTTCCCACGCGCGCTCCAGCCGACTCCCGATCGCGACCGCCCTGGCGGGGCTCTTGCTGGCGCTCTACTACGCCTCGGTGTTCAAACCGTTGTCGCGCCGGGTCAACGGCCTCGACCGTCCGCTCACCAATCTCTGGCACGGTTTCGTGATCACCAATCGCACGCACGAAGCATGCGCCGGCCTCGATTTCACCCAGATGGACCAGCGGGTCGAGGAACTTCGCGGCGCTCTGAGCCACCTCCAGGTGGCCCAGCGCGCAGTCCAGACACGCCTCCAGTTGCCCCCCGAGGTCAACGCCCGACTCGCCGAACCGTTTCAGCTCATCGACTTCCAGAACGATCGCAGCCGCCAGGCCGAAGCCCTCACGCGCCTCGCCAAGGAGAAAGGCGTCGCCTGCGAACCCGCTGTTCTCAACGGCCTGCCCGAGTACTCGGTCGATCTCGTCGATCCGCGCCTGCTCTGGCCGCGTCTCCATTTCGCCAACCAACTCCTGCTGGCGGCCGTCCACTCGAAGGTCGCCGGCCTGCGCAGCCTCACCCAGCTCCCCTCAATCAGCCATCGGAGAGACAGCGCCGGCGACGGACTCCTCGAAGAGCTGCCTATGCGCGTTGAACTGTTCGGCCCGACCCCCGCCGTCGCCCAGTTCCTGACCAGCCTCCCCCTGCGGGGCGATGACCTCAACAGCGTCGGTCTGGGCGCCGTCCTCACGAACAAACCGGTCTTCTTCGCCGGCCAGATTCTCGCCCGCAAACACTCGCCGGAACGCCCGGAGGATGTCTTGCTCGAACTGACGGTTTCTGCTTGGGTCGTCGGCACCGGCGAACCGTCGGAATGACCGATCTCACAAGAACCCGTTCCATGCTCGGCGCCCTGGAAAGAACAATCTGGTTCTCAGCCCTCCTGCTGGCGGGGCTGGTGATCCTGCTCGCGCTGGTCCTCTTCGGCTTTGGCGGTGGGCTTCCGGACCTCACGGCGCCCGCCGGACCGCGCGCTTCGGCAAACCCGCCCCTCGCCGAGCCCATCCCGGACATGTTCACCACCTCGGCGGTGCCGGCGCTCGATGTCTCGAGCAACGTGATCAATCCCTTCTTCACGCTCCACTTCCAACCGCCCGCACCGCCGCCCACCAAGAAGGTCCCCCTCCTCTACCTTGGCTGTGTCGAGTCGTCGACGCGCGTTCTGCGAGCTTACGTGCGAGTCGCTGACAAGCTCCAGATTCTGCCCTTGGGCGAGAAGGTGATCGCCGACTACGCGATCCAGGACATCTCGATCAAGGCCCTGGTCCTGACCAACACGGCAGGGCAGACAAGCGTGTTCGGCTTCAAGACCAACGCAACCATTGAAGTGCCGGCCAACTGACCTGTGGATCCTGATCCTGCCAAACGAGAAGTCGGAGATCTGCTCCTGGCGGACGGCAAACTGACCCGGGACCAGCTCGAAACCGTGCGCCGCCGCCAGCAGCGGTGGCGGGTGTCGCAACACTCCGCCATCCTGAGCCTCAGTTACGCCTCCGAGGAAGACACCTACCGCGCGCTGGCCATACTCCACAACCTCGAGTTCATCGACCTCTCCAAGACCACCCTCCCCCCCAATTTCAAGGAGTTGGTCCCCGTCGCGGTCATGCTCAACCACCGCGTCGTCGCCGTCGCCGCCGAAAATGACACGCTTGCCCTCGCCTTCTCCGATCCTCCCCGCCAGGCCGAGGTCAGCAACCTGCGGCTTCTGCTCAATCGCAAGATCCGCCCTCTCCTGACCACCCCAAGCTGCCTGCGCGCCATCGTCAAACAGCATTTCGGCCTGGGCGCCGAAACCATCCAACGTTTGCGAGAGGACCGGGGCGCAACCGAGGCCGCCCAGGAAATCGTCTTCGATGTCGCCAAGGCGGAATCGGACGGCGACGATGCCGTCGACGCCAGCATCGCGCGGTTCGTCGAGCAGATCCTCTCCGAGGCGCTCCGGCTCCAGGCCACCGACATCCACCTCGAACCCTACAGCACCGCGATCAAGCTCCGCTACCGCATCGACGGCGTCATGCAGGCCGTCCCTGTCCCGCCGGAACTCCGCCAGGTCTACGGGGCCCTGGTCTCGCGTCTGAAGGTCATGGCGAGCCTCAACATCGCCGAGAAGCGCGTCCCCCACGATGGGCGCATCACCATGAAGACCGAGGACGAGGAGTACGATTTGCGCGTCTCGATCGTCCCAACCAAGCACGGCGAATCGGTCTGCCTGCGCGTCCTCGGGCGCCAGAGCCTCATGCTCGAACTGAAGGAACTCGGTCTCGAAGCCCCGCAGGAGGCGCTCATCCAGGAGCTCACGCAATTGCCCCAAGGCCTTGTCCTCCTCACCGGCCCCACCGGCAGCGGCAAGACCACAACCCTCTACGCCGCCCTCGCCCGTGCCAATGACGAAGGCCGCAAGATCATCACCATCGAGGACCCCATCGAGTACCAACTCGAAGGGGTGGTCCAGATCCAGACCCGCGAGGAGGTAGGCCTCTCCTTTGCCAGCGGATTGCGCTCCGTCCTCCGACACGATCCCGACGTTGTGTTGATCGGCGAGATTCGCGATTCCGACACCGCTGAAATCGCCGTGCGCGCCGCCCAAACGGGCCACCTGGTCTTCTCCACCCTCCACACCAACGACAGCATCAGCGCCATCACGCGTCTCCTGGACATGGGAATCGATCCGTTCCTGCTCGGCTCCTCGCTGGTCTGCAGCATCGCCCAGCGCCTGGCCCAGCGGATCTGCCCCCACTGCAAACGGACCGAACCGGACCTGCCGGCCGACCTGCGCCAGGAAATGGCCGCCGCACTCGGCCTGGCTCCCGAATCGGTCGAGGCCTTTCGCGGCGAGGGATGCATCGAGTGCCAGCTCAAAGGCCATCGCGGACGCGTCGGCATTTACGAGTTCTTCGTCATGACCGACGAAGTGGCCGACCTCCTCGGCCCGAGCATCAAAACCGGCCAGTTGCGCACCGCCGCACGCGTCCACGGCTGGCGCACCTTGCGCGAACACGCCTGGCCGAAAGTCCGGGCCGGACTTGTCTCAATTTCCGAAATCCAGCGGCTCACCCGCCGCATCAAACCGTCCGCCCTTGAGGTCGCCGGCTAGCGAGGCGCGCCTCAGACCAAATCCAGTCCTTCTTTCCATGAGGGGTCCCCGTGCTTCCTCACCCCTCTTTCACGCGCCTCGCTCCTGAGAATCCTTGACCCCATCAACGCAGCACAGAAACTCGACCTGCTTACAGCAGATTTCAGCGGTCAAGGATTCCCGCATGTTTCATGGACTTGTGACGGCGGCGAAGGCCGAAGACTCCAAAAGGCGGACCACTGCGGGCTAGAAAAGCGACCCCGCGCCCACAGGCACGCGAACAGCCTCCCAGTCGCGCGATGCCGCCGATCCCGCGCTCGATCTCCCCTTGATCTGGTCGCCCGTGATGACGCCCTCGTATCGGGTCGTGAACTTCTTCCCAACAACCAGCCGCGTGAGCTCGAATCGCAACCGACCGTCCTTGAATTCGATCTTCTCAAGAGGCAACTCCTTTCGATCGGGCCCCACGGCCACGCCGGCCAGTCTGGCGCCGACTCTGCGAAGCCGAACCTCGGCTTCCAACACGCTGTCCGGCCCGACCGCGTAACACCATTTCCAGATGCCGGTGGGATCCACAACGCCCGCCTTCGTGTCCGCGCACCGCGCCGTGATCACAAGGCAAAGAACGAAGGCCACCCCAAGCGCCCTCAGCGCGCCCAGGGCAACCACGGATATCCAACCGCTCGATGCGCTTCGGGATCCTGAACCTGAAGCGGCGGTCAACCGCCGCACTCTCCCGCAATGCGGGACTTCGCGACCTTGCCACCCGCGTGCGAAAAGGAGAAGCCCCGCGGCGGCGGGAAGTGGGAACGCTTCAGCGCCCCTTTCCATGTCGAGGTTCATGGTCGGTTTCATCGCAAGCCCAATCCAATGACCTCCTTGCAGTACTTGAGACTGCGTTCGAGCTCGCTCTTCTGATACTCCTGCTCCGCCTTGTTGTCCGGCGAACGATGGGGCGCCAGCGGCTTTCCCCGCTTCGCCAAGGCCAAAAAACGCGCGAAGTCCGCCCCCCGCGCCTTGGGCCACACATCCCAGAACTCCGGTTTCAGATACGGAAAATCGACAGCGAACCCGGAAATGATCTCCAGATGGACCGGCATGCCCGGGCAAAGCCGCGCGAGCCTGGCAAAGAACGCCGGCGAATCGATGCATCCTTCGCCAATCGCCGTCCACTGCACCTTCGCGCCGTCTTCATACTCCCAAACCATCGAGTCGCGGATGTGCGTGCTGACGATGTAGGGAGCGAGGACATCGAGGCTCGCCATCGGATCTTCCAGCGTCCAGGTCGAGTTCCCGGAATCGAACGTGGCGCCGACGTAGTCCTTGCCCGCGGCCTCGATCAGCGTGACCAACTCCCAGGCCTGCATGTCGCCCGCATGGTTTTCAATCGAGATCTTGACGCCGGCATCCAGCGCCTGGGACCGGGCGCTCCGGCACACACGCACCGTGTCCGCGATCCGCGCCTCGATGCCGCCCTCGGACTTGCGATCCTCCCGCGCACCCAACACGACACGAAGCACGGTCGAACCGAGGGCCTTGGCTGTCCGGATGCCCAGGGCCAGATGCTCTTCAGCCGTCCCCCACTTCGTGTTGAACGTGCGCGATGTGGGGCAGATGCTCCACGTGCCAAGCAGAATGTCGATGCCCAGATCCGCCGCCTTGGCGCGCGCCTCCCGCAAAGACCTTTCCTCGAAACTCTCGAGCGCATCCAGGGTCGTGATGTAGATCGAGTCGAGCTTCTGCGACGCCGCATAATCGAGCAGACCGCTCGCCTTGAGCCCCAGAGCCCGCACCGAGAAGTTGTCGAACCCCAGTTTGACCCCAAGGCGGGCCGGTGCCTGTGCGCGCCCACCCGCGTTGATCGCCAGCCCGGCCCCGGCCAGAGCCAGGGTCCGAGTGAACTGACGCCGATTCAGACCATTTCCTGTAGACTCCATGCGCAACTCCATCACGGTCGGGCAGCCGTCTCAGAACCCGCCGGGCGCTCCCCGGCTTTCTCAGCGGTTCTTCCGCCGCCCGCATCACCACCCTTGGTGGCATAGATGACGCCGCGCTGGCAAGCGCGATCCATCCTGGGACTTGGGCGTTGAGCGTTGAGCGTTGAGCGTTGAATGTCAACGCTCTCCATGAACCGTGGTTGCGTAGCCGCCGTCGTCAGACGGCGCCATCTCGCTCCGTCGAAGGCAGGAATCAGCGCCGACTCATCCCGCGACGGCGGGACGGCTACAGACCAGTTCATGGTCCTCGTGTGCATTAAGCTGTTGAATGTCAACGCTTCCGAGGAACCGCCCCAGGCTCCGAGAGACTCCCCCCGCGTCCGCCGTACACATCCGGCCGCACTCTGTAATTGCGCGAACGCTCGATTCGCTGTTTGCTCGCACCCAACGATGAACCCCGGATGGCTATCATGGCTGCAAACACTTTGAATCTGTCGGTTGCCGGCCCGATCTCGGCAGCAGTGGACCGCGTGCGGCTTGTCCTGTTCCAACCGTTCGACTTCGAGAAGTGGCTGACGCTCGGCTTCTGCGCCTTCCTCGCCAATCTGGGGCAGGGCGGCGGAGGGGGCGGCGGCGGTCATTGGGGCGGGCATGGGGGCAATCTCGACGTCAGACCCATGGTCGAATGGATCGAATCGAATCTGGCCTGGGTGGTTTTCGGGGCCCTGGGCATCGGCGTGATCGTCCTTGCCCTCATGCTGTTGTTCGCATGGCTGAGCAGCCGGGGCGAATTCATGTTCGTGGACGGTGTCGTCCGCAACCGCGCTGCCGTCAAGGAACCGTGGGCTGTCTACGCCCAATCCGGGAACCGCCTGTTTCTGTTCACGTTCCTGCTCTGGCTGGCGCTGTCCCTGTTGGTGGCGATCACGTTGGGATCCAGCTTGGCCTGGGCCTGGCCCGACATCCAGGCCAGCCGTTTCGGCGATCGCTCTCTCGTCGCCATCATCTGCGGCATCGGCGTCCTGTTCCCAACGCTGCTCGGCTCCTGGATCGCACATGTCGTTCTGCGCGATTTCGTGGTTCCCGCGATGTACCTGCGGCCGCAACCGGTCCTGGCGGGATTCAGTTCGGTCTGGGAGCAGATCATGCGCCCCCACCTGGGCATCGTGATCCTCTACTTCATCGCGAAGATCCTTCTGGGCCTGGTCATCGGCCTGCTGGCCATCATCGTCACGTGCCTGACCTGCTGCCTTGCGGCTCTCCCGTACATCGGCACCGTCATCCTCCTCCCTCTGCTGGTCTTCAAACGCAGCTTCTCGCTCTGCTTCCTCCAGCAGTTCGGCCCGGCTTGGGATTGTTTCGCCTCCGCGTCTTCACCGACGCAGACACAGTGATCTCGACCCCCGAAAAGTGCCGGAGTCCGGATGTCAGACTCCGCGAAGCTTTGTCCAACATCCGGGCTAAGGATTCCGCTCCCAGAGATAGTCCAAACCCACAACACCAGGCTCGATGCACTCGATGGTGACAGCCCTCGATCCGGCTTTGAGATCCACCGCCTTGAATCCGACGTTGAGCACGCGGGCGGCGTGAGCCGACTTCAGCGAGACGGCCTCGGACCCCCTTCCGGTCGCAAGAGGCTTGTCGTCAACCAACACGCGCACCGTCGCGCCATCCGGACGATGCAGCGCAACAAAATGGATGGCGTAGCGTCCGTCCTTCTCGACGGGAAGCTTGAACTTCAGCCGGGCTCCCTTTTCCGCCTGCCACAGAACCACCCGCAACTGGGTCGCCAGCGGAAACGACACGGTCTCGATCCGGCCCGCCGTGGCATCGAGACCGAGTTTCTCGAAGTAGTGGAAACGCGCGCCAGTCGCGCCGCCGGCCGCCTGGGCCTCGCGTGCCGGCAAAAGGGGTATTCTCAGGTCGGCAGGCATGAGCCCGCGATGATCGTCGATCGCGTTCCGGCGCGCGTAATGGTAGACAACGCGGGCGTAGCTCAGGCCGGGCGTGCGGTTGTGCGACCAGAGTTCGAGGAGCACAGCCGCGGATCGCTCGAAGGGGATCGCATCGAGCACCTGAAACCTGTGGTTCGAGATGTAACCCGCGGTGTCCGGACCCGAATCCAGAGGCTGGCCGCAGTACGGGTGATCGAACAGGTCCGGACGGCTCCACGAGTAGTTGAAGTAGTCCTCGGTGCCGGTCCCAAACGTGGATGGCATCGACTCGCCGTCGATCAGGATCTTCTCGTCGCCTTCCCCCCACCAGTTCCCTCCGGCGGTCGGGACACCCGAGGGATTCATGATCATCACCGCGCAGCCCGCAAAGACCCCTTGGCCAAGTGCGACCAGGCACGGCAAATCGATCACTCCCGCTCCGGCGAGCAGATCATGATCGGCCCGCCACTTCGCCCGGAAATAGAGCGAGCGCTCGTCCCAGCTCCAGCGGGAGAGGCGGACCGATCCGGTCAGACGCACCGGGCGGCTGGTGTGGTTGACGATCTCGATCCGCACCGACTTTTCATACGGCATCACGAATCGGCTGGTCAGCGTGCCGTCCGCATCCACGCTCAATGGCAGGCTCGAAAACGGATTCACACCCGGGCCGGAAGCGAAGAAATCGCCCACCGGCGCCTCGACTTGCGGACGTTGGGATCCGTCGAACGCAATCCTCAAAAGGCAGCCCCGCAGCGCCGCGTCCAACGGATCGGCCTCGAGACGCAGCTTGATCTCGCGCACGGCCGATGGCCCCTGGCCGTCCGGCGACCACGTCCAGTTGCGTCCCGGCTCGATCGCGCCTTCGAGTGCCACGGGTTCGTCCCCCACGACCACTCCAGGCCGGGTCAAAGACTCGACCGCGGCCCGAATCCGCGATTCGGCCTCCGGCACGTCGCGCTGTGGATCGAAGGTCCGCACGGCGGTGCCGGCCGGGTACTGGCGGATCTGGAGATGATAGAAGTGCAGGTCGGACACCTTCCCTTCCCACGTCACCTTCAACCCGTCGTTGAATGGAATCGGAAAGTAGTCCGCGTCCTGCTGAATGAACGCGTCCCCCGCATCGAGATCGACCCCGGCCGACTTCAGGTAGTGAGCCGAACGCCGGGCCAGAAAATCGTAGGCAGCCCCTTCCCAAACCGGGATCTCCTTCCCCGCCCCCGCTGTATCGGCCGGCGGGTCCAGGTAGACCCGCAATATGCCGCCCATGCCGGCCGACCAACCGCGCACGATCGCGCCCGGGCCGGTCGCCTCCGCCACCAGGTAGAGGCCGGCCTCGCCGTCCTGTGGCGGACGCAGGACTTTGAGAAAACCAGGAACCGGTTCGCGTCCGAAGCCGTCCGCATTCGAGAACCATTGGGGCGCCTCCGCTGTTGTCGAGCGGCGGTCGTAACTCGAGAACTGCACTGTGCGATAGGCGGGCGCCGGCCATCGGGCCAGACGTTCCAGATCGGCCATCTCGTCGACCAGGCGGCTCAGTGTGATCGGCGCCGCGCCGGGTTCGCCGGCCACGGCCGGCAGCAGGAGCAGACCACAGAGGAGGAAGGCCGAGACGTATTGCATGGGATTTCCTTTCAAACGGGGGTCGAGGGACGAAACCGCAGAAGAGCCTTGTACACCGGCGGCGGCACGTATTGACGGACGACCGTCTGCCAGCCCTGCGGTCCGACCAGGCCCTTGACCATGCTCGAACTGACTTCAGCGACATCGCGCGGCGGCATGAGGAAGACGGTGCAGATGTTGGCGTCCAAATCGCCGTTGATGTGCCGCATCGTCCGCTCATACTCGTAGTCGCTCTCGGACCGGATGCCGCGCAGCAAATGCGTCGCTCCAACCGATTGGGCGAAGTGAATCAGATAGCGCTCCGAAAAGGTCGCAACCGACACATTCCGGAATCTCCGCACCGAGTCCCGCAGCATCTCGAGCCGCGCATCGAGCGAAAACGTGCACCGCTTTTCCGGATGCAGGCCCACCGCAACCACCAAACGGTCGAACAAACGCACGCCCTGGTTGATCATCCACAAATGCCCCACCGTGGCCGGATCGAAGCTGCCTGCATAAACGCCAAGCCGAAGGGGTCTTTTGGTTCGCATCAGCCCCACTCTACACGGACTCCCGATCTTGTCAGCCACCAACCGGATGATCCAGCGATCCCGATGACACGCCGGCCACCGCGGGCAAAACCGCGGCTGTATCCCCCCTCCGCTTACACCAAATGGTCCGGATAGGGACACACGGGAGGCACCCCTGCCGTGTCGCCGCGCTGATCCTCGCCCAGGAACAGCGCCTCGCACTTTTGGGCCAGGGCGCGCAGCTCGTCTTTTTCCGCGGCTGTCGCCGGTTCGTAGCTCTTCGCCGCGGTAATCGACTTATCCAGCAAATCGAGGTAGGAAGGCGGAATGCCGGTGATGACCCCCCGCAGTGAGAGGGAGAATCGAAGGGCCAACGCCACCTCCTCGGGCGTCTCGGTCGTGCGATACCACCATGAACGCGTCCGCGGCGCGTCTTTGGGCCACGCGCCCATCGACAGCGGTTTGATTGCAATCACCGCCGAACCGCGCTTGGCCGCCGCATCGATCACCGCCCGCCCGAAATCCCGCAGGTAGTAGTCCGCGAAACTGATCGGAAACATCACGGTCTCGAACGTATGCGCTTCGAGCGCGGCGAGCGCCGCCTTGGTGCTGTGGGCCGAAAAGCCGAACCACTTCACCTTCCCCTCCTCGCGCGCCGCCAGGAACGTCTCGAACGCCCCGCCGGGCCCCAACGCGCGCTTGACTTCTTCGACCGTCACCAGGTGATGGAGCTGGTACAGATCGACGTGATCGGTCTGAAGTCGCTTCAACGAGCGTTCGAGTTCGGTCCGGGCCCCTTCCTTGTCGCGCGCCTTGGTCTTGCAGCCCAGAAACACCTGGCTCCGATCAAGTTGCCGCAAGGCAGGCCCGAGCTTGATTTCGCACTCGCCGTCGTTCCCGTATGCCGGCGCCACGTCGTAGTAGTTCACGCCCCGATCGAAGGCCTCGCGCACCGCCTTGTTCGCGCCTTCCTGGTCCACCCGGATCAGGCCCAGGCCTGGAAAGCCAACAATCGAGACCTGCTGCTGCGTCCGGCCGAGGACACGCCGCGGCAGACCCGCAACGCGCCCTGCGATGTCATCGTCGGTCTTGAAATCCGCCAACAACCGTTCGAGGCCCAGACCACCGGCAGCCGTCACGCCGCCGACCATGCGAAGGAAGTTTCGTCGTTTCATGGAGATTCGAGTTGTCTGGAGCTAGAGATAGCGCAAACCGCGGCCAGCGCAAGCCGCCACACTCCGAAAGAGCGTCGGCCCTGAGCGCACCGAACCGGCGGATCAGTCGACCGGTTTGAGCAGGAGATAATCGAGCCCGAACATGTACGCCTTCTCGGCCTTGTCGTTGGCGCCGACAATCGTGACGGACAACTCGTTCTCGCCCTCCTTCAACGTGCAAACGCCGAGGTCGATCTCCTTGCTCGGTTGCACGCTGGGATTGTAGAAGTCGATCGGGTCGCCCGTCTTCCACCCGTTGACCGCCAGTTGATGAATGCCGTAGTCCCGTGCGCGCAGGAAATGGCCCATAACGCGGTACCGGCCTTGCTTAGGCGCCGGGAAAGCAACGGTGAGAACATCCCCGGGCTTCATCCCCGCATGCCACCAAAGGTGACTCCCCCCGCTGATGCCGTCCCATCCCTGCGGCTCGGCGGTGCCCGTCACGCGCACGATCCGCATCCCCTCCCCCTCGATCGCGCCCGCCACACGCGGCACGACGTAGACGGGCATGGGACGCAGTTCCGTGTCCTCGGCGCGAATGGCTTTGAAGCCGTCGGTCGCCCCGGGACGGGCGTACCAGTAGGCCACGACGGCCATGTTGACCTTGCAGGTCTCGTTCCAGTGCCACAACTCCATGTCGAACTTGAAGTCGCGCGTGAACGGGATTCGGTCAAGAATGTGAAAGCGGTTCACGCTGGTCCGCCCGTAGTTGTTGGGACCGTCGCACCGGGGCTGGGCATGGTAAGCGTGCGTGAAGAGGCCGGGCCAACACCACGCGTACCCAAAATAGTCCTCCGTCCCGGTCCCGAAGTGGCTCGGAAAAGCCTCGCCATCGACGTAGATCTTCTCGTCGCCTTCACCCCACCAGTCCTTGACCGGATTGTCGATGGCGAACGCGACCCCGGCAAACACCCCGCGCCCCTGCGCTGTCAAATAGTTCCAGTCCTGCATCGGACGCGTCGGCACATCGAACTCGGCCCGCCACTTGGCGTGCAAATGCATCGACGACTCGGTCCAGCGATAGTCGCTCACGGTCATCTCACCCGAGAGGGTCACGTCCTGCCCGCTGTGGTTCATCAGCTCGATCACCGCCGAATCCTGGAACGGCGCGACCCAGTGGCAGTACATCTCGCCGTCCTTGGTCATGCCCAGCGGCAGGGAAGCATACGGATG
>CAYPUR010000120.1:0-14281 GCA_964413865.1 uncultured Verrucomicrobiota bacterium
GCGGGCCCAAGACATTCCGGCCAGCGGCGGCCTGGCTGCGCGGCACGACGAGCCCGGAATTGTTGTACGTCGAGACCAAGTGGGCCTCTCTGATTCCGTTCGCCAAGGTGGCGGATCTGTTGAAGGAGGTGTTGCCGGCGGACGCCAATCACGAGACGATCCGGCGACACGTCCAGGTAACGGCCGAGGGAATGGAGGAAGAGCTGGGAGAGGAACGTCAGCTCAACCTGTTCGACGGTGAGCGAATGGAGCAGGGCGAGCAGGCGCCACCCGATGGCCCGATCACGGTTGGCATCGACGGCGGCTACGTGCGGGCGGCACACAAGGAAGGCTTCTTCGAGGTGATCGCCGGGCGGAGCGTGGTGGCGTTTCGGCGGGGGGCCGACGATGAAGTGCCAGAGTCGAAGTGCTTCGGCTACGTGCAGACCTACGACGAGAAGCCGCGGCGGCGGCTGTGGGAATTGATGAAGTCGCAAGGGTTGCAGGACCATCAGCAGGTAGTCTTCATGTCGGACGGAGGCGAAGATGTGCGGCAGGTGCAGGCGTACTTGCATCCCGGCAGCGAGCACTGGATCGACTGGTTTCACATCACGATGCGCATCACGGTTCTGCACCAGCAGGCCAAATCGATGCAGGGCGAAGCAAACCAAGCCGAGACAGCCACCGGGATGTCGAAGAGGATCGAAAGCGTGAAGCATCTCCTCTGGCATGGCAACGTCGCCCAGGCCCTGGAGCGGATGGGCGGCATGTTGCTGGACCTGGAGTTGATCCGCGCTCATTCGGGGGCTGCCGAGAAGCTGGCGGCGGGCCTGACCGAGTTCGAGATCTACATTCGCAACAACCGGGACTTCATCCCGAACTTCGGGGAGCGCTATCGGCAGGGAGAGAGGATCAGCACGGCCTTCGTGGAGTCGACGATCAATCAGGTGGTGAGCCGACGCTTCGTCAAGAAGCAACAGATGCAGTGGACGCTGAGGGGTGCGCACCTGTTGCTGCAGACCCGCACCAAAGTGTTGAACAACGAATTGGAGGACGTATTCCGGCGCTGGTACCCGCAGTTTCGCGTCCAGGAAAAGGCAGCAGCCTGACCCCCGACATTGTGCTGCACTCGCCCAATTCGCGGGCGGTGTTGCCGGCCGCTTTCGCCTGTTGCGGTGCGAGCAAAACAGGACGGCTGTAGTTGGCAAAACAGGACACTTTGTAGTCAGCAAAGCAGGACGTGCGAGCAAAACAGGACAAGGTACTCAGGTGGTGTAGTGGAGTTGGCCCTGCGGGCTTGGAGGAGGCCGGAGCGTAGCGGAGGCCGACGGAAGGCCCGCAGGGCCAAGCGTCCTCCGCGGGAGATTCTCATCTGATGAGCCGCCGGATTTGAGATGCGGTCGCCCCTGAGCCTTGGAAGGTGCGGTCGCCAACGGGGGTAGCGCCGCTGCGGACCGGAGCCGTTCGACCCCCGGTCGCGGTCCGCAGCGTAGCGCCTGGGGCCCCGTTGGGGGGCGCACCTCCCAAGGCTCAGGCCCCAGGGCGCGGTGGTTCGGCTCGACGACGGGCCGGGGTGCGACGTTATGCTCGCCGCCATGAAAGACTCCAACTCCCTCACCGCTGTGCGGCTCCTTTGATTCGTCACGTCTTGGCGGATTTCCGTGCCGGGCAGCTCAAAGCCAAAGCCGCCGCCAAGAAGCTGGGGCTTTCGCGTAGCCGCCTCTACGCACTTTACAGCGACTATCTTCGGGCCTGCGCACGTCATCAACAGTCCACTTGGACACCATCGGTTTCCGGTGGTGACCATGCTCCCGATTGGCCCACCGAGGTCCACGCGCTCTTGCGCAAACGGCTCAGCAGTCGACCGCCCGCTTCCTACATTTTCGCCGCCAGCGAAGTGTTGCGCCTGTGTCACTACACGATCGACCGAGCCCAAGCCCGACGTTGGGCCATGGAGCAGCACCTCGCCCATCCCCTACCCAACCGCCGTCCGTTGGCCCCCGTGCGGCGCTGGCAACGCAGCCGCATCGGGGAACTCTGGCAACTGGACGCCACGCCGCATCCTTGGTTCCCCGCCTGCCCGCAGTCCTTTCCCATGCTCAACATGTTGGATGATTGCAGCCGTGTCTTCACGGGTTCGAAGATCTATGAGCGTGAAGTGATCCTGGCTTACTATGATCTCTTGCCCGGCGCCTTCGATCAATACGGTCTGCCCCTGGAGATCTACGTGGATTACCACAGTCTCTTCTTCACGCACGATCCGCAGGCCCTCACCCAACTGGGCCAGGCTCTGCACTTCTACGGCATCACCTTCCGCTACGCCCCGACGCCCCAGGCCAAAGGCAAGGTCGAGCGCGCTCATTATTTCTGGCAGGAGCGCTTGCCGGCCTATTTCGCCAGCGAGCAGATCACCGATCTGGCCCAAGCCGATCCTCACGTCCAAGCCTTGCGCCTCCATCGCAACCAGCACGAAATCCATCGCGAACTTAAAATGAAACCCCAGGACGCGTGGAACCTCGCACGGCGAGAAAATCGTTCGGTGCTGCGACCTAAACCCAAGTGTCCCTGGTGGCCCTACGTCTGGAGCCTGCGCACTCCCATCAAAGTCGGCCCCGATGGTCGAGTCCCCATCGGCTCCCAGCTTCTACGCATCGGCGCCGCTCCCGGTTCGAAAGCCGTTCTCTGCCACCACCCCAGCGGTCATCAATCCGTGCTGGCTTCCCCTCCCGACCTCAAATCCAAACCTCAGATTCTGTTTTCCAACCTCCCCAAATGAGCCAGTCCTGTTTTGAAAACTACGCGACAGCCGGCCGCTTTCGCCTTGACACGCGCCCTTCCGTCCCTGCACACTCCCCCTCTCACCCGGAGAAAATTGCGCCTATGAGGTCGCGTTTGCCATGCTCTGTGCAGGTTCCCTGGCTTGTCGATTACCTGACCGGCCAGCGCGACTCGATTCTCAGCGTCGCGGTCACGACTCCCTATTCAACCGACCAAGTGACCGCAAAGGAGTTTGTCGGAGTAATGAAAACAGCTCGAGTTGTTCTGACGGCGGGGCTCGCCCTGTGCGGGCTGCTCTCAGGTTGTCACACCCCCGACTCGCACCGCCATGTCTATCGCGACTGGTCAAAACGCATGTCGGAGATGGGGATTTTTCCGGTCTATCCGCCGCGTCAGGATATCGTGGTGGGGGACGTGTATGCCCTGCCGCTGCATCCCTATGACACGGAAGCCGTCGGCTATATTGGCGGGCTGGGCAACGCGGGCATTCACGTGGAATACCTCGGTGATACGAAACTGGGCTGGACGAATCTGCTGACAAGACTGGAGGAGTATTACGCGACGCGTCCGTATCCGGCCGACTCCACCAACGCGCTGGTGTCCGACACCAATGCTCCGCTGACGCGCATTCCGGGGTATCCGGACAATCGGCGACGCACCAGCGCCTTCAGCGCGGGCAGCGTAGCGCGCCTGCGGCAGATTTCATTTCCTGATTCCAACATCAGCCACATTGACCAGCAGAGTCTCTCGGCTCTGATCCCCATTGAGGGCATCATGGCCGGGCTGAACTTCAACCGCAGTGATGTGACGGCCGTGCATTCCAGCATCCCGCACGCCGAAAGCTATGGATTGACCACGGAAGAACTCCTGCGCGAAGTCTATGACGACGAACATTTCCGCCAGACCAACGGCAACCTCTATCTGCGGGCAGACCTGAAGGGAGCGGTGATCAGCGTCCAAGGCGCACAAATGGCTTACGCCATGTTCCAGGACATCGTGCAGAAGGTGGTGCACAATCGGGAATACCGCATTCCTTGGTCGGTCAAATCGCGCCTACGCCAGAGCGTCAAGGACATGAAGGACAGGATTTATCTGGCCCTGATCAGTGAAGTCTATTTCGCGCGCTCAATGGACGTCACGATCGAGCGCAAGACCGCCAGGGGCGCCAGCGGGGCGGCTCGGCCCGTTGCTGCGGCCGAACTCCAACAACTGAAAGACCTGGGGTTGCTCACCACGCACAGCCGGACCAATTCAACGATGACCACGACCAACACCACCGTGTCGGGAACCAGCACCAACGTCGTGGTAGGCACCAAAGCGGACATGATTGATGTCACCGAAGGCGATACAGCCTTGGAGCTGGCGAGGAAGCTCCGCGGCCTGGAGACACCGATGGGGGCGGACAAGATCGGCGGGTCGGTGAGGGTGCTGAGCGTCTCCGCCAGCAGCATCGGCTTGCGGCGCACCTTCGATCGACCCGTGGCGGTCGGCGTTCGGGGCGTCATGGTGAAGGTTGACGTGAACCATCCGGTCGTCTTCGCCGACGACACGAACAGGCCGCCCCTCCCATGGATGCGCGTGGATGGTGTTGGAACCAATATCGTGACCCAATAGTCGAGTCAACGCTCACACCTCTGCGAACATCCGGGCCAGGCCACCAGTGCCGCCGGAAGACAGTCTGCTGGGTCGGGTCATGAGCAGGGTGAGATAGCCAGTGGAGCCGAGCCTATGTGTGACGCCAAAAACCAGAATTCTGCCGAAGCGCAGCTTAGGGGACGACAGACACCGGCAAAGGACGCAGCCCAGCAAAGAACAGATTCCGCGGGGGCCGACTCCGCCCTTTCCAAAACCCAGGAGGCAGCGCCAACCGGAGGATTCGCGGCTCTTTTTGACAAGGAGCGCGTGATCCTCGGCAAAACTGGGGTGTGCACCATCTCGATTCCAGGCCGCGCTGAGGAGCCGTGGGTGGCTTTCACGGCGGAGGATCGTGTGGGCTTGGCCTTATCGGGCGGGGGCATTCGCAGCGCCACGTTCAACCTGGGCTTGCTCCAGGCCCTGCGGCATTACGACATCCTGAAGCGCGTGGACTATCTCTCGACGGTGTCAGGCGGGGGCTACATCGGCGGCTTCTGGACTCGCTGGTGGCGGGCCGCCGTTGAAAAGGAGTCAAAGAAGACTGGCCAGTCGAAAGGCTTCCCCGAGGTTACAGGCGGGGCCGATGGCACCGGGCAGGGACCCAAGGAGAGTCGCGAACCGGAGGCCGTCCGACACCTGCGCGAGTTCAGCCGCTTCCTGATCCCGCGCAAGGGCTTGACCGCGGAGTTCTGGAACGCGGCGATTATCATCTTGAGCGGCTTGGTGCCGTCCCTAATCGCGGCACTGACCCTCGTGTTGTTCACCATGATGGTCTGGGCATACCTGGCTGCCTGGCTGATTGCGGCCGGTTCCTTGGCGTTCTCAGCGGGTGACTTCAACCAACTCCCGTTGCTTGCAGACAAGTTGAAACATCCGACTCGGGCAGTTGACGTCTGGCTTGCGTCTCAGTTATCGTTTGACACGCGGTTAGCATTGGCGCAATACCCGGACCAAGGCTCAGATAAGGCACCGCTGAAAGCGTTTCTGGCGAGAGATTTCAATCGAGTGCTTGCCGGCGCTTCGATCTACGAAAGTCAGCGTTTGGGGGGCCTTCGCTTGCGCCGAGAGACACAGACGCTGCGTTCGCAAAATCCTCGAGGCGGCGATCTGGCACGTCTTAATCGCTTGCTGATCGAGGACGCGTATCCGGAATTGTCGAGGAAGCGGAATGCCGAGGGCTTCGCGCAGGGGCGATCGGGATGGTGGTCGAGGGCATACGCCGTGCTAATCAATTCGCACGCGCTAAAAACCGGCCTCATCTCCGTCGGCTTGACGATTCTCCTGCTCGCTGGTCTGGAAGCGTCAGCGCAGCGGTCAAACCAGTCCCAAACCGAGTCGTCGCTCCGCGGCGGCTTCGTCCGTCGTTACCTAGTGTGGACAGGGCTAGCGGCCCTGTCCTTACTCGTAGCCTGCTGCGGCTTGGCGATTCATCAACCTTCTGCCGGTTGTCTCGGGAGTCTGGGTCGTGGGCTCCTGCCGGACGGTTACAATCAATACCAGTTTAACTGGTTACTGTTCCGTCCGTGCATTGCCCTAGGTTTGGCCCTTGCCTTTCTGAACCTCGTGCGGTTGATGTTCGGGCGATGCCGCAAGGCCTTGAATGCCAACAGCCGGGGCGGTCACATGGCATGGTCCGCAAGCTTGGAGCGGGTGATGGGTTTTTTGTTGGCCATCCAGGTCTTTTGGGCGGCGATGGCTGGAGTCTGGGAATTGGCCCGATGGCTGATCATGGAAGCGAGCGTGGGCGGAGTGGGCGGGTTGACGGCCGTGCTGGCGTTTCTGTTCTACGAGGTTCAGCGCAGGCTGGCCCAACCCAGCAGGAATGAGTCTCCAGGCAAGGTTCTGAAATGGCTCAAACCCTGGGCGCCGCAATTGCTGGCGAACGGCATCGTGACGCTGCTGTTCGTGCTGGCAGCGGTGTTCATTCTGAACTGCGGTCTGCTGACCGACAACCAGTGGCCCGAGTTGTGGATTGTGCTGTTTTGTCTCTTCGTGTTGGGCGTGGTGCTGCTCTTGTTTGACCCGATGAGTGTGGGATTGCACGAGTTCTACCGCGCCCGGTTGAGCCGGTGTTATTTGGGCGCCAGCCAGCCCAACGACCGAGGCTTCATGGAGCGCCCCACCGACGACATGCTACTAAAGGACGATGCCGGCAAACCCATACACCTGATCTGTTGCGCGGCGAACCAGCTTTCGGGGGATCCGCTTGGCACCCTTCACCGCGGCGCCCGCAGCGCGGTCTTGTCGCGCCACGGCATCGCCGTCGGGAATCACCATATCGCCGACGAGCATCTGCGACTTTCCTCGGCCATGACGGCTTCCGCCGCGGCGTTCAATCCGTTGATGGGTGAACTGAACATGAAGTTGGGGCGCGCCGTGTCGTTTGTCATGACCACCCTCAATCTACGGCTGGGACTGTGGGTGAACAATCCCGCCTCTCCGACGGGCAGGTGGTTTCCGAACGGGCTGCCCGGACGGTTCTTCTTCAAGGAGATGCTGGGCTGGGCTGAGTGCACTGACCAACACCCTGCCCCCCATATCCATCTCTCCGATGGCGGCCATTTCGAGAACCTCGCCTTCTACGAATTGATCCGCCGCCACTGCCGTTACGTCCTGGTCTCGGACGCCGGGCAGGACCAGGACTTTGCGTTCAGTGACTTTGGACGGGCTGTGCGTCGGGTCCGGGAGGATTTCGGGGTGGAAATCGAGATTGATCTCACGCCCCTGAAGCCCGGCTCGGACAGACGATTGTCCCAGCAACATGTTGCCGTCGGCACCATCCACTACGATGGCGTGGCCGGCACGGACAAGGGCACCATCGTTTACTTCAAGCCAACCTTGACCGGTGACGAACCGCCGGACGTGCAGCAGTATCGGCAGCGCAACGAACTTTTTCCCCACGAATCGACCGGGGATCAGTTTTTCGACGAAGCCCAATGGGAATCCTACCGGCGCCTGGGCGAACACGCCTGCCACGCCAGCTTGCGGATGCTCCAAGAAAGACCGATCAGGGGTGACCCGCAGAAGCTCTTTCGCGCGATCCGCCTGCATTGGCAGCGTGTGCCGTGGATGGAGGGCGAGGGCGGCATCCGGCTCTGCGAACACGCGACCGCCTTGCAGGAGGCGTTGCGCGAACACGCGTCCCCAGCCCTGCGCAAGGAGTTTGTCGGGCACATGCTCAGCACTGCGTCCACCATTCCAGCCATTTTGTCCTCCCCCGCGCCGCCGACAACGGTCGAACAAAGCGCCAGTGATGCGCTTTGGGCCATCGGCGCGTTTAAATTCATGGAGGAGGTGTGGCTGGTGTGCGAACTGGATCAGTATTGCGCGGATCCCTTGGCCGCCAATTGGATGAGCCACCTGCAACGCTGGGCGGCGATGCCGACGGTGCGCTACTGGTGGCCTCTGGTGAGACCTTTGTTCGGCACGGATTTTCAAGCGTTTGCCAACAAGCGGCTTCACCTGTCAACGGTTCGCTCTGACCGCCAGGTCACGCTCGAACTGTCCCTTGCCGCGGAGCCGAAGGACGGCTTTGCGTGGCGACGTCTCAAACAATGCCGGCCCGAATACAACGTCGGCGAACGGCATCCGTGGCTGCTTGACCCCTTCAAACGCCACTGTCTGAGCCTTGAAATGGTGCTATCCGGTTCCTTGAGAATGCAGGTGGGCGTGGCCATCATCGGCGTCAAAGAGGCGGTCGCGTCTTGGGGCATCGACGACTTGTTTGTCCCTCCGGAACTGCGCGGCGGCACCTTCAGGACCGTCTTGCTGGACAAGGTCATCGAACACTTCAAGAAGACAGGGGATGCCAAGTCCCTCCAACTGAATCTCGATCGAACTTGGTTCTCAGCGGTTGACTTTCTCGACCTCCTGTCGCTCAAAGGCAAATTGACCCAGGGAACTCGCGAAGTTGACAGCTGGCTTGCGGAGCAGTTGTCCCCAAGGACGAAAACAAAGCTTAAAGAGTACTCAGGCCAAGACTCCGATCCGGCGCTGCTGAAAGTGCTTCTGTCGCGGGATCTTAATCGAGTCCTTGCTGGCCGCCGGATCGACGAACCCCTAACCGACAAGAATCAGCGTTTCCGTAACTTTAAGTTGCGCTCGGAGACCGAGGCACTACGTTCGCAGAGTCCTAAAGGCGGTGATCTGCGACTTCTCAATTGCCTGCTGGTCGAGGACGCTTACCCGCAAGAATTGAAAACTGCAGCGCGCTTGCAGCGTGATCGAGCCGCGCGGCACGAACAGGTCGAGCTCATTGATTTTTATCGGAGTCGGGGCTTTCAGTTCGACAGCAGTCCCGGAAACGATCAATGGGTCGGGGGACAGAACATTCGCATGATACGTCAGTTATCCTGAGATCGTGCAGCGACTTCGCGCCGGTAACGCCCCGGCGGGGAGCGCTATCGGCAGGGAGAGAGGATCAGCACGGCGTTCGTGGAGTCGACGGTCAACCAGGTGGTGAGCCGACGCTTCGTCAAGAAGCAACAGATGCAATGGACCCCGAGGGGCGCGCACCTGTTGCTGCAGACCCGCACCAAAGTGTTGAACGACGAATTGGAGGACGTATTCCGGCGCTGGTACCCGCAGTTTCGCGCCGAGGAAGAGGCCGCAGCCTGACTCCCGACCTTGTGCTGCACTCCACCTTTCCGGCCTTAGACCCCGTGTGCTCTTCAAAGTGGTTGTTTGCACTTTTTACGTGTTCCTGGCAACCACCCCGCTACCCAACGACGCCAAGGAGGTGGCTCCAAACCCGCGCGGGCCGGTGGGGCAGGCGGTTCGCCCGGGCGTGGGGGGGCGAACCGCCTGCGGCCCGCGCCACTTTGGGCCACCGTCGCCCCCACGCTCGGAGCGTACTTCTCGGTCCCGGCCTCCGGCGGGGTCGGGGCCGTGAAGACCGCCCCGCCTCAGGCGCGGCGGCACCGCTCCCCAGCTTTCCTTTGCCTTAAGCCTCAGCCCGTAACCGAGGTCTCCGCCGAAGGCGGGGCACGAGCTGAGGGCTCTTCCCACAGCCCGCAGTGACGGAGAATCTTCTCGATCACGTCGGTCTGGTGCCGCTCGATGAAGGCGATGATTTTGAGCTCGGCCCCGCATCGAGGACAGCAAAGCGGATTTGCGTCGTAAACCTGTTTGAGGAGCGCCGCCCACCCTTTGCGAGCCTCTCGCGCCGAGGGGGAGCGGGCGGGAATCCCCGTTGCGGCCGCCGCCGCGGGTTGCCGTTGGGCCCGTTGCCCTCGGGTTGTAGATCACCTTCCCGGCCTCGGTCACCTGGATCATCCGGGCCTGGCTGAAGGGGCAGCGCAGGAAGTACTGGATCAGGCGCTGCACCCCTTCTTGGTCACCCGCCTCCAGCCGCACGCTCTGGTCCACACTGAACCCGGAGTGCTTCCAAGACCGGATGTTGGCCACCACATCCTCTGTGATCTTGCCCTCGGCCAGGAGTAGCGCGAAGACCTCTTCCTCCCAGAGCTTGAGGAACGGTTCGGTGGCCAGTTTGGGCAACGGGAGAAATGTGCCGTCAGGCAGGAACACCCCTTCGCTGACCAGCGCGTGGATGTGCGGATGCCAATGGAAGGAGCGAGCCGGCGAAACTGGCTTTGCCCAGCATCTGCTTGTAGGCCCTGGTGACGCCGGTTTGCTCCGTAGCCTTGGCGACAATGGGGAGGAACCGCTCGTACAGGTTGGTTTCGCTGGTCCGCCGGAAGAATTCTGTGGCGGCGTTGTTGGTGCCCGTGAGAATGGCCTTGGCGTCGGTCAGGGTCATTTGTTGGATGGACTGGCCTAGCACGGCCGCCGCTTCGGGCACGGCCGTTTCCGCCGCGCGATTCATGGTCACCACGAATTCATCCGCCAACCGATCCTGCCGCACCAGCCGCAAAGAGCTTTCCACTTGCTTCAGAGTGGCTGGCACGCGGATTCTGACATCAGGGTCTTTGAGGAAGCCGTCCTCCTTGCCGAGCGAACGGACCGCCTGCTCGACCCCCTTGCCGAGGGCTTCTTTGAGCCCACCGACCATTTGGTCCTGGGAGAGCACGGCTGCCGCGATTGGTGCATGTGGTTTGGTGGCCGTGTTCTTTCCGAAACCAAGCCGCTCTAGCCATCCAGCGCCTTGGGCGCCGGGTGCGACCAGGAGCGCGAACGCCACCCACTGCAAGAATAGACTCTTCATGATGGACGCGTGTGATTTAGGCACTACCGCACCTCGGAACTTAAGTGGGCGGCTTGGGCGTGGCTATGGGGTAAAACCCTACCTTGGCTCGTCGAGCGCCGCCAAGCGCAGGTCCAGGCATTCAATCACGGCCTCGCCGTCGTCATCACGCTGCTCGATGGACACGATGAGCGCCAGCACCATTATCCCGCCGTGTCCACCATCGCCTCAATAGATCGGCGACCCGCCGACGCAGCCGCAGATGCAGGCGATCAACGATGGCCCTGGCGCCGAGAACCGCCAAGCGTGAAGGCACCTGCCAGCACGGCCCCCGACCACCGTCATCGGCTCGCCGACCTCCGGCGCCCGTGTCCTGGCCGAGTTCTGGCGCGACGCCCTGGCCGGGGAGTTCAGGTGCACGCAGGCCGGCACGCCGGGGACGTGGATCCAGATCAGGCTGGCGGCGGTAACGGCGGACCCGTCCGGCAGCTCGATCCCGACCGGGTACCTGATCCTGAACGTCACCACCGGCCACATCAAGCGCCACGCCGACGGGTACGTGTGGGAGATGCCGTAGCCCTCGCGCGGACCCCGCTGTGCCGACTAGGGCAACAGATCCGAAGGCCACCCGTAAGCCATCTCGCAGGCGTCATACAGCGCCTGCACACTCGGGATATCATCGGAATTGGTCAAGATCGCAACCCCGTCACCACTGTCGATCAACAGCGCGAAAACGCAAAGGTAGCCGTCGGTTTGCCCGGCGTGCCAGAAACTCTCGGTGACGCCGCCGGTCACCTTCAGTACGAAGCCCAATCCCCAAGGCGCCCCGCCCACAGTGTGCAACCGGAGCATCTCTTGGGCGGTGTTTTGCGCGATGATGGAGCCGGCATCACCACGATAGGCGGCGCGTACGGCCGTCAACAGACCTGCCAAATCGGTGGACGTCGTCCACAATCCAGCAGCGGCCAGCCCTGGGTTGACGCGCCAATTCCCTCGGATCACTGCGCCGCCCACATGACCGCACGCCGCATTGACCTCCAAGTTCGCGGGCAACGGTTGGGCGAACGTGCTGCAGCCCATGTTCAAAGGCTGCAACACGAGCTCATGCAACAAGTCGGGAAAGGCCTGACCGCTGACATCCGTCATCAGGACCTGCAGGAAGATGTAGGCGCCGTTTGAGTAGACCCATGTTCCAAGGGGTCCATTCGAAGCCTCGGCAGGTGTATTCGCTGGCGGCTGCCCCTTGAGGATCTGCAGCGCTGTGGGAATTGGGCTGCCGACCGCGTAACCCGAGTAGGGAATAAAGGAGAACCCGCCTGTATGGCTGAGGATGTGCCGGACAGTTACATTCGTGCCATTTCGTCCAGGGATGGCTAGACTCGTCAGTCTCCGGCAGACCGGCTCATCCAGGCTCAGCAATCCTGCTTCCACCATTCTCAGCGCCGCCAATGCGGTCAGGGATTTGCTGATGGAACCGGCCTGAAAGAGCGTGTCGCCATCGACGAGCTCCGGCCTTCCCTTCGCCAGGAAACCGAAACCCCTGCTCCAGGAAATCTGCCCATTGGTGATCACGGTAATGCTCATGCCCGGGATGGCACCAGATTGAACCGGCTGGTAGGTACTGGCGGCGACCAGCGATTGTGGACTTGGGTCCTGGATCAGTCGGAAAAAGGACGCCCGGGATTTCGGTGTTTCCGTTATCGCGATGGCGGAATACCCTGGTGTGAAAGACCGCATTTCTATCCAGTCGACCAGGTTGCTACTCCGTTCGATGAGGCTCCGCTTCGCCGGGTCGACCCCGGCGGCTACGATGCGCACTGAGTTTCCCTGCTTCTGCACCGTTAAGCTCGGTGACGCTGCGGTTGCGACGGCCCATGCGGCCGAAATGGCCACAAGCCGTGTCAGACTGAAAGTGGTTTTCATATCACGATCCCTGAAGCGGCAGAGCCGGCGACGCTGATCACGGTCAGTTGACCGGTTGGAGAGAGGGGCTATGAGTCAATTCGCCTTTCCAGGCAGGAAGCTTCAACGTCCGGGCTTCCTGCGCCCCGGCAGGCGGTCCCACCGCCCATACAGCCAGGCCACCGCACAGAATCGAGAGCAGTCGAACGCCTTTCCAACATCGTGTCTTCATAGCGCAATCGGTTGATGGTTGTGTCCCCAGTTTTCCTTGCACGCGGGTCGTTGGCTGAACCGAAGCGAGTCAGCGGCTCGTGGAGGCAGTGGCGTATTGATCGCACAGGGCCTGCGGATCAGCAAGTCTGGTTTTCGACCTGCGAGCCGTTGCCGGTGACGGTGTGTGATCATACCGGCGGGCCAGCCTATTCCGACGGCTTTTTCTCACGTCGAGGCACCGGCGAGGCACTGCCGAAACGCCTCGGTGGCGGTGTTCTATCCTTCCTGGTTGGCGACGGGCTTCTCGGCCCGCTCTCGCGGCCGACCTGAACCTACAGTCATCGGGGCCAGCACGGCACCCCGACGACCATCAGCCCGCCGACCACTGGCGCCCGTGTCCTGAACGAGTTCTGGCACGATGCGCTGGGTGGTGAGTGGCTCTGCACCGCGGCCGGAGCACCCGGCACGTCGATGCAGATTCGACCGGCGGCGGTGACGGCGGACCCGGCATCTGGCACGATCCCGACCGGCTACCTCGTTTGGAACGTCACCGACGGCGCGGTGAAGCGCCACGCGGGGGCGTACTCGTGGGAGATCACCGTCGGGGCGGGCACGACCGCCAAAGTCGGCTTCCACGGGGCGACGCCGACGGCGCAGCGGGCTGGAGCTGCGCAGGCTGCCGTCACCTACGACCTACGCTTCCCAGACCATCAGCGACCCGCCGACGCAGGCGCAGGTCCAAGCGATCAAGGACGGTCTGGTCGCGGTGGTCACGCTGCTGAAAGGGCTCCGCGCCGCACTGACTTAGAAGGGCGTGATCGAAGGTGGCGCGTCGCGTACGTGGTCTCATCCGAGCCTGCTCTCGCCGGAGGGTTTGTTGCCAACCACCGCTTCCTGCACCGCTTTTCCGCGATTCTCTAACTCCCAGCCGACCTCAGTAGGGCATCAGCGGGACACCGGTGCCTCCCATCAAAAGGACCTTTCGCACGTAGAGGATTTCGAATACGGCTTGCACCAAGAGAATCGTCGCGATCAGGAGGTACAGCCTTTGGGTGTCCGACCAAGCCAGCCTGAGAGCAGACCAACGGGAGGGGACGTTCTGCCACTTGGGCCAGAGCACAGACAGGCCCACGTTGACGGCCGCGACCGTCGCGAGCGGATAGGTGAGCCACTCCAAACCGCCCATGACCAAGAACAAGAACAACGACAAAGAGGATGAAGCCTGGAACTGTGCGAGACTAACCCCCTGCATCCATCCTCCGAGCACCATGTTGAAAAGATCTGGCACCAGAAGAACGCTCGCGAACCCGCTCAGCACGGAACCGAGCAGGTTGATGGCGAACACCAGTCCGCTGCACGCCACGATCGTCGAGACTCGCCCTTCTCGTACGGGCGCACGGAACCGGCCGAAGATGTTTTGCCTCATCCGACAAGTTTGTGTTTTTCCCCTTTCCCAGGGCGAGTTGCTCTGGCGGTGTCAAGGCCTCTCGTCGAGCGGCGCCTCCAGCGCAAGCGGCTCTAGCCGAGACACTTGTGAACAAAGAATAGGCATTTGCTTTTTCGACGTGGCTGGAGTGTGCCTGAGCAGGTGTAGCCCTGCAAGGCGATCCATGCTCTCGAGGAAGGCCG
>CAYPUR010000121.1:0-7783 GCA_964413865.1 uncultured Verrucomicrobiota bacterium
GCGTTCCGGCTCCTGGAAGAAATAGACGACAAAATAGCTGCGCATCAAAATGACCCGCTGGATTATCCCGAACTTGCGCGAGAACAGGTCGGGGTTCCACTCGATCCACTCCACCGCCTCGAATTACATGCGCAGAATTTCCTCGCCGCCGCCCGGTTTCCACGAATGGACGGCAATCTGGCGCGTGGAGAAATCAGTGTCAAGATCCAGAGGGGCAGAGTGGCCTCTGCCGCGCCGCGAAACATGCGGGCTAATCGCAGTTCAACAATCGTTCGTACGCCGGATTGGCCAGGTAGCGTGTCCCGAGGGCGGCGCGGAGCGGGTCGGCCTGCTCCTCGCAGAATCCGAGGTGCGAATGGCGGCGCCATCCCTCGGCGAAGGCGAAGCGGCGCGACATCTTTCCGACCGAGCGCGCCATGTGATCCATGGCGTCGAGGTAGGAGTCCATGCCCTGACTCGAATCGAGCCAGGTTTTCTGGCTGGCGTGGGCGGCCAGGGCGTGGCGTTTTGCGGACTGCACTTCTGCGGTATCCACATAGCCGCCCGGGGTGATCAATCGGCGCAGGCCGTCGCGCAATCCGTGCGGCATCGCGTGGTAGAGCGTCACGTCGCCGGGTATGGCGGCGCGCCGGGGAACAGTCCGGTAATTGGGCATTCCGCGGACGAACGAGGCGGTGACGGCGAGGCGACCGGCATTGACGTGATCCTCCATGTAGTCCTGGGGTGAATGAGTCAGCACGATGTCCGGGCGGACGTTTCTGACTGCGGCGGCGAGGCGGCGCAGGAGGCGGTCTTCGTAGAAGATCTCGATGTCGTCGGTGAGGCTCGGATGCCAATGGGCGCCGAGGCGCCGGGCGGCTTCCCGGGCCTCGCGCCGGCGGATGGCGCGGGTCTGTGCAGCGTTGTATTGGGATGTGCCGCAGTTGCCGGTGGCCACATTGATGCAGTGGATTTCCCAGCCAGCCTGGCGCAAGAGCAGGAGGGTGCCCGCCATGAGGAACTCGATGTCATCCGGGTGCGCGGCAACGGCCAGAGCGATGCCTGCGGAGCCCGCGGCCTTGGGTTGTGGACGTCGTGTCATGCCGGGACGATGGCATACAGGTCGGTCCGGTCTGTCAAGACGCGGAAAGTCGTGCCTGCTGACTTCTCTTGTGAACTCCTGCTTCGCGTTGGCAAAAAGTGGTGAGAAATGCAGGCTAGACCAGCGAGACGCCTTTGGGCAGCTTGACGATGGTTGTGCCGGCGATGACGTCGTGCCAGGCTTGGCGTTCCTTGTCCCAACCGGCCCAGAAGAAACCGAGGCAGAGGGCCATGAACGAGAGGACGCTGCCCAGCGAGCGCACGAGGGCGACGCCGAAATCGAGATCGCGTCCGTCGATGCGCACGATCTTGAGTTGGCAGACGATGCCGCCGATGGTGGTGCCTTTCCAGGTCCACATGCCGATGTGATAGGCGAACCAGGCGAGGATGAACAAGGGTCCCGCAAGGGGGATGATCCAGCACAACAATACGAAATCGAGTGTGGTCGCCGCCAGTCGCAGCCAGAAACCGACGCGCGGCAGGACGGCGCGGTCCGCCTGGATGATATCCATCGAGGCGCTGGAAGAAGGAGCGCCCTCGGGAATCGACGCCTCTGAGGACGGGTTGGGATCCGGGCATGGCGAGGCGCTTTCGGTGGTGTCGAGGGTCTTCATCGGCACCGCGACCGTGGGGACAGGGCCTTGGCCCGTGCCGTTCTGTCGGAAGGCGGTGGCGGCGGCGATGAGTGCGGCGCCGAGGCCCAGCGGCAGCAGGACGCCGTACACGATGAGGCCGAGGATCGGCACCATGTACAGCACCGTGACGAGGGCTGAGCCTGCCAGGAAGGCCGGCAACGACCGCGGGCTGGTCCGCGGGTCCAATCGCTCGAGAAGCTGGAGTCCGGCGAATTGGAGCACGGCGGTTTTGCCGACGAATTTGGCGGCCAACATGGCGAGCCAGAGGAAGGGCACGATCAGGAGGCCGACGCCCGACGCGGCGAGAATGACGATCAATGGCACCGCGAGCACCATTGTGAGCAGGCCGACCAGGAACGCTGGAAGTGTCTGTGTCTGGATTACCTTGAGGCATGCCTCGACCGGTTTGGGCAGGAGCAAGAAGATGATGAAGTAGATGGCAAAATGCAGGATGACGAGGGTCCAGGCCAGGCCCGAGGTCAAAGGCAACGGCCGACCCAGCAACAACCCGGTTTTCATCCAATAGCCCAGGGGTTTGAGCCAACCAAAAAGAATGCCGAAACTCACCTCGACAGGTTCGTGACGCACTTGGGCTCCGGGATCCTTGTCGAGTCTGCCCCCGACCACCACGCAATCTCCATCGAGCCTGGCGTTGGGTCCGAGCTTGGTGGATCCCATGACGGTGACAAAATCCCCTTTGATCGGGCCGTCCACGATCGCGTCGCCGAACACGACCACCATGTCGCCATCGACCTCGCCCTCCATAGTCGCGTCGCCGAATATCACAACCAATTGCCGGGCTTTGTCCCCCTGTTTGATGTGCGCACTGGCGCCAATCCTCACGATTTCGCCGCTGCCGGGGCTGAGGTGCAGGTGGAATCCCTGCGTCGAGTCGGTTCCCTTGTCGCCCAGCACGGCGACGGCTTCGGTTGCGTCCTCGACCTCGGCTTTGACTTCGGATGCGGCAGCGGGCGCGGGCGGCTCGGTGGGTTCCTGGGCCAGAGCGGATGGGCACGCGGCGCAGAGGGCGGCGCTCGCGATCGCGGCGACGAGTCTGCAGCCGAGCCACAAGGAATTGGGATGTGCGGTCGTTTTCATTCAATTCTCCGATAAGAAGCAACACGATACACAGCGCTGCCCAGGGCCACGCATGAGAGATACATGATCGCGCACAGGCCTCCTGCGCCAAGAAGGATCCAACTGCCTGTGCCCTTAAACACGAGTGCCAGCGCACCGGCCAGGGATGTCAGGAGAGTCCAGACCGGGTTCAACGGAGCCAGCCATGTCTTGAGTTCGCCGGCGGCTGCGGCAGTCCATGGATACTCGCTGCAGTGCATCACGAGCCAGGTCGCAAGACCGAGGAGACCGGACACCCCCAGCAGGGAGACGATCTTGAGGGCTGGCGGCCAGTCCCACCAGGGACGCCGGTACCAGGGCGCGCAGACCCTGGCCTGCACCGCCGCCATCACTCGGGGGATGAGTGTGTGCGGCGCCGCGCGATCCGGCAGGCCCTTGAATTCGCGGTCCAGGCGTGTTTCCCAAGCCGCGTCCAGTCTTGGATCTCTCGGGTTCATACGTTCAAGCAGTGGCCGCTTCCGGGTTGCGGATGAGTCTTTGGCGCAGCGCCTCGCGACCGCGATGGATGTCGGTCTTCACTTTGCCGAGCGAGACACGCAGTTTTGCCGCGATCTCCTCGTAGCTGAGATTGTCGAAGTGATAGAGAACCAGAGGGACCCGTTGGGCTGCGGGCAGTTTTTGCAGCGCGGATTCGAGCAGGTTCCGCCGGTCCGCGGCGTCGACGGCCTGGGTGGACACGTCCGGGGCGGGCAGGTTGGCGGCGAAATCATGGTGTTCTCCGCGATCGCCCTGGTCGTCGCATTCCGAGAAGAACCGCCAGCGGGCGCGGTAGCGGGTCAGGTGATTCAAGGAGAGGTTGCGGGTGACGGTCTTGAGCCAGCCGCCCACCGTGGGGCTGTGGCGCAACTGGTCGAAGTGCGTGTAGGCTTTCAGGAACACATCCTGCGCGATATCCTCGGCATCGGCCTCGTTCCCGACCAGCCGCAGCGCCGCCGTAAACACCATGTCCTGGTAGTTCCGCATAAAGGCCTCGAATTGGAGTGGGTCACTCATCCGTCCAGTCATGCGTCCGGCTGTCCCAGACTAATTCGAGTTCATTGTCACTTTCAGGACCCGCGTCGGAAGCCGAAAGTTGCAAAAAGTTCAAACCAAAGGCTGTGCGAGGGGGTAAAACGGAATGACCATGCAGCCAGTCCAACTCTGAGGCACATTGAGCCGGTCCACCATCCAATCGATTCGTGATGTGCTTGCGCCCACGGACGAGCAACTGATGTGGCGGACGCAAATGCACGATGACGCCGAGGCTTTCGCCAGCCTGGTCGGGCGCTGGCAGGAGACGATCCGGCGGCTCTGCTTCCGGCTGGTCGGTGATGCCCACCGGGCTGAAGATATTGCCCAGGAAGTATTTACAAAGATCTTCGTCCGTCGCGGGTCTTTCCAACTGGCCGCCGTTTCCGAAACCCTGCTCGACCGACCCGATTCGAACACCACCCGGCCGTGAACTTAGCAAATGCGGCGGGTGACCGCCGCTTTAGCTTCATGTTCTCAGAGCAGTTCAGCAAGGAACAGGCCGCTTCGAATGATCTGTTGCTCTCGAGGACATACAGAAATTCCTTTCGCGGGCTGACAAGGCTTCGTAGCGTGGCGCCCGCATGTGCGCGGCTGGCACCACTGGAGATCGAAGACGGCCGGGTGTGTCCGTGATTTTTGGCACGCGCCCGGAGGCCATCAAGCTGGCTCCGGTCGTTTTGGCGTGCCGGTCGCGGGCGGATCTCGAATGCCGGGTCTGTGTTACTGGACAGCATCGGCAGATGCTCGACCAGGTGCTCGATGTCTTCGAGATCCGCCCGGACGCCGACCTGGACGTCATGCGTCCGAATCAGACCCTGGCCGAACTGACGGCGCGCCTGATCGAATCGCTCGATCGGTACCTGGCCCGTGACACGCCTGACCTGGTCCTGGTCCAGGGAGACACGACCACCGTTTTCTGCGGGGCGTGGACGGCTTTTTACAGGCACATTCCCGTCGGGCACGTCGAGGCGGGGCTGCGCACCGGGAACCTCGATGCTCCCTGGCCCGAGGAAGCCAATCGAGTTCTGACGTCGAGGCTGGCCAGGCTGCACTTTGCGCCGACCGAAAGCGCGCGGGACAATCTGCTGCGCGAGGGCGTGCCTGCGGATCGTGTGTTCACAACCGGGAACACAGTCATCGACGCCCTCAAGCACGCCGTCCGAAAAGTGCGGCGGTGCCCGCCGGTTGTCCCGGGCCTGCCCGACCGATTGCAGCCGGCGGCCTTGGGGGGCGCCAGCGCGGCGAGGCTGGCGCTGATCACCGGACATCGACGGGAGAGTTTTGGCGGCGGGTTCGAAGCGATCTGCCGGGCGATTGCGGCCTTGGCGCGGCTGTTCCCGGATGTTTCCTTCGTCTATCCCGTCCATCTGAATCCGAACGTGCGCGAGCCCGTGTACCGCCTGCTCCGGCCGCAGCCAGGGGCGGGGGGAAATCCCGGTCTCGAGAACGTTCACCTGATCGAACCGCTGGACTACCTGCCGTTCGTGGCGTTGATGGATGCGGCGACGCTCGTGCTGACGGACTCGGGCGGGATTCAGGAGGAGGCGCCCAGCCTGGGCAAGCCGGTCCTGGTCATGCGCGACGCCACCGAGCGGCCGGAGGCCTTGGAGAGCGGCTGGGTGAGACTGGTGGGAACGAACGAAGACCGCATCGTGGGCGGTGTCAGCACGTTGCTCGAAGCGCCCGCCGCCTATGAAGGTTCCAAGGCCGATGCGGATGGAGTTCGCCCATCACCCTACGGGGACGGCCAGGCCGCCGGACGCATTGTCGACCTCTGCCGCGCTTTTCTCGAAGGAGGAACGGCTTGCGGGTGAGTTGGAAAACCAGGTTGATCGCGACCATCCCGCGTCCGTTCCGGCCCTGGTGGGACCGGCTCGAGCAGTCGCCGTGGGGGACGCGTCTGGCGCGCGGTGCGTTTTGGAGCGTCGCGGGTGGAGTCGTCGCGCGCGGATTGAGTTTGCTGGCGTCGATTCTGGTCGCGCGCATCCTGGGCAAGGATGTCTTCGGCGAGTTGGGGACCGTGCAGAGCACGATCGGCATGTTCACCGTCTTTGCCGGCCTGGGCATGGGCCTGACGGCGACCAAGCATGTCGCCGAGTTCCGACTCAAGGATCCGGTGCGCGCCGGGCGCATCATCACCCTGTCGAATCGGATTGCGTTCTGGGCCAGCATTGTGGTCGCGCTGGCGATGTTTGCGTCGGCGTCCGGGCTGGCGGCGGCCGTGGCGGCCCCGCACATCGCGCCTGCGCTCAAGATCGCCGCATTGTCGTTGTTCCTGCACGGGATCAGCGGCGCGCAGACGGGCGCGCTGGCGGGGCTCGAGGCATTCCGGACCATTGCGGGCCTGAACTTCATCACCGGTGTGGTTTCGTTTCCGCTGCTTGTGGCGGGAGCTCTGTGGCGAGGGATCGAGGGCAGCATTTGGGCGCTGAGCGCGACAGCCGCGGTGGGCTATGTCGCCAACCACTTCGCCCTGCGGCGCGAGTTGACCCGCGCGGGCATTCCGCGGCGCGAGCCGTGCCAGCGGGCCGATCTTCCTCTGCTCTGGAGCTTCGCGCTGCCCTCCGGTCTGGCCATGCTCATGGTCGGGCCGGTCCATTGGGCCTGTTGCGCGATCCTGATGAACCAGCCGGGGGGGAGCGGGGAGATGGGGGCGTTCAACGCGGCAAACCAGTGGTACACGGCCCTGATGTTCCTCCCGGCGCTGCTGGGGCAATCGGTCTTGCCGATGATGGCCGAGCAACTGGGCGGGGCGGGCAAACGACAGAGTCTGCAGTTGCTGCGACTCTCGATGAAACTGAATGCCTGCACCGCGCTGCCCGTGGTTTTCCTTTGCCTGGCCAGCCCGTGGATCATGGCCCTGTTCGGACCGAGTTTCGCCCATGAATGGCCGGCGCTCGTGGCCGTGTTGGTGACCGCGGGGCTCGTGGCGGTGCAGATCCCTGTCGGGCAGATGATCATTGCCAGCGGCAACATCTGGCCCGGGTTCTGGATGAATGTCGGATGGGCGATCGTCTGCCTGGCCGGCAGTTGGGCCCTGGCGGGCTGGGGGGCGCTGGGGCTTGCGACCGCCCGGCTGGTTGCCTACACTGCCCACGCCGTGTGGACCATTTGGTACGCTTTTCGTCTCTTGCGCACTGAGAGTCCCTGACCCTTGCGTGAACCCGACCGACGTCATCCCGTTGCTGCCGCCCCTGCCGCCCAGCGTCAAAGCCGGGCGTGTCCCGCAGTGGCCCTTGGACCGCCTGATCCACCGCCCGTGCCCGGTCTGTGGCGGCGATGCGCCCCGTCCGATCTGCCGGCGGCCCGATCGGCTCGTCGTGGCCTGCTGTGCCGCGTGTGGCATGCATTACCTGCCCGAGATCCCCAGCGAGGCGGAGATGCAGGTGTTCTACAGGAACTACGGCGAGTACAAAGGACTCTGCCCGCGGCCTGAGCCGAGGTGGCGGCGCTGGATCCCGTGGCAGCGACCGAATCCGTTCCTCGAAATCCTGCTTCAGACCGGTGGTTTGGCCGGTCTGCAGCTTTGCGAAGTCGGCTGCACCTACGGCTATTTCCTCCGCAAATGCCGCATCGCAAAGGCGCGCGTAACCGGGGTCGAGTGGGACGAGCAGGCGCTGGCCTACCTGCGCGCTTTGGGCATCCCGGCTCACAAGTCCATGCCTGACGAGGCCGCCTTCGACGTCGTCTGCGCGTTCCAATTGATCGAGCATCTGGCCGATCCAAGCGGGTTCGTCGCTGACGTCGCCCGGCGGTTGGCGCCCGATGGACGGCTGTTGCTGGCGCTTCCGAACGGCAGCGAAGTGGACCGCATCGGCCCGAGCTGGGTCGGATTCCGACTCGATCTCGAACACTTCAACTACTTCAGCACACGGACGCTCGCCGCGTTGCTGGCGCGGCACGATCTCTACCTTGAACAG
>CAYPUR010000121.1:7793-14259 GCA_964413865.1 uncultured Verrucomicrobiota bacterium
GGCGCCTGGCCGCAAGCGTCTGGAACCGCCTCGGGCAGGGGCCGTACCACCTGGACGGCACCTATATCCTGTGCGCCCTGGCACGCAAAACATCCCGCTCATGACCTACGCCGACGGGCATCCTTTTCATCGGTCGGGACAGGCCGCGCTGTCCGATCTCAACACCGCCGAGTGGATCGCTTTGTTTGCCCGGCTCGAACGGGAAACGGAGCGGTTTCGCCGGCACGAATCGTCTTTTCGGAGCCCCGAGTATCCGTGGCCACGCGATCCGCTGCACGACTGGAGCCGATGCTGGGAGTACCCGTACGCCTTTTACCATCTCGAACGTTTCCTGCATGACGCCCCGGCCTCGCCGCGCCCGGTCGCCGTGGACGTCGGAAGCGGCGTCACCTTTTTCCCATTCGCCCTGGGAGCGCTCGGATACGACGTCATCTGCACAGACACCGACCGGATCTGCCGGACGGATCTCGATCGGGCCGTCCCGCTGGTCTCCGCCGCGCCCGGGCGCGTCAGCTTCCGCATGATCGAGCAAGGGCGCCTGCCATTGTCTGAGGGCGAGGCGTGCGTTGCCACCTGCATCAGCGTCCTCGAACACATCCCGGATTTCGAATCGACCGTGCGCGAGCTTGCCCGTGTGGTGCGGCCGGGGGGATTGGCGGTGCTGACCAACGACCTTGATCTGCGGGGCGATCACGAGATTGGGCCCGAGCGATACCGGGCCTTGCGCGCGGAGTTGCTCAGACACTTCGAGTGGGTCTGGCCCGAGGCGGCCGTTCATCCGGCCGACCTGTTGCGCACCTGCAACGGGCCTTACCGCTCGGAGACTCCGCGCGGGATGCGCCGGGCGTGGTGGCTGTTCAGGGAACAGGTCGTGAAGAGGATGTTGGGGCGGAAGCGGTGGCCTTTGTTGGTGTACGACCTGGCTGTCCAGGCCTTTGTCTTGCGCCGCAAATCCTGACACGTTCATTTCGGATTTGATCGAGAGAGCAGCGCTGGACGGCCTCGTTCCTGAAATCGAGAATCGTTTGCTATGAAAACGCCGGTGCTCGTCGAAGCATGCGCCAATTCGCTCACATCCGCCCTGGCCGCCCAGGCGGGCGGGGCCGCCCGGGTCGAGTTATGTTCCGCGCTGATCGAGGGCGGCGTGACTCCCAGCGCCGCGGTCATTGAGCTGGCCCGCCAACGGCTCGACATCAAGGTGAACGTCCTGGTGCGGCCGCGCGGCGGGGATTTCTGCTACGATGACACCGAGGTCGCGGTGATGGCGCGGGACATCGAGTTCTGCCGTCGCGCCGGGGTGGACGGGGTGGTGATTGGGATGTTGGCACCGGATGGCAGTGTGGATATGGAGCGCATGCGGGCGCTGGTCGCGGCCGCGCGCCCGATGCAGGTGACATTTCACCGCGCTTTCGACATGGCGGCGGATGCCCACCGCGCCCTGGACGACGTGCTGGCGCTCGGGGTCGAGCGTTTGCTGACGTCTGGCCAGCGGGGCAGCGCCTTCGAGGGCAGGGAGCGGATTGCCGACCTCGTGCGGCGGGCCGGGGCGGGCCTAATCGTGATGCCCGGTGCGGGCATTCACGAGGGCAATGTGCGCGAGCTCATCGACGCCACCGGCGTGCGCGAGGTGCATCTCTCGGGCCAAAGCAAGATCGCCAGCCGCATGATCTACCGCAATCCGCACGTCTTCATGGGCGTGCCCGGCCTGCCCGAGTACGAGATGGGCGTCACGGACGCCGGCAAAATTCGGCGCGTCGTCGAGGCGGCGAACCGTGCCGGCTGAAATCAGCGCAGAAGACTATGCTCGGCGAAGAAGCGCGTCCGAGGCGGAGCCTCGCTAACACTTGCCCCATTTGCGCATCACTTCGAGGCATTTCTCGACGCTGACGAGCGGCGGGAAGGCGTCGCTCTCGTACTCGATGATGTACCATTCGGTGGCGCCCATGGTCTCGCACAGACGGAAGATCTCCGGCCAGGGGAGTTCGTCCTCGCCCAGCAGCGCGTTGGGTTTGGCCTTCGAGAACGGCTTGATGTGGACTGTCGCGGCGCGCCCGGGATACTTCTTGAGATAGATGGTGGCGTCGCCGCCGCCGTGCATCGCGTTGCCGGTGTCGAACTGCATGATGACGTCCTTGCGGGTCCCCCCAAAAAACGTGTCCCACGGCATCTCGCCATCGAGTTCGTGAAATTCGATGGTGTGGTTGTGGTAGCCGACGCGCATGCCGCGGGATTTGACCTTTTCGGCGATGCCGTTGAAGATCGCGGCTGTTTCCTGCCAGGCGGTCCGGGTCTTGGTGTATTTCTCCCCGAGGCCCGGGACGATGAGGTACGGGTTGCCCAGGACCCGGTTGAACTCGATCGTTTTCGGCAGTTCATCGCCGAGCAGCGTCTCGAGTCCGATGTGGGTCCCGCAGCACTTGAGCCCCGTGTCGTCGAGCAATTGGCGCAGGGTCTTCGCGTCGCGCCCGTAGTAACCGGCGAACTCGACGCCCTTGTATCCCATCTTGGCCACGGCCTTGACGGTGCCGACGAGATCCTTCTGGCACTGTTCGCGCACCGAATAGAGCTGGAGTCCGACGGGGATCTTCTTCGTGTCAGCGGCCCAAAGACTGGCCGGGAGCCCGCTGGCGGCAGCCAAGGCCGCCGTGCCCGTGAGTTTCAGGAAATCGCGTTGAGAAAGATGATTCAGTGTCATGGCCATCCCTTAACCCGCGGAGGACAGGGCGTCAAATCAATGTTGAGCGCACTCAGCCCGCATTTCCCATCAACTTTTGATGTCATCTGACCGGTCATCGTCACATATCACCTGAAATGCGGGCTCATCAGAAACCCGCGCCCCAAACCGATGGACCCAATCTCGACCACACTGTGTCCGCGTGCCCGCGTCACCCAAGCGGCTGGGGCGCGTCCCGGCGTTGCTGAACCGAATAGCCAATTCCCTTTGCTGGGCGCGGGTTTCATAGACCCGGAAATCTCACCCACGGACTGTCAGGAATACTACGACCGCCCCACTGGTGAGATTTCCGGGTTAGGAAAGGAGCTCAGCCCGGCAAACAGAAGGGAGTATCGAAATGCCACGCGAGAAAACAGTCACGAGAAACAGTCCTTGCTTTCATTCGAACCACGTTTCAGACTCCCAAGCACCTCCTGCTTATGCGCATCAAGACGACTCTTTTGGCGGTGGCCCTCGCGATGCCAGCAACCCTGACGGCAGCCAACTCCCAGATCTTCGGCTGGAATAACCTGGGCATGCACTGCATGGACAGTGATTACTCGGTGTTCAGCGTGCTGCCCCCGTACAATACCATTGAAGCCCAACTCATTGTCGCGGGCAAACTCGTGACCGACGGCGCGGGTTACACTGTGACCTACCAGGCCGTGGCCGACCCCGACGGATCCTTCAACGCCACCGCGATGGGGAAGAATAATTACTACGACTACGCCAAGGCCCTCTACGGCGCCACGCTCGGTCCCGAGGGAGGCCTTGCCGGCTGGAACATGCCGGGCACCGAGAACGAGCCGCAAGCGATGCTTTTCGAACCAGTTAACCGCCCTGCCCCGGGCGTCGAGACGCCAGTCAATTGGTGGCGGGCAGAAGGCATCCCCATCTCGCCCTACGACGACGCGCACAGGAAAAACCCGTATCCGCTGATGCGGATCATTGCAAGGGACGGCGGCGGAACTCCAGTCGCCACCAACGACGTCGTCCTGCCGGTGTCCGACGAGATGGATTGCCGCGCCTGCCACGCGTCGGGCTCGCCGGAGGCCGGCAAGCCGGCTTCGGGCTGGGTCTGGGACGGATTTCAGGAGCGCGACTTCCGCTTGAACATCCTTCGCCTCCACGACGAACATCAGTTCGCGCGACATTCGGCCCTTTACGCCGCAGCACTGGCCGATCGCGGTTTCGATTCTCGAGGTCTCTATCGCGGCGTGGTCGCGGACAACAAACCGGTTCTTTGTGCTTCCTGCCACGCGTCAGAGGCGCTTGGTACGCCGAGCTTCGGCACGATCCCGCCGCTGACCAGCTCGGTGCATCGGGGCCACGCGCACGTCGCCGATCCCGTCTTGAACACAACCCTCGACAATTCGGCGAACCGCGCGGCCTGTTACCGTTGCCATCCCGGCTCGACGACCAAGTGTCTGCGCGGCGCCATGGGCGGTGCCGTGGCGCCCGATGGCTCGCTGGACATGCAGTGCCAGGCCTGTCACGGAGACATGAGCATGGTTGGCTCGCCCGACCGCGTAGGGTGGTTCATGGAGCCGAATTGCCAGAGTTGCCACACGGGCACCGCCACCAGCAACAACGGCCAAATCCGCTACAGCTCCGCGTTCGAAACGAACGGCACGCCGCGCGTGGCCGTGAACGCCACCTTCGCCACGACGCCCAACACGCCGGCTCAGGGCCTTTCGCTCTACCGTTTCTCCCGCGGGCACGGCGGATTGCAGTGCTCCGCCTGCCACGGCTCGACACACGCCGAATTTCCCAGCACGCATCGCAATGACAACCTGCGCAACCTGGCGCTTCAGGGCCATGCCGGCGTGATGGTCGAATGCACCGCGTGCCACGTCACGATGACGGCCACTGCGGCCCGCGTGAAAGGCGGACCGCACGGCATCCATCCGGTGACTCAAGGCTGGGTCAGCGACCACCACGATCTCATCGAGCACACCGGTGGCTCCACTCAATGCCGGGTGTGCCACGGCACGGACTACCGGGGCAGCGTCCTCTCCCGCGCACAAGCCAACCGCAAATGGAATGCGTTTGACGGCACCATCTCGTTCGCTCGCGGCGCGATCATCGGTTGTTACACTTGCCACCAGGGCCCTGATGAGGGGGATCGCAACCCGGCTGCCGCACCCACAGTCAGCATCGCCTCGGCGACGACCGCCAACGACCAGGCGGTCTCGCTGCCTGTCACCGTGACCCCGGTCTCGGCGACGCTGCGGATCCTTGCTCAACCAGAACACGGTTCCCTGGGCGTCAACGGCCACCTGCTGACCTATTTCCCGGAGCCCGGCTACGTCGGACCAGACACGTTTCTGTATGCCGCCTATGACGGTTCGAAGAACTCGACCACCTCCACCGGCACGCTCGTTGTGACACAAGGGCCTTCCTCCCTCACCGCGATCGCGCATGTCCCACCAACCTACCCGGCCGGTTGGCCGGTGGCCTTCGCGGTCGTGCCAATGCCAGTGAATACCACGGCACCCGTGACGCATATTTGGACCTTCGGCGACGGGGGAACCGACACGAATCAGTTTGCGAACCATGCTTACACCGTACCCGGCGCCTATTCCTGGACCGTCCTGTCGTCTGCCGGCACCGCCAGCGAGCGGAATTCGGGGACCATCGTGATCGGCCAGCCCATCGGGCTCACTTGCGCCTTGGGGGAAACGGAAGTGACGGTTTCATGGCCAGCGTCCATCGCCGACACCTTGTTGGAAGCCAGTCCGACCCTGGGCCCGGCCGCGCAATGGAACGTCATAACGAACGTCGTGTCCCCAGGAGCGGGGGTCCTGAGCGTGATCTTGCCAGCGCCGGGCATCGAGTTCTTTCGCCTGCGTCGGCCCTGGTGAATCGTCTGGTTAGCCAATCGCGACAGGCGGATCGCTCCCCGCTGCCGGACGCTGGCTCGATGAACCGCTAGGAGAGAAATTCTCGTTGACTGTTTTTTTTTGATACGCGCATAGGCATGCCAGCGCGAAAGGTCTTTAGCGAATGGGTAGGCCATTCTTGCTTCACGAGAGCCGGTGCGCGGGCAGCAATCAGACCAGTAGTCCAGAACGCCATTCGATACTCCACCACAAAACTATGAAAGCTATGCTCACCCTTTCCACTTGCATCTCTTTAGCTTGCAGCGTCGTGCTGCTGGCGTTCCCGGTCTGTGCAGGGGTGTTTCTGCCGCAGGATTTCTCCGCGCTGCACAACTCCCGAATGCAGGATTATGACGGGCAGGCATCGAGCTATCCTGAGGGAAGCGTCACACTCGGCGGTGTCCCATTTGACATTCCTGCTGGTGGCCTGAACGTTTGGCATGCCACAGCAGCCCCTGGTGGTAACCCGCGAACCTTGAGCATCTCTGTGGGAGCTTTCGGCGTGGACAAGGTCCACACTCTGATCAACACCTGGTGGGGGCAGATTGGGGGCGGCACATTCGCTTCGGTGCGTTTCCTGGGCACTGGCGACCTGGACTACTCAGTCAGCCTGGATGGCAACGATGATATCCGCGACTATCTCCAATCCACCTATGCTAACTCCATTAATGGGACCACCACAGTGGAAGTGTTTAAAGCCGGCTCTGGCACTTACGATGAGGTTCGTTTGGACAAGCAGGTGTTCGACCTGCCCGCCGCCTTTAATACGGAGACTTTGTTGTCTATCGAGCTCATCGACAATGGTGGGGAGTATTCTCGGTTCATCATAAAAGTTCCTGTCCGGAAGTGGGATTCGATAGCAGAATCCCGT
>CAYPUR010000122.1:0-14194 GCA_964413865.1 uncultured Verrucomicrobiota bacterium
ACACATCCCCCTCCAACCACCGTTCAAGCATCGCTGCAAATGAAAAGACCGTGCGTTTCATCCACCTGAGCACCCATGGCCTTTGATTCCCAAACCCGCAACAAGCTCCAGCGCATGGTCGGCGCGTGCCGGCGGCTGTTGACCGACGAGTTCGATGACCAGTTGCAGGGGCTCTACGGCATCTACGCGCAGGATGGCCGGGTGCTGGAATTGGACAGGCTCACCACGCTCGATGACGACGATTACCAGATAGCCACCCTGCTGCGTGATCGCGTGAAACATCTGTGTTCGGAGGTGGGCGGAGGCGCGAACGCGGAAGGCGGAGGGCCGAAGGCCGAGGGCGGAGCAGGGAAGGGGCCTGTCGAGGTGAATTCCGCCTACCGCCTACCGCCTACCGCCGCCAGGCCGAAGCCGTCCGGCGTGTGTTGCGCGAGCAGGCGTTCACGGTGTTGAACCGCTTCGCCGCGCTCCGCATGGCCGAGGAACGCGGCTTTGTGCAGGAATGTGTCGGGCAGGGACTCAAGTCCAAGGGCTTTCAGGTGTTTGAAACCGTGGCCCGCTCCGGGCTGGGCGGCGCGTATGAACGCTACGTCACCTTCATCCACGGCATGTTCGACGAGCTGTCGCTCGATCTGGGCGTGCTGTTCGACCGCTGGTCGCCGTTCGGCCTGCTCTTTCCCCGCGAGCCGGCGCTGTTGAAGTTCTTCGATCTGCTGAACGATCTCGAACTCAAGCCGCTCTGGAAAGAGGACGAAACCGTTGGCTGGATTTGCCAGTACTTCAACGACGAGGCCGAGCGGAAGAAAATGCGCGAGGAATTTGCCGCGCCGCGCAACAGCCGAGAGCTGGCTGTGCGCAACCAGTTCTTCACCCCGCGCTACGTGGTCGAATTTCTCACCGATAACACGCTGGGCCGCATCTGGTATGAGATGACGCAGGGCGACACCAAGCTCAAAGAGCAGTGCCGCTACCTCGTCCGCCGTCCGACCGAAATCTTCCTCAAGCCGGGTGCGAAAGCGCCGGAACAGCCGAAACAGGACAATCTCTCGCAGGAAGACCTGCTCAAGCAGCCGGTTCACATCCCGCACCGCCCGCTCAAAGACCCGCGCACGATCCTGATGCTCGATCCCGCCTGCGGCTCGATGCACTTCGGCCTGTATGCCTTCGACCTGTTCGAGGTCATCTATGAGGAAGCATGGGAGATCGCGGAAAGGCTGAAGGCTGAATGCGCAGCGGAAGGGCTAAAGGCTGAAGGCTGAAGGCTAAGGGCTGACGGCTAAAGGCTGAAGGCTGAAGGCTAAGGGCTGACGGCTAAAGGCTAAAGGCTGAAGGGCAGGACGATTCTGGGTGTAAGTGGTTCGTGGTCAGCGACGGTTTTGACATCCTTGAAGGTCTAGGATTCGACTCCGGTTTTTCAAGGACGGCGGGTTTGAATTGATTCGAGCGAGACATCACGCTCGCAAACTATTGGGAATACGATGATTGAAAGCGCAGCGTGAAATATCGGAATGACATTCCGGTTTGTCACGGTTAGGCTTGAACCATGATTGAGCGAAAGAAGTATCTGGAGCTGCTGGCGACGCGGATTGAGCACTATCCGGTCGTGGCGCTGCTTGGGCCGCGTCAGATCGGCAAGACGACGCTGGCGCAGCAGTTCATGGCGGGCCGGGGAGCGCGGTATTTCGATTTGGAGAGCGCGGCGACGCAGGATTTGATGCGGCAGCCGGCAGCGGTACTCGAACCGCTGACGGGGCTGGTGGTGATTGATGAGGCGCAGCGAATGCCGGAGCTGTTTCCGTTGCTGCGCGTGTGGGCGGATCGGCGTCCGTTGCCGGCGCGGTTTCTGATTCTGGGCAGCGTGTCGCCGTGGCTGATGAAGGGCGTGCCGGAATCGCTGGCGGGCCGGGTGTCGTTCGTGGACGTGGCGGGACTGGGGCTGGGCGAGGTCGGCGCGGAGCAGCATCGGCGGCTGTGGTGGCGGGGCGGTTTCCCCGTGCCATATCTGGCCGACACGGATGAACGGGCGCGGCAGTGGCAGGACGACATGGAGCGCACGGTCATCGAGCGGGACTTGGCGCAGTTCGGCGTGAGCGAGACGCCCGGCGTGATGCGGCGGTTCTGGGCGATGGTGGCGCATTACCACGGGCAGACGTGGAACAGCTCGGAGATCGGGCGCTCGCTGGGAGTCACGGAGAAAACGGCCCGGCGGTATCTGGACGCGCTGGCGGCGACGTTTCTGGTGCGGCAGTTGCCGCCGTGGTTCGAGAATCTGGGCAAGCGTCAGGTCAAAGCGCCGAAGGTTTACATCCGCGATTCGGGGATGTTGCACGGGCTGCTGCATCTCGCCAGCATGGAGCGGCTCGAGGAACATCCCAAGCTGGGCGCGTCGTGGGAGGGTTTTGCGCTCGAGCAAGTGCTGCAAATCACCGGCGACCGCGATGCCTACTTCTGGGCCACGCACGGCGGGGCGGAACTGGATTTGATGGTGTTGTGGCAGGGCCGGCGGATCGGATTTGAATTCAAGTTCGGCGACGCGCCGGGCATCACCAAATCCATGCACGTGGCGATGGCGGACTTGAAGCTGGATCAGTTGCTGGTGGTCGTGCCGGGCAAGGAGTCCTACGACCTTGGGCCGAAGATCGAGGTCGTGTCCATCCTGCACCTGGTCGAGAGACTGGGTCGCTTGGCAGAGGAGTTGAAGGCACGAGAATCCGGGATTTCATTCGAGATCAGTTCAGGAAGCGGCTCGATGCCGCCGGATGCCTCGTCGTTTACGATGGCGAGCGCCGCTACCGGGACTGCGTGCTCGCGCTGGCCGGCGAGTCCTGCTCGGTCATTGATGCCGGCGAATCCATTATCACCGCCGGCGAGCTGAAGCTGGAATCGGCCATGAAGGATGTCGAGGACTTGGGTGTGCTCGACACGTTCGCCTTCGAAGAACGCTGTTTCCTGCGCGTGTTCGTGAAGGCGGCGCTGGCCGGCGAACTGGGCAGGGCCCACAAATTCGCTGCAGAACGCCGGGCCTCGATCTGGGTCAGGCACACGGGCCGGCAATTGGCATGGACGATTGCCGAACGGGCCTTGGAACTGATGACCAAGGCCGATGATCTGGCGGCCGAGTACGAGGCGGTCAGCAAAGGCGTGGCCGGCGTTTTTGACTTCTACGCCAAGCGGGGTTTCCTGCTGGACACATTGCAGCGGGCGTTCGACCAGTCGGTGGCGGATTGCTACGGCAGCGTGGACGGCCTCGACGACCTAATCGAAGCCGCCCGGCAGAAGTACCGCCACTTCACCGAGAAGGTGCAGGCCTCGTTCATCAGCGCGGTGGTGAGCGAAGGCTGGCCCGCGAGTGGCCGGGTGCGGAACACCGAGGTCTTTGACCGCTGGGTCGCGTCCGCACTGAAAGAGCGCGGTAAGCGGGTGGCATTCATCCTCGTGGATGCCCTGCGCTACGAACTTGGGGTCGAGTTGGACGGTTTGCTGGGCAGGGAAGGCGCGTCTGACCTGACGCCAGTCTGCGCCCAGCTCCCCACCGTGACGCCCGTCGGCATGGCGGCGCTGATGCCCGAGGCAGATGGGCATCTCCGGCTGAGCCGTGAAGGCGACAAGCTCGTGCCCACGCTCAAGGACAAACCCGTGGTCGTGCGTTGGGGGCCGTGGTTGGGATTGACGGGCACCCCGATGTCCCGCACCGCGAGGGGTACACTGTCACGGGCGGGTATTGAATCGTTGAATCCCGACAACGGCCGAGGATTGTGGGGTGAACTGACACAGGAAGGCTTTTCACGACAGGCCCCCCCGGCGTAGGATGCACCGCATGCAATCACGAGCGATGGCTGGGGTCTGGGCTCTTCGCGGGCTGACGGCGGCCGTTCTGTTCCTTGGCGGTCTGGGCTTGGACCGGGGAACAACGGCCAGTGCGGCGGAGAAGCCATCCGAGCTTTGGACCAGGGAGCGGATGGATGCGGCCGTCCAGGCGCTGGACCGGATGAAAGCCGACGGCTTGATCACGGAGCGCCAACTCCAACGCAAACGCGCCATGCTGGAGGCACGGCGCGCGGGGCGGTTCAAATCCGCAGCGCTGTCCGAAACTGATCCCGCCGAGTTCAACTTCTTGCAGAATGCCGGTTTCGAGGACGTGAACAAGAACAGCGCGCGGAACCGGTCGCGCTGGCTGTGGTGGGGTGGCTGGAGTTGGGGTGGCGACTACGAGAACTTCTGGGAGACCCGCAAGGAGTACGTCCATTCCGGCACGTACAGCGCCGGTATCCGCTGCACCGGCAAACCGGGACGCATCGGCCTCAACACCCCCAAGCTGCCTCTTGTGCCGGGCGTGAAGGAATACGAATTGACGATGTGGGCCAAGGGCGAGGGCGAGAACCAGTTGTTCTTGAACTTCGAGTCCGGCGCTACCGGCACGCTGCGGAAGAAAATCGGCTCGGACTGGGAACAGGTGAGGCTCAAGGGCGTGGCCGAGGCGGGCGCGAAGGACTTCAGCTTCTACATCTACGTGACCGGCGAGGGGACCATCTGGCTCGACGACGCGCAACTGGTGCCGCTCGGCGAACTGAAGGACGAGTAGGAGGCCAAGATGAGAATCCGAAGCCCGAAATCCCAGGTCCTCGTTCCGGTACGACTGCTCGCGGCCATCGTGTTTGCCGCGGCTCGGCTTCACGGCGCGGTTGAGGTCTACGTCACCGACTATCTCGCCCCGCAGGACAAGTCCATCAAACCGCTCGGCGGCATCCGGACCAACGTGGCCCGGCTCTTCGCGACGCCGGGCGAATACGAACCGGTGAGCTTCGCCGTCCGCCCGGACGAGCGCGTCGAGCAACTCTTTCTCGCTGCCACCGACCTGTCGGGTTCTGTCGGCAGCATTCCGAGATCCCAAGTGCTCGTGCAATCCGTCGAGGGTTTTCACGGCGGCGATAAGGACATCCTCATGGGCCTGGGGCAGGCGTGGGACATGCCGACGTTCCAACGCGAGCTGTTCTGGGCCACCGTCCACATCCCCGCCGAGGCCAGACCGGGAGAGTACACCGGCGAAGTCACCGTGACCGGCGGCGGCAAACCGGTCGCGCGGCTGATGCTCCAGCTTGAAGTCCTGCCCTTCCGGTTGGAGCAACCGCCGTTCGCGCTCGGCTACAACTACTCGAGCCCCAAGGACCCGCGCGCTCTCGCCGCGCATCTTGAGGACATGCGGGCACACGGCCTCACCACCGTGGCACCGCTCTACGGTTTTCACCTGCCGGTGCAGGACGACGACACCACCGAGTTCGGTGAGTTCCTCGAAGCGTTCCGCCGCGCGGGCTTCCAACAGCCGCTGTATTTCGGCACCTCAATGAACCTCCTCATGAGCGAACTGGCCGGGTACGGGCCGGTGGACAGCCGGCGGTTTCAGCGGAAGTTTCTTCAAGTGATGCGCCGCTTGCACGTCGAGGCGCAGCGGCATGGCGTGCCGGTGGTTTTCAGCATCGCGGACGAGTTGACCAACCAGGCCCTCCCGGGCGTGCGCAAAGGCGAGCTCCTGGCGCGCCTGTGCTGGGAGGAACTCCCGGAAATGGCCGTGACGGCCGACATGAATGGCTGGCTCGAAGTGACGACGATGGCGCCGTTCCTGAATGTGGCGACGTTCAACAATGGCTGGGATGGCATCGACCGTCACAACCAAGGTCGCCGCCTCATCAACCGCGACTTCATCCTTGAGCTGCAACAGAAGACCGACGCCATCCCGTGGTTCGTCAACGCCGGAAGCGACCGTTTCCCGTTCGGCTTCTTCTTCTGGAGAATGGCGCAAAACGGCGTGCGCGGCAAAGTCGAGTGGTACTACAACCTCGGCCCGAACGAGCGCGGATCGGTCGTGCGCACCGAAGGCGCGCGCATCTGGCCGACGCTGGCCTACGAACGTTCCCGCGAAGGCATGGACGACCTGAGGTACCTGGTCACCTTGGAACAACGGATCGCCGCTGCGAAGTCAAGCGGACGCGAGCCGGCGGCTGTGTCGCGCGCCGAGGCGCTGCTCAAGCGAATCGCCGACGGCATTGTGGACAACTGGACCGCCTACACCGACGGCGGGGAGACGTTCCCCGGAGACGGCTTCGTACTGATGTCGGCCGACAAGTCCGCTGGCTTGACGCATTACCAAAGCGTCCGGCGTGCCCTGGCCGACGCGATCATGGAACTGCCGCAGGGCGGCTCGACGCCCTGAGCCGCCCGGTGCCGCGAGGATGACATGAAAGCAACCCTGCGCAGTGATTCTGATGCGGAATCAATCAGCCCCGCGACCGAAGGAGACGAGCTTGAGCGCATGTTGGCGGTCGGCCTGAAAGGGCCGGCGCCAGTGACGGCAGACAATGTCATCGCCCGGATCTACCGCGACACCACGCCTGGCGGGACGCACGAGAACCACTGGCGGGTCAACCCGCTGCCCCCGCCGGCGTTCTACGCCCGCGTCACGGAACTGTTCCGGGCCTTCGAGACCGAACGGAAGGCTAAAGGGTGGCCGGAGTTCGTCTGCTGCCCGATCGACGAGGTCGACGCCTCCTGCAAGGAGTTCGGCGCGGGAGTTTACGCCGCGGTGAAGGCGGCGGGCCTGCGGACCTATGCGACCAAGGATCCCATCGGAGCCGACGCCGCGGATTACGCGCCCCACCTCGATGTCTGGTGCTCGCAGCCTTATTCGGTACCTTACGAGCGCATCGTCTCACGGAACCGCTTCGAGTATTGGTGCTACCCGAACCATAACGCGGGCGAAATCAAGGACCGCCGGACGATGTGCAAAGGCGGGCGAATGACCTACGGTTTCGGTCTCTGGCGCAGCGGCTATACCACGCTGATCCCCTGGCATTGGTGCTGGCCGTCCGAGCCGGACCCCTTCGACTACCTCCGCGGCCGTTTCTCCGGGTGCGGTCAGCGGGTGGATGACGACGGCGAAGTCATTCCTGCGGTGTATTGGGCGTGCTTCCGGGAGGGGTATGACGATGCGCGCTACCTCTACACCCTCCAACAGGCCATCGTCCAGCGCGAGGGGGCGAAGGATCCGGCCTGCCTGGCGGCGCTCGGCGAAGGACGGCGGCTACTCGAGCAGACGTGGGACGCCATCCGAGTTCAGCCGCGGTACCTCGCCGATGGCATGTGGCCGTCGGAGGAGTTCGACGCCATCCGGTGGCGCCTGGCAGCCCAGACGGAGCGGTTGCTCGAATATCCAGCAACCGGAACGGCAACGGCTCCATCGGCCCTGGTCACCGCATCTGCCCGAGCCAAGCCCGCCGCGCAGCCCCCATCCCCGTACGAAACGGCTGCCCAGATGGAGAAAGACCTGGCCGAGGATCTGCGTCGGGAGGTTTACACCGTCACGGGCGGGCATTGAATCGTTAAAGTCGAAACCGAGAATTGGGGTGAAAGAAAGCACCCGGCGTGTATACAGTCACGAGCATGGGCAGGGACTTGATTCTCAGCCAGTCCAGCGGTTTGAAGGTGGGGTCTCGCGCCTTCAACCTGCTGATCGATACCGAACCACCATCCTGACATGAAAGCTAACCTGTTCCTGGTCGCGTCTCTCGCGTTGAATCTCGCCCTCCGCCCATCCGCCGCTGGCGAGGCGGGCGCTCCGACGGGCAATCCGGCCGCCGCCGCCCAGGCCGTCAATGCGCTGGGCCTCGAACTGCTGGCCAGGGGAACGACGGCTGACGCCAACGCGTTGCTCTCGCCCTATTCGATTCAGACGGCGCTGGCGATGACCTTCGCCGGGGCGTCCGGCGCTACGCGCGCCGAGATGGCCAAGGTGCTCCACTACCCCGGGAACGAAGCCGCCTTGCACCGATCGTTTGCGGCGTTGCGGCAGGCCCTGGAGGATGTTGCGCGGAAGACGGCGGCGCAGGCCGAAGACGCCGGAAAATGGGGCGGCCCCAGCGAGCCCGTTGTGCTCACCGTTGCAAACCGCTTGTTCGGCCAGGACGGCTATGCGTTTCGCGGGCCGTTCTTGACCCTGGTGAAAAACACCTATCAGGCGCCGTTTCAGCCGCTGGACTTCGCCCGGGACCCTCAGGCGGCGACGCGCAAGATCAACGGGTGGGTCGAACAGGAGACGCGGCAGCGCATCCGCGATCTGGTTCCTCCCGATGGTCTCGACAAGGATACCCGGCTCGTTCTGGTGAACGCGATCTACCTGAAGGCGCCGTGGGCGATGGAGTTCTCGGCGTCAACGACCCAACCGCGTCCGTTCCGTATGAAGGGCGGTGCGGCGCGGGATGTGCCCACCATGGTCCGCCAGGCCCAGTTCGGGTACAGCCATCGGGACGGCTTCAGCGTGGTTACGATCCCCTACAGCGGCGGCGAGGTTCAATTCCTCATCCTGCTGCCGGACCGGACCGATGGCTTGGCCGGGTTGGAAGCGAAAACCACCCCGGAACTCCTGGCGGAGTGCGCCAAGCCCGAACCAACCGACGTGATCCTGTACCTGCCCAGGTTCAGGATCGAGCCGCCGCTCTTTCGACTGGGCAAGGCGCTCCAAACGCTGGGGATGCGCTCAGCCTTCGATCAACCGCGGGGCACGGCTGACTTCGACCGGATGGCGCCCCGGAAAGCGGACGACTATCTTTGCATCTCGGAGGTGTTCCACAAGACGTTCCTGGCGCTGGACGAGCGCGGAACGGAAGCGGCGGCCGCGACGGCGGTGGCGATGGCCAGGGTGACGGCGATGGTGGGGGCGAAGCCGAAGCCGGTCGAGGTGCGGGTGGATCATCCGTTCCTGTTCGCCATTCAGCATCGTCCGAGCGGGGCCTGCCTGTTCCTGGGCCGGATCACGGGACCGCGGTAGAAGCACCAGGCCAGGAGAACGGCTCCGCGCACGCTCCCGCCGCGCCACGAACCTCACTCGCACTTGAGTCGTTGAGCTTCACCCGAGTCACTCGCCACGAGCTTGACATCTTCTTCGTGGCGGACCTCACGCGCTACGATCAAGGGCCCGGCCAGCCCGACCGGCGCATCGGGGACCCCGAAGTCCAGAAAGGTTATTGCCATCGAGGAACACATCAATGGACACCACCCCGCCGGCCCGATTCACCTCGGCGACGTACTCGGTCAGATCGGCTTTCGAGTAGCGCACGCCCGGTTGACCCCAACCGGCGCCCAGGTAGTTGCCCAACCGGTCATGGCCGAGATACCTATGGACCTGCTGCGGGTCGTTTTGCAGGTCTTCGAGGTAATGAACGAAGACGCCATAGCCAGCGCGCTGGAACCAATCGGTGTTGGAATTGTTGGCTGCGGCTTGGGAGACGAGACAGGAGATGAACCAAGACAGCAAGGTGAGCCAGGGGCGCTTCTGGCCGAGCCACGCGAATCGTGCCGATTTCATTCCTGAAGTCTGCGGTTTCAGTGCCGTCTCGTCACCGTTGAATCGCTTTCCACCGCTTGGTGCGTGGTCCTGACACTGTTCTGCGCCAGCCTGCCGCGGACGCGTCAGCTTGGAGGCTTTTCTAGCCCGCGGCAGTCCACATTGGGGAGTTTGCCCTTCGCGGTGGTCACAAATCCATGAGACATGCGGGCTGGGGCTCCACCGTTTCAAGGGCCGAACCGCGCGCGTTGGTCTTGGAGCAGAGGTTACCGACGGGCGTCTGGTCGCCCCACGTCATACGTACCCCGCGCGCCGCACCCGTCAGGCGAAACTGATTGTCCACGACCAGGTAGGGCCCGGCGTTGTCGAGGATGACCGCCCAATCGCCGGTCGGATCGAGCACCCGGTTGCCGGTGAGGCTTACTGGCGAACCCCAGGTGTGACCCGTGCCGAAATCGAAGAAACAGCGCGAGCCGACGCTGGTGTTGTTGACGACCGAGAACGCCATGAGATTGACACTGCTCAAATCGGCCACGCGCGACCGAAGGAAGAGCGATTCCCAGACGTGCCAGTTGCCCATGACGTTGTGGACGCCCCGCCCACAATCCTCGAACCGGGCATACCACACCCAGATGTCCATCGAGTTCGCTTTCATACAGTCCGCGGAATTGAGCCTCCGAAGCACGGCGCGGACACAGCAGTTCTCATTTTGCGTGCAGGGGCTTGATGCCGGGTGAGGGCACCCGGCCTACAGCATCGAAGAATGCAGCGGTTGTAGGCCGGGTCCCCCGACCCGGCGCCCGTCACTGCCTCGACACGCTTGCTTAACTCCATTGGCTGAGTCACGCTCTTCGGCCAGCTCAGTGTTGCCTTGCGATAGGATTGGCTCATGAACTCTTGGATTCACACGGTGTTTATTGCCCGCCCCTTCTTTTCGAGCCTGTGGTCTCCGGTGATGGCCGGCCTCTTCTGGGCCGCGGCTGGGGCGGCTTCGCCTGAGGCGGTTTCCTGGGAACCCGTGGGCTTGTCCGGCGGCGGCGGCATGTTCACCCCCGCCGTCTCGCCCGCCGACCCGAACCTCATGATGCTCAACTGTGACATGAGCGCCGCCTACGTGTCGGAGGACGGTGGCCGCAACTGGCGCATGGTGCATCAGGCCCAACTCCGCAGTGACACCCGCTGCCGCCCCGCTTTTCATCCCACCAATCCGGGGACGGTCTTCGCTTCGTCTGGCGGCCGGCTCCGCATCAGCCACGATCGGGGAAGGACCTTCGCGCCGCTGGGCGACCTGCGCGACTCCCCGCTCGGTGAGATCGCCATCAACCCAGCGGCTCCGGAGGTTCTGCTCGTCGGCCTGGGCCGCGGCGGTTGCGCGCGGTCGCGGGACGGAGGGTTGACCTGGCAGGTCTGCGTCGGGCCGAGCGGGCGGGTGATCGGTTTTCACTTCGATCGCACCCGGCGGGGACGGACCATGTTCGCGGCGACGGACCAGGGCCTCTGGCGCTCCGACGACGACGGGCAGGCTTGGGCGGAGCGCACGCAGGGTTTGCCGTGGAAGGGGGTGCAGGCTTTTGCCGGCGGCTCCGATCCGGTTGCCGGCGTGGTCATCCTGTACTGCGCCATCCCGAGCAAAGAGATTGAGGGGGCCTTCCAAGGGGGCATCTACCGTTCGATCGACCGCGGCGAAACCTGGCAGCCCGCGATGGGTTCCGGCCTGAACACCGAGACCAAGCAAGCCGACCAATGGGCTTACGGTCCGATTGCACAGTACAACTGCCTGCTCACCACCGACGCCCAGCCGCAGACCGTTTACGCGCTCAACACGGCCACCGGCTTTCATCCACCGCACCACGACACGGTGTACCGCAGCGACGACGGCGGCGGGACCTGGCGCGCCACGTACTTCCAGGACCCGCGTTTTCCGCGGTTCAATGTCGCGCATGAATACGTCACGGCGTCCACCGGGCAGTGCTTCAAGGGCGGCGAGACCCCCTTTGGGGTGGCCATCTGCAACACCGACCCCAACCGTCTGATCCTGGTCCGCAACGAGCCGCACATCACGCACGATGGCGGCGTCTCCTGGTTCGTGGGCAGCACCTACCCCGCAGGAGACCCGAAGCCCGGTCCCGACACCGCCTGGGTCTGTAACGGGCTGGTCGTCACCACCACGTGGCATTACTACGTGGACCCGCACCAGACCAATCGCCACTACATCGCCTACACCGACATCGGTCTCTCCCGGTCGCTCGATGGAGGCAAGACCTGGCGGTGGTGGAACCAGAAGACCTGGGCCCCCTGGCGAAACACCTGTTACGAACTGGCGTTCGACCCGGAGGTTCCCGGGACCATCTGGGGCGCGTTCTCCGACGTCCACGACATCCCCAACGACAACATCATCTCCGAGCGCCACGGCCATCATCATCCGGGTGGCGTTTGCATCTCGCGCGATTTCGGCGCCTCGTGGAAGGCCGAGGCGCAGGGCCTCCCGGCGAAGGCGGTGACTTCCATCGTGCTGGATTCGCGGAGCGCCCGAGGCGCGCGGACGCTCTACGCCGGCGTGTTCGATGAAGGTGTCTTCAAGTCCACCGATGACGGCCGCACCTGGACGTTGAAGAAGAACGGCCTGGGGCACCCGGACAACCTGCGCGTCTATCGGGTGATCCTGCACGCCGACGGCACGCTCTTCGCCAGCATCTGCGCCAAGCGGTCATCGGCGGGCGCACCGCTGATGAGCGAGGGGGTCGGCTTGTATCGCTCCAGCGATGGCGCGGAGACGTGGGAGAAGATCAACGCCTCGCAACCGCTGCTCTATGTGAAGGATTTCTCGGTTCACCCGGCCGACAGCCGGCGCATCCTCCTCGGTGCGTGTGATGCCGGACGAGGCGACCAGTCCGGCGGCCTCTATCTGACCGACGACGGCGGTCAGACCTGGCGCCGGATTGGGCGGCAGGGGCCCCAGACCTTCGGCGGCTATTTCCACCCACAGCGGGAGGGTTGGATCTACATGACGCTGACCGAAGGCGCGCCAGGCGCCGGGCTGTGGCTGTCGCGCGACCGCGGCCAAACGTGGAAGGCGTTCGACGCCTTGCCGTTTGCGAACATCCAGCGCGTCGAATTCGACCTTGCGGATCCGACGCGGATTCGTCTCGCCACGTTCGGCGGCAGTGTGTGGTCTGGACCCAGCGCCCCTGACCTGCCATGAAGACACTTATCCCTTTTCTCATTCTGTGGCCGTCCGCCGCCAGCCTGTTTGTCGAACGCCCTGCTGCGGCCGAGGCCGACGTGATTCTCCATCAGAACCCGGCAAGCTGGCGGACTTGATCGTCTTGGACACCGATCTCCTGACGTGCTCCGAGGAGGCCATCGCGCGCACGCAAGTGCGCCGGACCTACGTCGATGGCAAACTGGTGTTCAGCCGAGAGTAAATCCCCTAGCCCGGATTTCTCACCACTGGGAAGATGACAACGAAATCCGGGCTGTGGCAAAACCGCGCCCGGACGGGGAAAAACGAGGTTCGGAGCGTTTCCGAGACCTCGCGGGTGCGGCGACACTCTGTTGCCCGGTTCCATCCCTCCACTCGGGCGCGGTTTTGCTTTCCTAGCCTGCATGCTGACTTCTCTTGTGAACTCCGGCCTCGCGGTGGCAAAAGTGGTGAGAAATGCAGGCTAGGCAGCGTTCAGCGCCTCAAACCGCTGCGCGACTCGATGCCGCTCTCCCCATCTCGCGTGTGTACTGAGCGTTGGCGCTGACTTCGTCGAAGCACCAGGGGAACATGCCCACAATGACACCGTCGGTAGGCTTGATGTTCTCGAAGGCGAACTGGAAGGCCGCTCGCACCGTTGGTTGGTCCGCGCAAAGGCGTCCGGCCCCCAGAATCTTGAAGCCCAGGCAGGGCTGTTTGACTTGCCGCACGACCTCCGTCATGACTTTGGGATCGTCCTTGTAGAACGGATACGCGATCTCGAGCGTTGGAACTTCCGCGTCCTCCTTGCCCCGCGGCCGCGTCAGGAAGTAGAAGCAGGTCATGAAGAAGTCGACTTCCCAGCCCTCATCAGCGATGCGCTTGATGCAGTCCGGGTTGTGGGCGGAAACCCCGCTCAGGACGCCGGCGTCGTGGGCCGCCTTGACGTAGTCATGCACGACACTGGCTTTGCCCTCGGCGAAGAGCCGATCCGTCACGCCGCCGTGATGAGCCATGGCCATCGGTTGGGTCAAATCAATCGCCTGGCGGATTTTCTCCCGCTCCGCATGGAGGCAGATGAACTGCAGCTTGCTGCCACGCTCGCGGAGGTGACGAAGGTAGGGGAGCGCGCTTTCCGGGTCGGCGAACTGGTGGGCCGTGATGCCAGCGCGCTCGCAATCTTCGAGAAACTCCACCGTTCGTTCCACGGTGAAGTACTCCTTGAGGTGGCGGTCCGTATGCGGCCCCAGGTACGAATAGCCCAGGATCGGATTCGAGCCCGCCACCAAGCGGCTGATCCGGTGCGGTCCCAACTGGATGCTCGGCAGGGCGGCTGCCGACGGAGACGTTCCCGCACCAACCGCCGCCGCGCGCTTTGATGCCAACGCCGCCGCCGCGGCCAAACCGGTTAATTGAGCCAGGAATTGGCGACGACCGGACATGGCGCCGTCAGCCCCGCGGTTTCGTCTGTCGGACTGCTTGTGGACTTGCATGAACTGCGTATACGCCAAGGACCAGCCGGTTTCCAGCGTGAACGGAGCCGAGGAACGACCTGTCCGCACCGCCAGTGTGCCCGAAACCGTGCCTGGATCTCGGCGTGCCTTGTGATTCGACGCGCGCCCGAGTTTCCCTGCCCAGCAGTTCTCATTTTGCGTGCAGGGGCTTGACGCCGGGTGAGG
>CAYPUR010000123.1:0-14171 GCA_964413865.1 uncultured Verrucomicrobiota bacterium
ACTCACGTCCACCCTATTCGTTGCATGTTGACGGAGATAACTAAAGTCGCAACCACCGCACTGGCGGTGCACTCACGTCCACAAGAATACGTACGTCAACTTTGAGATCAATCCAGTCGCAACCACCGCACTGGCGGTGCACTCACGTCCACAAGATGAAGGACGGTGGTGCAGGTGGTGGAATTGTCGCAACCACCGCACTGGCGGTGCACTCACGTCCACAAAATAAAACAAAACAATAAAACATAAAACATAGTCGCAACCACCGCACTGGCGGTGCACTCACGTCCACCCGAACCATCGCGTCATCGCTAACGCACATGAAGTCGCAACCACCGCACTGGCGGTGCACTCACGTCCACCTCATGGGCCCGAAGTCCTTAAGCCGCTGAGCCTTGCGTGATGTTCGATTCCTAACGTCACCCCATTGCCGGTTGGCCAGTGCCCGCCCCCCGCTTGCCCTGACACAAACCCATCGCTTAAAAGCCTCAACTGCTGGGACTTCGGCATTTTTTCCTTACCTCGGCAATTTTTGAGCGCTTTGGCCTGGGCGGTACATACCTCCATCCGAGGCGAGCAGGCAAGTTCAATCAATCAAAGAAGCGGCCATAAATGACCGGCGGGGCAACAGAAGGCCCCTGGTTTTGATGTTCATCGCCCGATCCGCCTCGAGTCAGCAAGCCCTTTTCCATGAAGTATTCAGGCGGGAAAGCGTCTTCCATTGCGAGGGAAGTTGGTGCGGCGCTGTTGTGGTAACCGGTTTCGGCGGCTTCCCACGCCAGATTGGCGGGGATGCCCCGCTGCATCAGGTGGCGGGCCCTGCGCTTGGGCTGGTCCCAGTCATGCCAGAGTCGGCGGCGCAGGTGGTCGAGCAGCCACGCCTGGAAGTCCCGGTCAGCTTCCGGCGTGATGCCCAGGCGAAAGTACTCACGCCAACCCCGCAGCACAGGGTTGATGTGATCCCGGAGCAGAGTGTCCAGATCCGCATGGCGGTTTCGCGCCAGGATCTCGCGGAGCTTGTCCTTGAGTTGCCGCCAACTGGCGGGAGCGGCTTTGAGGGCGCCGGTTTCCTGAATGATGAGATAGCCCAGGAACGGAAGGGTCCATGGGCGGCCAATACCGCTCTTGCGTTCGTTAATCTCGACGCGAAGGGTTCGGGGCAGATGGAGCTGCAGCTTGTCAAGCAGCGTTTGTGCGGCAGCTTCCGAGGCGACAAAGAGGTTGATGTCGTCCGCATACCGACAAAATGGGTAGCCCTGTGACTCGATTGCCTTGTCAAAGCCGTCCAGAAAGACATTGGCGAGCAGGGGCGAGAGTGGTGCGCCTTCCGGGATTCCGATCGGGCGGTCCTCCGTGACGCCGTTGTGCAGAAAAGGCGCGGCGACAAAGCGCTGGATCAAATCCAGGAGGCGCGGGTCTCGCATGCGCGCGGCCAGGCACTGGAGCAATCGGTCGTGCTCGATGCTGCCGAAGAACGCTTTGAGATCAACATGCACGACCCAACTCAGGCCTTTGGCAACGAAGCGTTGCGCTTGCAGGAGAGCCTGGTGCGCGTTGCGGCGGGGGCGGAACGCGAAACTCGAGGGCGAGAAGTGCGGATCGAACAGGGGGGTAATAACCTGCTGAACGGCGTGCTGAACTACGCGGTCGAGCACGGTGGGAATGGCCAAAGTCCGCTCCCCGGAATGGTCGGGCTTTTCCACCGTTACTTTACGGAGGGGCTCCGGGCGGTACGTCCCGTCGCGCAGTCGCCTTTGGATGGCGTTGGCATTCCGGTCAAAGTGGCCGGGAAGTTCTTCGACGGTCATGCCATCGAGCCCAGGGGCGCCGCCGTTTTTTCGCACCCGTTCGCAGGCACGCCAGAGGTTGTCCCAGCAGGCGACGTTCTCCAAAAGGGAGGCGCGGCGAGGGAGAGATGCTCTGGCAGGGGCAGCCGGGGAGCATCGGCGAGGAAGGCGGGATTCGACACAAGGCGTTGACGTGGTGCGCTGGTCATCACCCTCGCAAGCGCAAGCGAAATGCGGAGATGGCCCCGCTGGGAACCGGAATATGTCTGGCTGCCGAGCGGCATTCTGGGCTGGCCCTGAAAGCGAGATGGAAGGCGGTTTGGCACGGCGCCCGCGGTCGGGCTCTCCCCGGAATCGAGGAGCGCGTCCCATCGAGGGCTGATAGCCGCGGCGCTCCGTGGCATCGGTGTGCGGGACCAACCAGAGCAGAAGGGGCGTTTCCGGAGCGGCGAAGCTCAGAGTCAGAGTGCATGGTTTCCAGCGCTGCATCGTTCTCTCCAAAGGCGGCAGCGCAGTGGACTTCCGGGATGACCATCATTCTCGGTCAACTGAGCCGGAACTGCCCACAGCCCTCGGCGGTCTTGTGCCCGATATGAACGACGGAAGCTGCCCTTAGCAGCTCCGTGAGCAGAGTTGGCAGTTCAGCGAAAGTGATTCGGCCCGCCACGCCTGACAAGTCGATGTAGGTATTCTGACTGGATGAATGCCGCCATACCCTCTCCCAGCATAGCGAACGGGTCGTCTCGCGGACCTTTGCGCTCGCGGCCAGCAGCGGTGTTTCGGCCAGCGTGCTCCGATTCCCGTAGTCCAGGCTTAACCGATTGAGCCGCCGAACGGCGGCCTCGGTGAGATGGCCCAAGGTGACTTCGCGTTCGTCGAGGAAACGGCATGATGCCTTCAGGCGGAGGGGTGTGAGGAATTCGATAGTGGGTTGCCGCAGACAACAGATGTTCTCTCCGTCTGCCAGGCCTTCCTGGATCTCACCGAACAGGACCGATTCAACTCTGGCCCCGCCGTCGCCAAACGGACGCCCCGGGGCTTGCTTGAGTGCTTCAACAAGAGCCGGCAAGAGATCCCCAACAGGATCCCAGGTGCGGATCCTGAAAGGAAACAAGTCGCTGGCCACAACCTGGTGCGCGAGAGTCTCAATCAGGAACGCGGCTGGACGATGGTTCCCTTGGCCAGGCTTGAACCAGCGGCGCGTGAACTCGGGGTGAAGCGAGGTCAAAAGAGTTCCAGCCAGGCCCCGAACGGTTGCGCTCACCAGCGGTGAAACCGGAGCGACGCGGTTGAATCGCAGCGTGCGGTTGACGCGCAGCGCGCATTCGACACTTCGGAGCTTCAGCCCACTCACGAGGGCTGACAAACCGGCCGGGCTCGCTTCAACGCCGCCGCAATTCATGGACTCAGAACATGTGGCTGGCAACACCACGGCGCAAGGAGCAAAACCCGGAGCGACACAGCCCGCGTGACCGACTGCGAACGTAGGTCGCTCTCTGCATATCTTCCCCAAAAGCCGCGCTGTGAAGAGTCAAGACCGATGAAAGTGTGTCTGTCGAAGATGGTCGGCGACGGCCAGGCGGGCAGAACCCCAATTTTGCAGAAGAAATTCGTTCCTCGCCGGAATCGTTCGATTGCGCCGGCTCGAAGGAGGGCAGAAACGTATGAAGACAAGTGAACAAAAAGAAATGGCGGGCAGCAAGGCTTGGTTGTTTGCGTTGTGTCTGGGCCTCCTGGCTCTGGTCGGGTGCGGGCGGGGCATGGCAGTCAAAACCGTCCTGAATGCCGACGAGGGGCTTCAACGTAGCGACGTCGTGTATGTCGATGGCGCGGCCGCAGGGGAGGTTCGTGCCGTCCGGTTGGAGAGCGGACTGCGGTTAGCGGAGCTGGCAATCACGCAACCGGCTGCGCGGAGCAAAATGAAGGTGGGCGTGGTGCGCATCCCAAAGTCCGGCCGGGTCGAGTTGGTCACCTCGGGTGTGCAGCCCGAGGCGACGCGCCTTGCCGCTGGAGCCCTCATTCCCACGCAAGGCGGGCTGAGTTTCGCGGCCAGGCAGTACGCGCTGAACCAGACGACACTGATCGCCGCCGCGGCGTTTCTCATCGCGCTGCTGTTGGGGCTCGGGTTGAAGAAGATCTTCAAGTCCGCGCTGGTGTTGGTGGTGGCCGTGCCCCTGTCCGGTCTGGCAGCCTGGGTCGTTGCCCCCAACTTCACGCCTCTCGTGGAGAAGTTCTACGCAAGGACTGTGGTCGAGAACGCGGCAGACAGTTCAGCCAGCGCCTCGGGAACGCCGGTGCCTGCCATGTTGCGGCACGAGAAGGCCCTGGAGGAGAAACTGATTGACGCCCTGGAGCATCGCCCGGACCCGCGCGCGGTCGCATTCTGCGGCGTGTTCCTGGTCGCGCTGGCCGGCTTCGCGCTCGCGACCGGCGTGATGATCCGCGTCTGTTCGGCCTGACATCGTCGAGCAACCCTTGAATCTCACTCACACGACAACCTGGGGAATCGCCATGAAAAACCTCGTGCAAATCCTTCTGGCGGGCCGGCGGGGCGCAAGGCCGCGCGGCCTGACGCGAAGAACCGTGATTCGGGGCTTGAACAAGTTTGGGGCGCGTTTGCTGTTGTGCCTCGGGCTGGCGTCGGCGTCGCCGGCCCGCGGGGCGGACTTTTTCATCTTGATGGACACGTCGGGTTCCATGCGCGAGTCGGTGCCGAGCACGGCGGGGCAGATGCGCATCAAGGTGCTGGTCAAGGCGGCCAGCGACTACATCCGGGCGCTGCCAAACGGGTCGCGCTTAATGCTCATGGCGTTCAACGAAGGCTTGAGGAGTGAGGAGACCGTGTTGCGCACTGAGGAGGATCGGCGGCGCGCGGTCGCTTGGGTCGAACGGTTGGAGGACGAAACACAGCACGGCCGCAGAACGGCCTTGTGGGGCGCCATGCGCCAGGCGTTCCGCGCGGCAACGGCGTGCGCCGAGCAGAATCCGGGGCAGACGGTCAGCGTGCGCGTGCTCTCAGACGGATTGGACACGGTCACTGGCGAATCCCCAGCCCAAGCCCTCCCGCAGTTGCGTCGCGAGTTTCCCCGGGTCGACGGCCAGAGCATCAACGCGGAGTTGGTGCTCTTCGGGATGTTTGATCTGTCCGCCTTTGCCTGGTCGGGTTTGTCGGTCCAGACGAATACCACGCTGAAACACCTGTTTCCGCCGGTCATTGCCTGGTCGCCGGACCCGTTCGAGGCGGGCCAGCCCGTCGCGTTCTTCGACGCTTCAACGAACGCGTTCGAAGCCTACGAATGGTATGTGAACGACCAGCCAGCCGGCACGAGCAAGACCCTGATCCGGGACTTTTCGCGGGGTGAAACGGGCCGCATCAAGCTCGTTGGCATCGCGCCGAGTCGGCGGCTGGCGGCCACGGTGGCTGTGACGCCCAGCGACACCGAACTCACTGCGGACTTCATCTTTACCGCGGGCGACATCAGGCCCGACATGGCCGTGAACCTGTTTGGCCGCGCCTCGGGGCGCCCGACAAGCTGGGAGTGGTTCGTCAACGGGAACCTGTGCGCCCGCGGCCAGGACTGCGCCATCAAGTTCCCCGCTCTCGGCAAATACCAGGTGGTGCTGGCCGTCACCGATGCGACTGGGCATCGGGCGGAAGCCAGCAGGTGGCTGGAGGTGCGCGACACGCGCGTGAATGTCGGTTTCCGATTTGTGCCGGAGGCGCCCAGCAGCGGAGCCGCCGTCCAGTTCATCAGCGAGGTCTCGGACTTGAAGGCGAAGGTGCGATGGTCCTTCGGCGATGGCGGCACTTCCACCGACCCGCATCCATCGCATGTCTATTGTCTCCCCGAGAGTGAGGCGCGGAGTTTCGAGGTGCTGCTGACTGTGACGACCGAGGAGAAGCGCATGTTCACAGCTCGCCGAGTTGTGAGCGTCTTGCCGGAGCCATTGAAAGTTGGCATCCGCGCGCCGGGCGCTTCGGTCGTCTCGGGACAGACGCTTCAACTCGCCAGCGAAGTCACCGGTCAGCCGATGCGGTTCGAATGGACGTCCGATGACGGTTGGACTTCGAACGAACGCCATCCGGCCCGGCTGTTCGTCCTGAGTGGGAACCAGGCGCGTGAAGTCAAGATCATCCTGCGGGTCCACAGCGCCAGCGGTCGCACTGCCACCGCCACCAAGTCCATCCTCGTGCTGCCGGAGAAGAAGTTCGCTGCGCCGATCGCGCGCTTCCGAGCCTTTGGTGGCGGCGAGCACAAAGCCGGTCTGCCAGTCGAGTTTATTGATGAATCCACCAACGCCGTCGAGAGCTACTCCTGGGACTTCAACGAGGAGGGCCGCAGCACCGCCAAGAACCCGAGCTTCGTGTTTGTGTCAAGCGGTCCCAAGCGCGTCCGCCTCGTCGTTCGCGGTCCTGGTGGTAGCGCGACAAACGAGCTGGCACTGAGGATCGTCCCCCGCTACACCGCCCCCGGCATCATCCGAGTGATCGCCGACAAGACTCAAGGGACTGTGCCGTTGACTGTAAACTTCCGTGCGACGGCGACCGGCGATTTCTCCAAGGCTCAGTGGTCTTTCGGTGATGGCTTGATGGCGTTCGGCACGAATACGACGCATACCTTCACAAACCCGAGCAGTTATCAGGTGCTTCTGGTGCTTGAGCCGTCAGACCGCAATCACCGTTGCCCCCAGGCCGGGCTGCTTGTCGAAGCGTATCCAGCTTCGATGTCCTGGCCGGTCCCAGCCGCCGCCGGGGCACTGGCGCTGGCGGGTCTAGCCGGTCTGGCGCGCAAACGCCGTCTCCGCCCCTTGTTCGGCACGCTCTGGTGCGAGCTGCGCGGTCAGAAGACTCCGGTATCGCTAACCGGCAAGGAGTTGTGCTTGAACGCTCTGAATCTGCCGGCGTGGAACCCGGCCCAGGAGTACATCATTCGCAACCGGGGCACGATCCACGTCTGCGGGCAAGATGGGTCCAAGCGCGACCTTCCCTCTCTCCGGGACACCCCGTTGAATCTCGACGGTCTGGCGCTGCAAATCGACACCGACAACTGAATCCACCACCCCGATCGCTATGAAGACCGACAAACTGGTTCTCCTCTCGAAGCAAGACATCCTGCGCCGCAATCTGCTGCATGGTTTGTACACCAAGCCGCGCGAAGGCGTCCATTATCCGACGCTCGTTGTCGGATTGGGCGGCACCGGCTTGAGGATCCTGCGACAGCTCAAGCGCGTGCTGCAGCGCCACGATGCGCCCGACATTGAGTTGGTCGGGATTGACTCGGACATCAAGGAAAACGGACGCTGGCCCGACCTGCCGCCGCTTTCGGAGAGCGAGGTGCTGCTGCTCGATCCCACCGAAGCCCTTGGGGCGCTCGCCAAGGCTGCTGCCGGGCAGCCGTCGCACAAGTTCGTCAACGAGTTCCTTCCACCCCAGCATGGAAGCCGGCGCGGGTTGCACGCGTCCGTGTTCGAGAAGATTCGTCACGGCGATGGTGCGGGGCAATGGCCGCGCAGCGGGCGGTTGCTGACGGTTACCAACATCAACTCCGGCGCCAACGTGCAGGGACGTTTCGAACTGATGCGCGACCGGCTTCAGTCGATGTGCGAGCGCTTGCGCCAGGAAGGCGAGGGCACCCACGTGGCCAGCGTGGTGAAGATCTACGTCGTGTGCGGACTGAGTGGCGGCATGGGGCCGGGCGGCCTGCCGGACATACTGGCCTTGCTGCGCAAGACATTTGGCGACAACCCGCAGATCACCCTGATCGGAGTGCAGCCGGGCCGCTTGCTCGACCGGCAGTTCAAGCAGTACGAGCAGCCAAAGGTCACGCGCCGAAACGCCTTGGGCGCGCTTCGTCAGCTCCTTGGTCTGTCGACGAGCCTCGAACCTCAACACACTTTCGACTGGGGCCCGGCAGGCCAGTTTACCGTCAACACCAACACTCTCGTCAGTTGCAGCTTCCTGGTCGGCCACGCGCTGAAGAACGGCGTCGTGGTCAACAGCTACAAGGACTTGTGCCAAGCCGTGGCCCTGTTCCTGTATTCGTTGTTGGGGTCGGGCGTTGGTGCGGACCTGGCGTCCGACCACATCAATGGTTATCTCCCCGAGAGCCCTGACCTCAACGAGCCGGCCCGGAATCTCCACGCCTTGGGTATCGCGGCCCTCGAGTATCCAGTCGAAGAAATGCTGGCCTACGGCAGGCGCCACATGCTCCAGCGCTGGCTGGATCGTTGGTTAGAGTCGACTCCCAGCCCGACCGAGGCGCAAGCAACCCTGGACTCCGCTCACAACCTCCTTAAGCTGCGCACTCTGGATTGCTTCCGGGAGCATTTGCCCACCGCGACTCAGAGGTTCGAGTTCAAGACCTCCGCCCTGGCCCGCGCGGACTTTCTCCGGCGGAGCGCGGTCGAGTTCATCCACGAGTCCAGGGAGTGCCTCCAGCGGACAAGCGATCAGATGCGGGATTCCGTCGCGGGCGTGGACGTGCGGCTGCGCGGCGAGTCGGAAAAGCTCCGCCACCAGCTTCAGAAGGACTGCGACCATGAGCTTCTGGCCAGCCTCAGCACCTCGCACGCGCATGCTCTGGCGCTGGCCACTGGGCTGTTGTCAGGCGTGAAATCCCTGCGCGCACAACTGCTTGACGAACAGCCCCGCACCGGCGCCCGGCTCCATGAAATCCGCGCTCATCTCGAGAGGCAGGAGAAGCGCATCAAACTGCTCGACTTGCTGCCCGGACGCTGGGGAGACCGAATCCGCAGCCGCTACTTGGACGGCGTGAATGACTCGCTGCGGCTCATGTTGCAGGACCGCGTGGATGCCTGTGTGTCTCAGGCCTTGGCTGCGCTGCAAGAGCACTTGGAGAATCGCCTCACCGATCTGGCCCAACTGCACGACGCGACGCAACGCTACCAGGAAGTCAACGCCCAGTGCCTGGCCGACGTTGAGACCACTGTCGAGCGCCCCAGCTTCGTCCAGTACGTCGTGCCCCGCGCCGAGTTTCGTCAGTGGGTGGAAGGGCTGCGGCTGGAGCTGCCCGGCCGGTTCACGGTGTCGGCGTTCTCCTGGGAGGCACTGGTCGAGCCGATGCTGGACCGCGTGGTCGAGCAACTGCGCCTGGCGACGATGAAGCTCGACTTGCCCAAGGCCATCGCGGCCGAGCGGGCCGCCGCCTGCGGTGACCCCGCCGCCCCGTGTCCGATCCTCAACAAGCTGCGCACGCTCGACACCGCCAGCGAACCGATCATCGAGCTCACGCCTCTGAGTCCGTGCGGCAACCAGCTCAATCCGCAAAAGTTCGTGGCTGCGTCCGGGTTGAAGGAGGGCGACGAAATCATCCTGCCATGCTTCTCGCAGCCAGGCCAGGCCTCCGTCCAACCGATTGCCATCGCCAATCCCCATATGGTGGTCTGCACCCAACTGATCCACGGTTTTGCCGCCACGCACCTCCCTATCTTCGCGGAGCAGCACGCTGCCTACCGCGACGACCAGTGGTATCATCTCACTCTGCCTGGAGCGGAGAAATTCCCGCCACTCGAGCCGCTCAACGAGCAATCGCACCGCGTCTTGCAGACCTTTGGCAAGGGCCTTCTGCTCGGCCTCATTGATGAGCGCAGCACCGGGTTCTACGCCAATGTGCGCCGGTTCGACGATCGTTCCAACGGTCATCCCCTCTGGGGCTTCAAGACTTTTCGACGCGAGCCGACGGCAGGCGCGAAGCTGCTGCTTCAATCGGGTTTGATCCGCGAGGCTGAGGCGCACGCCGTCGAGGCTCGGGCCGAGGACTGCTTGGGCGCGGACGTAGACGCCGTTCTGACCTTCTTGGCTCGGCCCGATTCCGCGTCGCTGGTGGAGCACATTCACCACGTGGCTGACGCGCTGGAGGCTCACGCGGGACCGGCAGCCCTCAAGGATCTGGTCGCCCAGTTTGTCGCCACCCTGCCCAAGCGCGTCGATGGCCCGAAGTTCACCCGCCGCGTGGAAAACGATCTGCCGATCGCGCTCAACGACTATGCCAACCACCTACACTAAGGCGGACGCTGGTCTCCTGTTGATTCCGTTGGAGGACCAAGCCGTTCCGCTGGCCGTCCTTACCGACGACACGCCGTTTGGCGCGGCCGCCGCCACGGCGTTCGAGCGCGCATGTCCAACCGGTCTGCGGAACATCCTCCTGCGCGGGCAACTGCCCGATCTGCCAGACCTGATCCGGCAACGGTTCGATTATCGTTTCCGGGCGCGCATCCTGCCGTTGGTCCTCTGCGAGCATGAGCCCACTTGGGTGGCTTGGTACTTCAGTTACTCTTCTGAGAAGCTGGACCTGATCACCCACGCCATGCAGGAGACGCCGCCCGAGCTGGCTGGCGAACTGCGGTGGTTTGTCTTCGTCCATTTCAATTCCCGTTCCGACTGGGCCGCCGCGAAGAGCCAGCTCATGACCTTGCCGACGGAAGCCGGATTCGCTCTTTGTGACCAGGGACTTTCCGTGCGTCCGCCCGCTTCCCTCGGGGCAGGCGCGGCCGTTTTCTCACTGGCAGCCTGGAGTCGATTCCGGGACGCGGGCGACGGCAACATCGCAGCGGCCTGGCTTCTTCCGCTTCACCAAGCGCCCTGGTTCACTCTCGGTATGGCGATGGATGGCCCGGACCTGGAGTATCATCGGGAAGCCGGCGCTGCCCTTGTGGCGGGCCATGTGTTGGAAGGCTGGCAACGTCCCGGCCCGCACCCGGAACGACCTTCGTTGCCCGCCCCATCGCTTCTGGTGCCACAGTTGCTCCCCCAGGAATACCGATGCGAGCCGGTCTCATTCCAGGAGGAAGCCGAGCATCGGCTCCTCTTTGACTGTGTCTCGCTTCGACTCGGTTGCGCCGTCCGCGTGCCGGGCGATCCTTCGGCCGCCAACACCAGCCGCGATATCCTCACGGATTGGCTGGCGGAAGTGCAACATTTCCACCAATGGCTGCGGCTGACCGCCGAGCCGCCGACACTCGTCGCCATTTCCGAAAACGCCGACACCGTTCTCCCGAGCCTGCTCAGCTCGATGCGCGTCCAAGTTCAACTCGGCGAGCTTCCCGAAGGCGCCCTGGACTCACTCGGCAAGAGGTTGGCAGATTGCGCCGCCTACGCCAACGGCCTGCTCTCCGCCCGCAGCCAGCCGGCCCACGCCCGTGAGTCCCTCGCTTGCGCCCAAGCCAAAGCAGAACGTCAAATCGCTGCGATCCCAAACTGGCAAGCTGGTCTGCTGCGCTTCGGACTCATTGCGGTGGGCCTCGTCTGGCTGTGCCTCGGCTCGCTGGTTTGGCCCGGCCAAGCCCGCCCCTCCTTGGCGGACGGCACAGGGTGGATTGGATTTTACTCGGCCATTGCCCTCGCACTGCTGCTGGCGGCGGTGCTGGGCCAAGGCTGGTATTGGCGCATTCGCGCCTGGCGCGCGGTGGAGCGCGTTCGCCAACTCGTCGTCGCCGACCACCTGAGCCGGATTGGAGAAGCCGTGACTGCCCAACTCCATAGTCTGGGGCAGGCTGTGCGCGACCAGCTTCAGCCCTTGCAGAAAGCCCTGGCTACCCTGCAAAAAGAACTACTCGAACAACCGCCACCCGCGCTGAGGCGCGCCAATGACAACCCGCGCTTCACTGACAAGGCCCTCAAGACCTTTCTCGGGCCGCGCACCGCTCTTCTGGCCGAGGCTGCACACCTTGCCACGCGCACCGAACTCCACGGCCAAGACGATTGGCCGCACTTCACCGCCACTCGCTGGCTTTCTCTGCTGCGCAGCCACGCGTTGGCGCTGGTAACGCCCATGCTGGAACAACTGTCCTACGACGACTGGGTGCGCGCTCAAGGCCTGGTCACGAAGGACAAAGTCCTTCTCCTGCGCAATCTCGTCCTGGAAGCGCGGCGCCCCGCCTGGGGCTTGCGCCCCAACGCTTCCGCCGTGCTCTGTCTGGCACGCGCTGCTGAGTGGCGCCCCTGCGCCGGGCAGCACGATGAACTGGAATTCCTCCACCTGGAATGGCGCGAAATGCTCACCGTTTCGCCCATCTCCCTCCCCGAAGGAGCCTGACCCGTGCGCCTGCTCACTTCCTCCCTCTACGTGTTGCTGTTTTACGTGGCGCCCGGCGAACTGCTGCTCGTGGCGTTGTCCCGGCTCCTGCCGATGCCGGCTTGGCTGGGTCTGGTGATCCTGAATCTCGCTGCATACGCGGCCCTGTGGCTCTCGCTGCGCCTCGGAGGAGTTGCCTTCGATGATCTGGCGCCCGCCAACGAAGGTATGTCGAAACATCTCCGTGAAACGCTGGACGGCCGGGGGCTCCGGTGGCTGGGTGTGACCGGCTGCGCCGTGCTGGGCGCGGGGGTGGTCTTTCTGGCCTTGGCGAATCAAGTTCCTTTACCGTTCTGGTTTCTTTATGCAGCCATCGCAGCAGGGCTGACCGAGCGCTTCCAGATCGAAACCACCGACCAAGCTGGTAACAGCCTGTCGCCCCCTCGTTGTGACCGTGCCAAAACGGAGCCGGTGCCGTCTACAGGAGAACCGAACAGCCGGCGCTTCAGGAATCAGCGTAAGGGTCGGACGAGCAATAGAGCTACGCCGAGATTAACGCCGCGAGGAGACTACGGGCCAATCGGGGAAGACCAGTCGGAGAGGTAGCGCGTCAGTTCGATGTGAACCGAGGAGTCCTTTCCAGGGATGATCAAGCGCCTTACCGTCGCACTGTTGATTGGTGAGAGCCATGATCGTTCAGGAGGGGGCGCTCGATGAGGTTCAGGCTCATCGCTTGGTGCTTGGGGCTCGAAGACAAGTCCCCGAAGCCGCTGTCCACGATGTTCGCGCCGTCCGCAGAACGAATGCGCGCCTTCTTGCTCTCGCGCATCGGGGCTTGCAGGCGGGCCTCGCTTTTGGCGAACTGAGGGCATGTCAAATCCATTCCTTCACCTGTGGCAGCGGGCGTCGCGGCCCATACGGCAAACCATGTCTGCTATGGGCCTGGCTCTGGTCCTGGTGGTCGCCGGGAAGGCGGCGGACGCGGCGGCAATACCGCTGCCCGAGCACCCAAGACCCGACTTCGAGCGGGCGGAGTGGTTGAATTTGAACGGTTCCTGGCAGTTCCGATTCGACAAGGACAATGCGGGTGTGGCGGGCGACTGGGCCGCCGGCCGCGAAGCATTCCCGTTGCAGATCACTGTGCCATTCCCCTGGGGTTCACCTTTGTCCGGGGTCAAGAACGAAGCAGACATCGGCTGGTATGCGCGGCGGATCCGCGTGCCAGCGGAGTGGCGTGGAAAGCGGGTTTTCCTGGTGGTCGGGGCGTCGGATTGGCTGACCCGCGGGTGGCTCGATGGCCGGATAATCGGAGAACACCGCGGCGGGTACACGCCGTTCGAGTGGGACCTGACTCCAGTGGTCAAATGGGGCGAGGAACAGCGCCTTGTCCTCCGTGTCGACGACACGCCGCATGCCTTCAAGCTCGAGGGCAAACAGGGCTACGGTCCCGCCAAGGGCGTCTGGCAGACCCTCTACCTCGAGGCGCGTCCGGACGCCCATTTTGCCGCCCTGCATTTTCGGCCGGATGTGGACGGGGCGAGGGTCGTTGTGAAAGCGGAGTTCGACCGGCCTCTGGGTGGCGAAGCCAGGCTGCAGTTGCGGGCGCGCGATCAGGCATTCCCCGAAATGACGGTGCCGGTGCGCGCGGGTGCGGGCGACCTCGAGTTCGCGATGCCGGTTCCGCAGCCGCGGTTGTGGTCCCTCGAAGATCCGTTCCTGTACGAGGTGGAAGCGGTGCTCGCGGACGGCGGGGCTGAGGACCGCGTGTCCACCTACTTCGGCATGCGCAAGATTAGTGTGATCGACCTCCCGGGCACGGATTTCCCGTACATCGCGCTCAACGACCGACCGGTCTATCTCGAGATGACACTCGACCAGGCCTATCATCCGGAGGGTTTCTATACGTATCCGAGCGACGAGTTCATGCGCGACGAGATCCTGCGGTCGCGTCGGATCGGCCTGAACGCGAACCGGCTGCATGTGAAGATCGATGTGCCGCGCAAGCTGTATTGGGCCGATCGCCTGGGTCTGCTGCTCATGTGCGACGTGCCCAACAGTTGGGGCGAACCGGACGCAGAAATGCGCCGGGAGATCGACCATGCCCTGCGCGGCATGATTCGGCGCGATTTCAATCACCCGTCCGTTTTCTCCTGGGTGCCGTTCAACGAGACGTGGGGGCTGTTTACGAAGCGGAACGACAAACGGGCCTATCTGCCCGAAACCCAGGAGTGGGTGGCCTCGGTCTATCGCCTGGCCAAGACGTTGGATCCGACCCGGTTGGTCGAGGACAATTCCCCCTGCAACTACGATCATGTCGAGACCGACATCAACAGTTGGCACGCCTACCTGC
>CAYPUR010000124.1:0-14058 GCA_964413865.1 uncultured Verrucomicrobiota bacterium
CCTACCTCCACAGACCTATGTGATTGATGACTTCGAACAGGGCCGGAAGTTCACCCTGTTCGAGTTTGGCCACCATCCCGAGTGGGAAATCTCCGATGGCCAATTGCACGCTCGTCTTCCGGTCGCGAGTTCATCGGTAAGCTTCATTTACTGTCGCCTCTACGAGTTGCCCGAAGGTCAACCCGTTCAGTTCAGCGTTGATTTGGTCAGCGCGAACACCGCCGACGTCTTCGCGTCATTGAGCCTGTCCTTGCCCTTCGAAGTCCTGCCCCCAGGAGCCGACCGGGGATACGCGCTGTATGTGCTCCACAATCGCGTGATCTTTCTGAAGCCCTGGGAAGGCGGGGCGGCCTGGTACTTCAATGAGGTGAGGGCCTCGAACACCCAGCCCAAGACACTCTCGCTTACTCTAACTCGCGAAGGGGCGAATCTGAGGATTGGGGCCAAGGTAGTCCTGCGGGACGACCCTCGCACGGTGCTTTTTAGCCAGGAGAGAATCGATACACCGCAAGTGGATGTCGGCGACGATCCGGGGCCACCGCCGGCTGGACCGGTCTGGGAGGTCATCCTCAATTGTGCTCGGACCTCAACGTTGGCAGAGGCGGAAGTCGTTTTCGACAACCTGGTCTGTTCGCAGGACACCGCGCCTTCTCTGCTTGGGATTCAAAGGAAAGGGGCGACCGAAGCAAGGCTCTTCTGGCCGGAGTACAGCAAGTGCGTGCTGGAATCGGATTCGATCGAAGGTCCGTGGCGACCGTGTCCTGAGCCGGTGTCGCTGGGGGAGGGCGCCTACACCTGCGCCTTGCCGCTGCCCGATTCAGCCCGCTACTTCCGGTTGGCTCAGGGTTTCTGCTGCTTCGACTCCTTCGAGGGCCTGCCTCGCCTGGTCACCTGGAAAACCACCTCGGTCGTGCCCGGCGAGATCTTGAGGCCCGACTGGTTTCTGGACGCGCACCAGAGTCGGGGCCGAATCGTAGGTGAGGGATCGAGGAACGTGGACTTCACGTTGCGGTGGGGCAATCCTTACTGGTACCGCGACTGCGTCGGCACGGTGGACATCGTTGACTGGGGCGACGCAATGGAAGACGCCACGTTTGGAATCCTTTTGCGCGCTCGGCCCGAGACAGAAATGTGGTTCAATAACCCGGACGGGCTGCCCGAGGAGCGCTACGCCGGGTTGCTGACGTTCAAGAAGGCGGATAACCCGGCTGAATCGGCCCTCTCGATCGCCGGACCGGCCGGGGCGGTCCTGAAAGAACAACCGTTCCCGGCGGTCAATCCGGACAGGGAATATCGTCTGCGCTTCTGGGCGGTGGGGGACCAACTCACACTCGAGTTGTTCGATAAGGAGAACCTCGAAGCGCCCATCCAAAGCATCAACGTCACGGACGGACGCATCCAAGACGGCCTGCATGCCTTGTACGGGACCAAGTCGGCTGGGGGCGCGTACGAGGTGTGGATCGACGAGTACTCCCTGAACGGCACAACGGTGCACTGAAGCGGGGGACGACGCAGAGCATACCCAGAATGGTCTGTGCCCGCCGGACCTGCCCAGGAGCAAGGAACCACGGAACCGGGAATCACGAATGACACAAATCGGGAATGGGAGGGGAATCAAAAAGAGACTGCACAGGGACGCAGAGTGAACCGCGCATGCAAAGGAGAGCGAAACGATGAGCACGCCATCTCAGCCGCCCAATGCCCAGTGGCCGGAATGCCCCGGTTCACCCAAGTTGTGCGATCAACCGGAAATAGTCGTCCCGAGTAAGCCCAGCGGTCTTGAGGTTGTTGCGGATTCACGCCGGACTTCGCCACGCCGAGCCTTCCGCGATGTAACCTGCCTCTTCGAGAACCGTGTCAAGCGACCCGTGCTCGGACGCCGTCTTAAGAAACAGACGGACGGCTTCGTCCAGTGCGGCGCGCGCCGCGGCGGGCGAGTTGCCGGCACTGGCGACGTCCAGCGGCATGGCATGGGCGATCTACTGATTCCCCTCGCGCCAGGTCTGTACGGTGAACTCGATTTGCACGAGCGCAGCATGCGCTCCGCCGGCGGCCTCGGCAAGCCGCCGGTCGCCGGTCTCCTATCGGAGTCTGATCGGGCGTGTTTACACCCTGTACACCGCGCCGGACCGCCGATGAGCGGAGTGAGTTCAGGGGGGACCGCGGCAAAGACAGCCAGGTCCCAGATCCTCCCCGATTGGTGTGATTGGTGTGATTCGCGGTTTGGAGTCGGTCCGGTCGGGGGAACCACGCGAGCCACGAAGAGACACCACCGGGTTTCCTTCGTGATCTCTACTCTGGTTGACTCCCCACGATGTCTTACAGCGTGGGGATTCAACCGCAGAGACGCAGAGTACGCAGAGAAAGACCGCCGCAATCGGATACAAGTGGCTGAGGTCGAGCCAAAGACAACACCCGGGATTGGCTCGCAGCCTGCGAACAATCTCCGCGGTCGCGACGGCGCGGCGCTGGAAACAAGCGGCTTTCCAGAATGCACGGGTAAGTTAGAGTGACGGCGACACCAGAGCCAGAAACGCCAGATCAAGCAGCCGATCGAGCACCCCGGACTGCAACTCAACATCAGACATGCGCCTGCTGTAATCATGCACCGTCCTTTGGGCAACTTATGGTTTGCATTGGCCCTCGCCTGCCTTCTCTTGCTCGAGGCCTCGGGCGTGCAGGCGTCCGACCAACGCATCGCGCTGGCGTATCCGATCGACAGTGCGAGCATCCGGATCGATGGCGATCTGTCGGATTGGCCGGCACACCTGCCTCGGTACGCCGTCCGGACGCAGTTTGTGGGTAGCCAGCCGATTGACCCCGAGGATTTGTCGGGTCAGTTTCGGCTCGGTTACGACGAGCGGGAGAACGCTCTGTTTGTGGCGATCGAGGTCAAGGATGCCGAGCAAGGGGATCTGACAAAGGACTGGTACAGGTTTTTTTCGGGCGACAGTGCGGTTGTCTGGCTGCGCTGTCCGGAGCTGGACGAACGCGAATCGCCACTTTTGGGCTTGCTGGCCAATGTGAGCCTGCGGGCGACCTGTATCCTCATCCCGAGACGTTCGCGGGAAACATCCACAGCCCAACCGATGCACTTCAGCGCCCAGACAGGCCGCCAAGGAACGAATCAATGGCGCTGTGAATACCGGATCGATGTCGGCAGCCTGACCGGGAACAAGCGCCGCCTCGCCCCCGACCAGACGATCGAATTCAACATCTGGCTCTTGTCGACGGATGTTCTGCCGGGGGGCGAACAGAACGAGGCGCTGGCTTGGTCGGCGTCGGGAGCGCCGCACCAACGGGACGGGCGGGGTGACGTGCTTTTGGTGCGCTCGAATGCGCCACTTGGCCGGCTGGCCGGCCAGGTGCGGCTATGGGATGGACAGGCCCCCGGGACCGAGAAGAAAGTGCGGATCCAGCCGAACGCTGCGTCGCAAATGGCCGTCCGCGCCTTGACGGATCGCGAGGGGAACTTCGAGATCGGTTTGCCAGTCGGGCGCTATCTTGTGGCGGTTGACCAGCGGGGATGGGAAAGCCGGACGAATGAGGTGGCTGTCGTCGCCGGCGAACAACCGGCGCGGGTGCAGCTCGTGGCCCCGCCGGTGACGGGGCGCGTGGTGGCGGCTGGAGAGGGGCGGGTGCAGCCCGCGGGCCGAGGTTCGCGGCAGGGTGCCTGGTTGACGTATGGGGTGGTCGAGGGGCTGCCGCAAGCGACAGTGCAATCGATCGTTCAGGATCGCCACGGGGACCTGTGGTTGGGAACGCCCGGAGGCGGCCTGGTCCACTTCGACGGCGCCCGGTTCACGACGTACACCACCCAGCACGGCCTGACGGGCAACGACATCACGCACTTGGTCGAGGATGGGGAAGGCAACCTGTGGATGAACTCAAGATTGGCAGGGTGGAAAGGTGTCGCCCGCCTCGAGCCTGACCGGCGTCACTGGGCGCTCTACGACTCGGACGACGCACTGGCGCTGGACGTCGTCGAGGCGGCGACGTTGGATCGGGGCGGCCGTGTCTGGCTGGCGACGCAAGGCACGCCGACCCGCTGGGACTCGAGTCGGCGGCAATTCTGTCAACCCCAGAGCCCCGAGGGAGCGCACATGCTCCTCACCCAGGTGCTTGGTGGCGGCCCGAGCGGCCGGGTTTGGGCAGGCGTCTTGGCAAACACGAGGATTTTCGCATGGGAAGGCGATCGTTTGGTGGCTGATGTGGCTCTTCCGGCTCTTCAAGGCGGTGGCATATTCGAATTCGAGACCATTCTGGAAGACAGTCGCGGGGCCGTGTGGCTGGGCTGTTACATCCCGGAAATGCTGTTGCGCTATGACACCGCGACCGGCACCTGCGCTCGTTTGGGACAAGCCGAGGGTCATGGCGGGCCACAGGTGCTGGCCATTACCGAAGATCGTCAGGGCGGCATCTGGCTCGGAACGCGGCAGGGTCTCCTCCGATTCGATGGACAAGGCTTCACTGATGTCGGCGCGGCCACGGATTGGGGCGCGGACGCGATCTGCGCCATTCTCGAAGACCGCGAGAATCGTCTGTGGGTCGGAGTGCAAGCCGGCGGGTTGCGGCGGCTGGACCTGAACTGGACGACCTACACCCCTGCCGACGGTTTGGTGAACAACGGGGTCACAGGCTTGGCCCAGTGGGACGGTCATCTGGTGGTGGGGACCAAGGGAGGTCTCAATCGGTTGCGACTGGGATCCCTGAACACGGAGGGTCGACCAGATGATCCCCGCAGCGCTTCGTTTGGGCCGTCTTCTGACTGGGAATTGCTCGCGACCAACACTGTCGGGTTGTCCTTCCGTGTGGACCGGACAGGACGACTTTGGGTGTGCGACAAATGGATGGGCGACGAACGGGCGATGTCGGTCCTGACGGCCAATGGCAGTGAAACACTGACCAATCTGACCCAGGTGCTCTATGGCACGTACAACCTGGGGCTGATCAAGGATGCCATCGAGGATCCGCGCGGCAATCTGTGGATCGCCGCATACGGATACGGATTAGGCCGCATCAGCAAAGAGACCTTAACCGAACTGGCATCCGCCCACACCATCCCAACCCCGACCGCCTCGGCCCCAGGTTCAACCGATGATATCGTCAAGCGTTGGACAACGTTGGATGGGCTGCCGGACAACCGGCTGACGCGGCTTGCGGTGGGGCCGGACAGCGCTCTCTGGATCGCCACAGGCGGTGGCGGTGCGATCCGGTTCGATGGCCAACAATTCTCCAGTTACCGTGCGACCAACGGCCTCGCTGACGACTGGGTCAACGACATCTTCCCGGACCGGGCGGGCGGGCTTTGGTTTGCGACCGGAAGCGGCCTGTCCCATTTCGACGGCCAGCAGTGGCGGTCCTGGAGACGCTGGGACGGTCTGCCAACGGACGAACTCAGGACGCTGATGGTGGATCACCAGGGCCGCGTCTGGATCGGCACGGCCGGCGGCGGTGTGGCGATCTACGATCCGGCCCTAAACGTGTTCCAGACCCTGTCGTGGCGAGACGGACTCAGTCACAACACGGTCAACGCGTTGCTCGAGGATGCGGAAGGCAAAATCTGGATCGGGACCGAAGGCGGGCTTAGCCGGTATCGCCCGCGCACGAATGCGCCAGCGATACGGATCACCGGGTTGACCGCCGATGGTCAGAGCTACAAGGGTGAGCGGATCGAGTTGGTTGGGCGTCCGCGCCGGGTGGTTGTCGGGTTCGAGGGTGTCAGCCTCGGAACTCATCCGGATGACATGGTGTATTTGTGCGAGATGGTGGAGGGCGTGGATGAGGATGCCCGCCGCAGTGTTTCGGGGGTGAGCGGCCTGCGCGCGCCAGGTCGGAGCGCCGGCTTGCAGCCGGCTTTGGACACGGACACGGCTTCGGGCCGCGCACGGCCCGTTTACATCCGTCAGTTCGAGTCCACCAACCTGGCCTACGGCCAATACGAATTCCGGGTGCGCGCGGTGGATTGTGATCTCAACGTCTCGGCACCGGGCTCGATCAGGATCGTCGTGCGCCGCAACTACGCGGAAATGGGCATGATCGGCGGGTTCGGCTTTGCCGTGGCTGGCGGCCTGTTCTTTGCCGGACTGGCAATCAAGCATCGACGCGAGCGCAACCGGGCGTTGATCGAACGCAACCGTTCGCTCGAACAGGCCAAGGAGGCCGCGGAATCGGCCAATCGAGCCAAGAGTCTGTTTCTGGCGAACATGAGCCACGAGATCCGCACCCCGATGAACGCGATCCTGGGCTATTCGCAACTCCTGCGCCGGGATCGCCACGCGACCCCGCGGCAGCACCAGGCGCTCGAGACAATCGAGAACAGCGGGCGCCACCTGTTGTCCATGATCAATGACATCCTCGATTTGGCCAAGATCGAGGCCGGAAAGATGGAGGTCCGCACCACCGACTTCGATCTGGCCAATCTGGTCCGAGACGTGGCGGCGATGTGCAGCATCCGGTGCGAACAGAAAGGACTCGAGTTCAAAGTGGAGAGTGAAGATTGCAGATTGCAGAGTGGCGAATGGGTGCGTGGGGACGAGAGCAAGTTGCGGCAGGTGTTGGTCAATCTGCTGGGGAATGCGGTGAAGTTCACCGAGCAAGGCACTGTCATCCTGCGCGTGGCGCGGTTGGACGACACTGAACCCCCAATCGAGACCATCCCTCCTCCCTCGTCCCTCGCCCCTCCGCCCGCCCTTCGCTACTGTTTTGAGGTATCCGACACTGGACCTGGCATTGATACGGAACTCGAGGCCAGGCTGTTCCAACCGTTCCAGCAAGGCAGCGAGGGGCTCAGGAAAGGCGGCACGGGACTGGGTTTGGCGTTGTCGCGGCAGCAGGTCGAGGTGATGGGCGGCGCGCTGCGGGTCGAGTCGCAACCGGGGAAGGGATCGAGGTTCTTCTTCACGCTCCCGCTGGCGAGGGGGAAGCCCGGGACCGAAGTCCAGAGTCTTGGGCGACTTGGCATCGGCACGCGACTGCGAGAAGGCTGCCGGGTGAGCGTGCTTGTTGTGGACGACATTCCGCAGAACCGGGAGGTGCTGTCGCAAATGCTCGAGGCGATCGGATGCGATGTGCGCATCGCGGCGAGCGGAGAAGAGGCGATGTCGCTTCTGGCCGAACGGACCTCGGACATCGTGTTTCTCGACATCCGGATGCCGGGGATGGACGGCGTCGAGACGGCACGGCGGATTCGGCGGCAGTGCGGGCCGGACCGGCCTGTGCTGGTGGCGGTTTCGGCGTCGGTTTTGGCGCACGAGCAGAAGGACTGTATCGCGGCCGGATTCGCGGATTTCCTGGGCAAGCCGTTCCGATTCGAGCGGATCTGCGAATGCTTGAGGAGGCTGTTGGACGCCGAGTTCGAGCCGGCGCCGAGCCCGGAGCCTGAGGTGCCGTGCGCGGGTGAGATCGATGCGGGCGCTCTGCCAACCGAACTGCTGCGGCGGGCGCTGGCCGCCGCTGAAGAGAACCGGAGCACGGAGTTGAAGGGGGTCCTGGGCGAGTTGGCGGCGGCCGGCGCGGACGGAGCGCGCCTGGCCCAGGCGTTGCAACCGCTGGTGCAGAGTTTCGACCTCGACAAGGTTGTCGTCATCCTGCGGCGGATCCTTTCGCCATGAATGCCAAGATCCTGATTGTGGACGATGTGCCGGCGAATCTGAGCGCGTTGAGTGACACGCTCGAGCCGGAGGGTTACGAGATCCTGGTCGCCCGAAGCGGCCCGAAAGCGCTCGAGACCGCGGTGCGCGCCCAGCCCGATCTGATCCTGCTCGACGTGATGATGCCGGGCCTGGATGGGTACGAGACGTGCCGCCGCCTCAAGGCCAACGAACGGACGCGCGGGATCCCGGTCATTTTCTTGACGGTCCACGACGAGGTCGAGCGCGTGGTCGAGGGTTTCCGGGCCGGTGGAGTGGATTACGTGGGGAAGCCCTTTCAGACCGAGGAACTGCTCAGCCGGATCCAGACCCACCTTAAGATCCATTTCCTGAGCCTCGAGCTCGAACGGAAGAACGAGCAATTGCGGGCCGAGGTCAACGAACGGCGCCGCGCGGAGGCCGAGGTCCGCACACTGGCCCGGCGCGAGGCGGCGCCCTGGGGTCTGGGCACGCTGGTGGGCCAGAGCGCGGCCATGCGCCTGATGATCGAGGAAATCCGCAAGCTGCTGCAATTCACATCGGTGCATGTGCTGATCACGGGCGAGAGCGGGACCGGCAAGGAACTGGTGGCGCGGGCCATCCATTTCGAGGGGCCGACGGCCCGGGGCCCGTTTGTCGCGGTCAACTGTTCGGCCATCCCGGCGGACCTCGCTGAATCGTTCTTCTTCGGCCACGTGAAGGGCGCTTTCACCAACGCGGTCCAGGAACGGGCCGGCTACTTCGAACAGGCCGACGGCGGCACGCTGTTTCTGGACGAAGTGGGCGACCTGCCCCCCTCACTGCAAGGCAATTTGTTGCGCGTACTCGAAGACGGACTGGTCGCGCCTGTCGGGTCGTCCCAGACCCGGCACGTCACGTTTCGCGTCTTGTCGGCGACGAACGTGGATTTGCAGCCGGAGATCGAGGCCAAACGGTTCCGGGCAGACCTTTTCTTCCGGCTGAACGGTTTCAGCCTGGCACTGCCGGCGCTGCGGGAGCACAAGGAAGACCTCCCGCTTCTGGCGTGTCATTTCCTTGAACGGTTGGCGACCGAGATGGGGATGCGCCCCCCCGCCTTGACCCCGAACGCCTTGGCGGCTCTGGCCGCTTACGATTATCCCGGCAACGTGCGCGAACTCAAAAACCTGATCGAACGCGCCCTGATCGAGAGCGGCGGCGGCCAGATCGGCCCTGAACATCTCCACTTCGTTTATCCGGCGGCAAGAGACTGCGCCGCGAGCCACCCCGAGCGGGCCGGGAAGACGGGAAGCCGGCAGGGTCTCGATGAAGCCAGCGACGAGGCCAGAATCCTCGAGCATGTCCGCCAGCACGGCGGCATCAACAACGCCCAATGCCGTGACCTGTTGCGCATCGGAATTCAACGCGCCTCCTACCTGTTGCGCAAACTGCACCGGACCGGCCTGCTCGTGCGCGAGCACTCGCGCAAGTCGGCCAACTACCACGCCTGATAGATCTTCCAGCGCTGCGTAGCCGCGGACGTGAGTCCGCGCCATCTCGCTCCGTCAAAGGCGGGAATCAGCGCCGCGCTGCGAAATACGCGGGTTACCGCGGATCTCCCTCGCGCACCCAGGCCTCGTTGAAGTGGGCGTGCTTGATCGTCTTCGCCGCCGGATCGCCGTCGACATCCCGCGGCAGGGCGCGGCGATTGAGATGGAAACTGTAAGTGACGTGCAGCGTGCCGTCGCGCGCCTGAATGATGCTCGGATAATGGTAGGCGCCGGCTTCGGGACCGGGCGGGTCGTACTCGAGGCGGCGCCTCCACTTCCATGTCTTTCCTTCATCGTCCGATATCTGCACGCTCAGGCTGTTGCGGCCTTGCTCGGTATCGTTGCTCACCAGCGCCCAATGGCCGTTGCGCAAGCCGATGATCTCGGCCCCGGATCCGGGGTTGGGATGGACGCTGTCGGTCACGGGCCTCCAGGTCTCACCCCGGTCGCGCGATTCACTCTGCATCAGCCGATGCGGTGCGGGACCGTTGTCCCGCATGAGCGTGTAAAGGGAACCGTCCGTCCGCCGGACGATGCTGGGCTGGATGTTGCCGCCGCCGATCAGCGGCGGACTGAAGCGCCAGGTTGCGCCCCAGTCGTCCGTGATGGCCATGAGCGAGAAGGAGAAACCATCGTGATACAGGGGCACGATGAGGCGGCGGGCATCGAGCACGAACGGATGCGCCCGGGTCATCCAGCCCAGGCGCCGGTATAGCTTGTCCGTGGCGTGCTGCCGCATGGCATCCAGGAACTCCTGCGCCTCGCGGCGATCCTGCTCGGGCAGGGCGGACTCCCGGACGAGCTGTTCGAGGGACGGCAGGCGCCGGGCGATCTCGTCCTCGAATTCCTTTCCGGGAGTGACATGGAGAATGTCAGTCGCGGACCAGCGCGGGGGGCCGTCGTCATGGTAGTCGGAGGCGACGCGGTATTTCATCAGGGCGCTTTCCCACCGGTTGGCCAGGATTGTCGGCCACAACAGCCAAAGCCGGCCTTCGGGATCGATGAACATCGCGCAATTGGTGTCCGGATAGCCGGGCGTGTCGGCCATGGTGAACCGTTGGCTCCATTGCCGGGATCCCTTGCGCTTCCGCGCCCCTTCGATCTTCACGTCGTCCGCGGTGCGCTCGCCCGAGCCGTGAAACCAACACACCAGCAGGTCGCCGCGCGGCGTTTCGACGATGCACGAGGCATGATTGTGCCACGTCTCGAGAGGAAAGAGGACCTCGGCCTCGTGGAATGGCCGCGCGTGTCCGGACTCCGCCGTGTCCGCGCCCGCCTGTGCAGTCGGCAACGCGAGGCCCAGGCCGATGGCCGCCGCCGCGGCGCCGAGTCTGAGCCAGGCCGCGGCGTTCCCAAGCTGGAATGAGGTCATGGACGCTTTCACTATCACGGTGGACCCCCATGCGCCACACAAAGCGTCAACGAGCCAAGTGCATGCAGCCCGACTCAGTCCAATCTTCAGCACCTTTGGCGAAGGCACACGTTCGATTCATGTCGCACAGTTGGCCAGGTTCAGGCCGCCCCCCGTGCCCCCCCTTCCCCTGGCGGATAGCCGCCGCCGATTTGCCGCTCACGCACGAGTGCCGGGCCTTGTCGCGGCGCGTGCTCATTCACGCATCGTGTCCAGCCAGGCGTCGTCAATGGTGATGGGTGTTCTTTGTCCGTTACGTTCCAGGATGATGTCCCCGGTGATCGCCTTCACTCCGTTGCCATGCCGGTCGCGGATCCGCAGGATCGGACGGTCGCGATCGTCCTTCACCGTGACATTCCTGAAGTGGAGATTGCCGGCTGGGCGGCTGTCCGCCTCGAGACCTTGCAGGTAAAGCGGCGGGAAGAACGGGTCCGTGAGGGCGCAATCGCGAAGCACCGCGTCCTCCAGATCGATGCGCACCGCATTGTAGGGATTGAACTGCACGGAGAGGCCGGCCATCGCGTCCTTTTCGGCGAAGAACCCCGTGATCCGCAGGTGTCCGGCCGGGGGGGATTTCGGAGCGCTGCACAGGTGGATGGCATGCTGCCGGTTGCTGCGGGACGTGCATTGATCGAGATGGATCGAGATGGGGTTGGATGTGTCGTCCATGGATTGCGGGCAGATCTGGAAGCCGGTTCCTGCGTTGTATTCGGCCGTGCAGCGGCGCACCACGCAGCGGATCAGCGAATCCGCGGGATGGTTCGGTTCGAAATCAATGCCTGCCTGCGGGGCCGTGCCCTCGGTGTGGCGCAGACGGCAGTCCTCGATCAGCAGGTCTTCCGCGCTGATGACGCTGATGCCCTGCCGGTGGTTGGCGTTGCAGTCGACGCGCCGGATTGTCACCTGCCGGTTGGGAATCTGTCCTGCCGCCGCGCCCAGGTAGATGCCGTCGCCTCCCGTCTGTTCGATCGTGAGGTCCTGGATCAGCACGTTGCGGCATCCCAAGATGGCCAATCCATGCCGCCATTCCGATTTTTCGTAGGGGGCGGATTGATAGTCGTGCTTGTGCATGCGGATGCGCGCCGATTGCCCGCCATCCGACCGATCGCCCCGGAGAACGACATGCTCGCATTCGCGGAACGAGAGCAGGCAGTCGCCTTTGTTGCGAAAGGCGCCCTTCAACGCCACCAGTTCCGTTCCCGCCTCGAACACAAGCTCCTGGTTGCTCACGCCGATCAGCGGCCGCGTGATCCAGGCCGACGGCTGCCGGTCCAGAATCAGCCGCTTGACTCTCGAGTTGATGGCCTCCTGCACGTGCGCCGTGGAGTCCTCGGGATCGAATCCCCACCAGGACACCCGGGCCTCATGCCGCTTGCCCGCCAACACGTCCCGGACCAGATGTGGTTCGGCATGGCGTTCGGCGCCGGACGATGCCGTCAGCGTCCTGACGAGGAACGCGTCAAAGGCCTGGCGGTCTTTCCACCCCAGTTGGCAGCGCACCTCCTTGCCGTCGGACGTGATGCGCGTGTGGCCCTGGTCGTCCACGGTGAGTTTCAGAGGCTCGATCCGGGCGTATTGCTCCGAATAGGCCAGGTACACCGCCGCGGTATCGTACAGGATGCTGCTGGCATCCCGAGGGTGGCCACTCCGGTGGCCCCAGAGATCATAGTTTTCGATGACGATGCGGGCGAGCGGATGCTGCGAAGCGGCCACGGCCGCGTAGGACTCGCCGCGAAGCACCAGTTCCTCGGAAGCGTCCAGCGGCGAGGTGGTGATCGTCCACGGCGCCGCGGCCATCGCCTGCCAGGAAGGGGCGTCGGCTCGGACATTCCAATCCGCCGAGGGTCTTGCGCCGTTCTCATAGCCTTTGTAGATCCTGCCGCCGGTGCAGACGATACGGGCCTTGGCTGCGATGCTCGGGTCTCGGCGGAGAGCCTCCCTGATGTTGGGGACGGGGCCGATGGTGATGAGGGTGATGGGGGTCTGCTGCGCGTGGATGGTGTCTATGAGCGCCGCGACGCCGTCGGCATGCACCTTGCCCGGGTATGCGCCCAAATCGTAATCGCCCACCCAACGCTCCTGCGCCAGGGGATGGTTTCCGGTCTTGATTCCCGTTCCCACGGAAATGTCGGTGCGGCCGGCGCGTTGGAGGATCTTCGCCACGAGCCGGGTTCGTTCCGGGGTGTTGCCATAGTCGGTGACGATCAGTTTGAGATCCAGTTGAGGCATGCCCAGGAGCATGGCCAGGGCCCAAGTGTCATCAATGTCATCGCCAATGTCCGTGTCCAGAATGACGGGTGCGGACGCCCCGCGCGCCGCGGCGCCGAACAGGCAGCAGCCGAGAAGGGCGAGAAGCACAAACCAGAAACGCGATGGGGAATTGCTCGCAACCATGAGGTCAAGTCTCAACGACGTCTCGGCCTGCGTCCATCAAGAATGCTGACCTGCATGTTTATACCCCGCCAGTGCACAGGGCAGGTCAGACCTCGCAGGAGGACTGCACTGCGGGTTATACAAGCCCTGATGTGAGACTCGTGTTCGGTTTGCGAAAGGCAGCACCCCGGCTGGCAGCTCACGCGCGCAACTGGCCCTGGCCGTAGCCCAGCCACTTGTAGCTGGTCAACTCTTCGAGTCCCATCGGACCGCGCGCCCCCACTTTGTCGGTGCTGATGCCGATCTCCGCGCCCATGCCGAACTCGCCTCCGTCGGTGAAGCGCGTCGACGCATTCCAGTAAACGGCGGCGGAATCCACACCCGCCAGGAAGCGCCGGGCCCGCGCTTCGTCGCCGGTCACGATGGCGTCCGAATGGGCCGAGCCGCAGCGATTGATGTGGGCGACGGCGGCGTCCACACCATCGACCACGCGGACGTTCAGAACGAGGTCGTTGTACTCCGTGAACCAGTCCTGCTCGGTCGCGCTCCGCAGTCCGGACAGATGCGGCTGCAGAATCGCCAGGGCCTCTTCATCCACGCGCAAGGCCACCTGCCGCTCCTGCAGGTGTGCCCCGACGCCCGGCAGGAAGGACGCGGCGATCGGGGCATCGACGAGCAGCGTCTCGATCGCGTTGCAGACAGCCGGGCGCTGGCACTTGGCGTTGAGAACGATCTGCTCGGCCATTGCGAGGTCGGCGGCGCGGTCCACGAACACGTGGCAGACGCCTTTGTAATGCTTGATCACCGGCACCTTCGAGCAGTCCGCCACCGCCCGGATCAACCCCTCGCCGCCCCGCGGCATGCAGAGGTCGATGTATTGACTCAGCGACAACAGGGCGGGGATGGCTTCGCGCTCGGGGGTCTGCACCAACTGGATCGCGTGTTCCGGGAACGCCGGCAGGGCTTCCCTGCCCGCGTCGACCAGGATGGACGCGATCGCGCGGTTGGAGTTCAGGGCCTCCCTGCCCCCGCGCAGGATGGTCGCATTGCCGGACTTGAAGCAGAGGCCCGCGGCGTCGGCGGTCACATTGGGCCGGCTTTCGTAGATGATCACGATCACGCCAATGGGCGTCGA
>CAYPUR010000125.1:0-14043 GCA_964413865.1 uncultured Verrucomicrobiota bacterium
CGGCCTGACTCCCATCAGCATGTTGGCCGATACGGTCAACCTGGCCGGCACGGCGGGAGTGATTTTCGATTTCGGGTACACCTGGGGCAGCACCTCGATGGAGTTCATCCTCGAGGGCGATCCGCTGGCCGGCGGCGGCTCGGCTTTTCTGGCGGTGGGAGAGAACTCCGGCAGCAGCCTGCGCTACGAACAGTGGCAGGACACGCGGGAAATGGGCTTCACCCAAGGCGGTGTCGCCGACTACCGGTTCTCCCCGTCCGTGTCTTCGCCGACCATTGCCACCCACGTGGCCTATGTCTGGGACGCGGTTGAATTCTCGATGACGATCTATGTCAACGGTTTGTCCAAAGGCAAGGTCACGGGCGTGAGCGACGCGTTTGCGATGCCGACCGGATACGGCTGGCTTGGGGCCGCCGCCGACGGCTCGCAGCTCATGGTTGGCCGCATCTTCCGCCTGGTGGTTTACGGGGAAGCGTTGCCCGAGGAAACCGTCAAGCGGCACGCCGAGGCCTTCACCAGCGTGCTGCGCGCCCCCATCATCGCATCCTTCGCGGCCGACCCCGCCGAACTCGTGGGTCAGGGCTCCTCGGTGTTGAGCTGGGACGTCCAGTACGCCACCGGGGTCTACGTGAACGACGCCCCCGCCACCGGCACGAGCTTGACCGTGTCACCCACCGCCACCACCGCCTACACCCTGGTGGCGTCCAACGCCGTGTCCACGGTCAGCGCCAAGCTCACCCTCTATGTGACGCCCCTGCTCGATGCCTATGACGCCGTCATCGCGGCCGACGCCGCCCAGGGTTTGGCTCCCGTGTCCAGTTTGGCCAGCGCCGTCACGCTCACCGGGTCGGGCGGTGTGCCGTTTGATTTCGGGGGCACGTTCGGTGACGTGACGATGGAGTTCATCCTCGAAGGCGACCCCACGGCCGGCCCGGACGCCTACCTGGCTGTGGGCGAAGGGATCGGCAGCAGCCTGCGCTATGCGCAATGGCAGAACACCCGCCAGATGGGGTTCACCCAGAGCGGGGTGAGAGATTACATGTTCACTCCAGCCGTGCCTTCGCCCACGGCGGCCACGCACGTCACGTACGCGTGGAATGCCTCCGAGTTCGCCATGAAGCTCTACATCAATGGCGTGCTGGCCGGCACCGCCACGGGTGTCAGCGATGCCTTTGTCATGCCCTCAGGACCCGGTTACCTGGGTGCCCTGGCCGCAGCGGGCGGGGCCGAAGCGATGACCGGGCGGATCTACCGGTTGGCCGTGTACAACGGGCTGGTGCCGGACGCCACGATCCTGAAGCACGCCACGGCCTTCACGGGCGGCGGCGAGGGTCCGTCGCTGTCGATCGACCTCCAGGCAGGCCAGGCGGGCATCACGCTCGAAGGCGTGCCCGGCACCCATTACCGCGTCGAGTCTCGCGATTCGCTCTCGGCCGCGGACACGTGGCAACTGCTCCACGACATCCCGGCGCTGGGCGGCACAAGCATCCGGGTGGTCGATCCCACCTCCACGGTCGGCCGCACACAGCGCTTCTACCGCGCCGTGACAGTCCGTTAGCCCCCCCCCGCGCGGGGGTTCAGATTCAGATCAACCCTCTCCCATCGGCCCAGCCAGCCGGTGGGAGAGGGTCTCCGTTCCAATCGGACGCGCGGTCTTGCCAGAGCCCGGGTAACTGTATCCTCGTCCCAGCATGAGATTCCCGGGCTAAGCGTTTGTCTTGATCGCGACCACATCGTGCGTGCCGGCTTCCTTCTGTCCGGCGGGGCTGACCCGCACGTAATGAGCCCGCGCGCGCAACTGGCCCAGATCCGCCGCCCCAAGGTAGCCCATGCCGGATTGGATTCCGCCAACCAGTTGCATGAGGACGTTGTCGACTGACTCGGACGCCTCTTTCAAGGCTTCGACGCCCTCGGCGGCGATCTTCCGGGTGGTGTCCGGCGCATGGCCGTACCGAGCGGCCGATCCGGATTTCATGGCGGCCAGACTCCCCATGCCCCTGTACTGCTTGTAGAGCTTGCCCTCGATCTCCATCACCTGGCCGGGCGATTCCGGACACCCTGCCAGCAGGCTGCCGCAGATCACCGCATGGGCGAGCGTCAGCGCCTTGACCAAATCACCCGACTTCGCGATCCCGCCGTCGGCGATGATCGCCACGCCGCGCTTCTCCGCCGCGCGGGACGCGGCGTAGAGGGCCGTCAGTTGTGGAATGCCAACGCCGGCCACCAGGCGGGTGGTGCAGATCGATCCGGGGCCTTGGCCCACCTTGACGGCATTGGCGCCGGCATCGGCCAGAAACTCGACGCCGCCCGCGGTCGTCACGTTGCCCGCGATGATCGGAAGCTGGGGGAATGCGTCACGAATGAGGCGCACGGTTTCGCCGACGCCCTTGGTGTGGCCGTGCGCAGTCGACACCGCCACGACGTCCAAACCCCGCTCCACCAGGCCCCCCACATGAGACAGGATCCGGTCCCGATCCAACGCCCCCGCCGCATTGCGCACGGCGGACACGGCCGCCCCGCACAGGAGCCGGAACCGGGCATCGCGGGCCGGTTTGAATTGGGCGCTCCGTTCCTGGGTGATTCGCTCGACATCGCTCATGGTGAACAGACCGCGCAGGCGATCCTCGTCGTCGACCACCAGCAGCTTGTGAATGCCGGGATGGTCGGTGAAGAAACGATCCGCGCGGCTGATGGGATCGGCGCCAAGATCCTTCACGCTGATGGTCTGCACCTGCCCCCGCGGTGTCATGACCTCGGCCACCTTCCGCTTCGCATGGCGATGTTTCACAACGTGCCCCGACAACAACCCCACGAGCCGGCCATCCGCCCCCTCGACTGGGAACGTGCTGAAGTCGAATTTGCGCTCCTCGATCATCGCCAGCACGTCCCCGATCGCCTGGTCGGGCGCCACCTTGATCGGTTCCTGGATCAGGCCATGAACATGGTTCTTGACCCGGCTGACCTCTGACAATTGCTGGCGGTCGGACATGTTGTAGTGAATGAGACCCAATCCGCCGCTCAGCGCCATGGCGATCGCCATCCGCGCCTCCGTCACGGTGTCCATGTCCGCCGAAATGATCGGAATGCCGAGGGCGAGTCCCTGAGCCAGTGTTGTGTGAAGCTGTGTGTCGCGGGGCAAGATCTCGGAATACAGCGTTGCCAACGAAACATCGTCGTAGGTGAGAGCGACGCGGCCCTGCGCAGGAAAGAACTCATCCGCCGGCTGATAGAGCCGCCGGTCCACTTCAGAAAGATGCAGTGAGGTTGCCATGTCCGAACATGCCAGCCGCCCACGCGGACTGGCAAGCCGGAAAGGGCTCTGACAGTGTCTGAACGCGCACGGGGTTTCTGGGCCGCTCAGTTGGACATGACGATTGAACCGTTGGTTGTCGAGGACGCAGCCACCTGCCATCGTCTCACCCAATCCGTCCATAAGGATCCGTTCGATCGCATGATCGTCTGGCAATGCCTGCGCCGGCAGTGGTCAGTCATTTCCGCCGACCGACAACTCGATGCCTATCGCGCTCTAGCTAAGGCCCTGCGCGCTGAGAGTCCCGAAAACAGAATGGAAACGGCGCCCACGAAACCGCTGCATCTCATCCCTCTCCCCGACGCTCGCTCTGATAGAGGCGCTCGAGCCGGACGGGCCGCCCCACCCTCTTGCCGACCACATTTTGGAACGCGGTCGGCTCCATGGCCACCGTGGCACGGTCTCCTTCGTCCGAGACTGCCGCAACAATCACATGCGCGGAATGCAGTCCGCCCGTCCACCATCGCGGATCGGTGATGTAAAGCAGATCGCCCGCCTGAGCGTCCAACGCGCGTGCCACCGCGGATGAAATGCGGACTCCCGCCAGCTCCGCGGTTCCGAAGTGCGGGAGTTCGGTCTCCGAGGCCACCGGCATCGCCGTCGCGCGCGTCACGGGAGCCTCGCGCCCCGGCGAACCCAGGTAATGCCGCAAGGCGTCGCTAATTGTGCCCCAGACCAGACCGCGCTGTTTCTCGAACGGCTCGGGTCGTGTGAACAGCGTGACAGCCACCCCGATCACGGCGCACAGCACAGCGCCGTAGAAAGCGCGCATGAACTGCTGCTCGCGCATCCCGGCCAGGAAATCCCAGGCCGTGTCTCCGCCGGGGACCCCATGAGCAAACGGCACAATGACCGCCGGCAGGAGCATCGAAAGCGCCATGAGCGCCAAGCCGCCAACCAGCGTGCTGAGCGCCGCGGCGCCCGTGAATCGCCGCCAGAACACCGCGAACAACAGCGCGATCACCATCGGGGGCGTCACCGCCGCCGTGAAGGCCGCGTGCGCCACATAGATCGACTTGAACTGCATGAACACGGGCACCATGAGCACGCCCAACACCGTCACGCTCATCGCCGCGATCCGGGCGACACGCAGCAGTTGCCGGTCCGTGGCTTGGGGGTGGAAATACGGGCGATACACATCGTTCACCGTCACCGCGGACACGGCCGTGATGAGGGTGTCGACGGTCGACATCAGCGCCGCCGTCATGGCCGCAAGGATCAAGCCGAAGATGCCCGGGTGGCTGAGAAACTCGGTGGCGATGAAGAACGCCTCGCGGGCCGGGACCTCGGGCAGAACGCCGGCGTGCGTGAAGGCGCGCGCCACCAATCCGCCCGAAGAGACGACCAGGGCGCCGATGAACATCAGAGCCACCATCATGATGGTGGCGGCCTTCCTGGATTCATCCAGCGACTTGGCCGCCATGAAGCGCATGATGATCCCTTGATTCAGAAAGTAGAACATCGCCGAGTTCGCAAAGGCGTCCTGCCAGAAGATGCCGACCGCGGGAAACTCGGGATCTTCGTTGAAATTTGGGAAAGCCAGCCGTGCCTCCCGCGGCAGGTTCAGCCAGAGCGCGTCGAACCCACCGAGGTAGACCGCGCCGAGCACGATCACCAGCAGGCCCACCAGCAAGAGGAACAGGCCGTTGAGCAGATCGTTCATGATGACGCTGCTCTGCCCTCCCACCGTGACGTAGGTGGCCGAGATCGCCGCGACCACCATGGCCGCCAGCGGGATCGGCCAGCCGACCAGGATGTTCACGATCACGCCCATGGTGTACAGGTTCACCCCCACGTAGCCCACCAGGTACACCAGCATGTAGAGCGTTGCCCAGAAACGCACCTTCGACCCGTAGCGGCGCCCGAAGTACTCGGGCACGGACACGATCCGCGAAAAGTAGAGCAGCGGCAGCCATCCGAACGCCAGCAACGGAAACCAGAGCCAGTCGTCCCAGTAGGCCTGTGTGGCTCCAAGGCCGTACTTGTACGCGATCTCGCTGTACTTGACGAAGCTGTACGAGCCGATCGTCGTGGCAATCAGGCTGATCGCAATCAACCACCACGCAAACCTCTGCCCTCCGAAGAAGAAGTCCTTCGTCGTCTTCTGACGGCGTCCGAAATACAACCCATTGAACAGAATCAGGCAGAAGTAGGCCAGCACGATGCCGTAATCGACCGGCGTGCCGCGGACGTGACCCACGTCCTTCAGAACCGCCTCGGCGCCGCCCGTGTAGGCGCGCGCCGGGGCTTCGCTCATCGGCGCGTACTGCAAGTACCCCTGGAGCACAAAGAAAAAAAGGATCACCCCCAGGCTCGTCAGCAGGTTCCGGAGTTTCCGGCCCGTGAAACCCACATAGCCGTGCTTGGCCGCGTAGCCGAGTCCAATCCCAAAAAACACCCCACCCACGAGATAAGAATAAACGTATGCGCTCATCGTCGGTTTCCCCGGCCATTCAAATCCAATCCCCCCGCGAAAGCAAACATCAGAAACGCGGGACCGCGATGGCGCCAGCTTTGGGCTTGTTGGCTCGATGGGCCGGGCGCACAGTTCTGCCGTCAATCGCCAGACTCGGCCCATGAAAACACTCGCAGTTCTGATCACCCTGTCGCTCGTTGTCGCCACTCGATTGCCGGGTCGCACCCAGTCGCTCGAGGCAGGGTTTACCCGTCCGCCCGAGGCCACTAAGCCGTGGTGCTACTGGTATTGGATCAGCGACAACATCTCGAAGGAAGGCATTACGCGCGACCTCGAAGCCATGGCGCGCGTCGGCATCGGCGAAGCGTTCATCGGCAACATCTTCCTCGAAGACGTGCCTCCGGGCGCCATCAAGGTCCTGTCGCCCGAATGGTGGTCGCTGGTCGAGCACACGATTCGCGAAGGGGGTCGGACCGGGGTCAACATCGGCATGTTCAATTGTCCCGGCTGGAGCCAGTCGGGGGGACCGTGGATCAAGCCGACCGAGACGATGCGCTGCCTGGCGGCGTCCGAGACACGCGTGCGCGGTCCGCGTCCGTTCGCCGCGGAATTGGCGGCACCGGAAGCACCGTTCCAGGACGTCGCCGTCCTCGCCTTTCCAGCGCCGTCGCACGACGCCGATTCACTGTCCGCGCGTCCGGCCCGGGTGACGTGTCTGCCGGAGGTCAGCGGTGCGGAAAGACTGGCGGATGGCGACATCGCGACGGGGATCCGGTTCCCGGCAGGCGCGGGACGAGGCCAGACTCCGTTCACAGTCGAGTTCGAGGTGACCGAGCCGTTCACGGCGCGATCGCTCGAAATCGTCCCTGCCGGGGATCCCTTCGGCGCCCAATGCGACCTGCAAGCGGCCGGGGTGGACGGCGTCTATCAAACAGTGCGGCGTTTCAAGTGCGACCGCTCGAACATGGCGCTGGGCGTGGGCTTCCTGCCGCGCGGGCCGATGACCGTGTCATTCCCCGCCGTGGCCGCGACCCGGTTCCGCGTCGTCTTCACCGGCTGTTTCGGCGGCGGCCAACCGGCCTTGTCCGAAATCCGTCTTTCCGGGGCCGCGCGTCTCGAAGCGTACGTCGAAAAGCAACTGGGCAAGATGCATCCCACGCCGCTGCCGATGTGGGATGCCTACCTGTGGCCGACGCAAGCCGAACCGGACAGCGCGGACCTGGTCGTGCCGCGCGCCGCGGTGCGCGATCTGACACGGCAGATGGCGCCTGACGGCACGTTGACTTGGGATGTGCCTGACGGGGACTGGATCATCCAGCGCGTCGGCATGAGGCCGACCGGCATGAAGAATTCGCCCGCCTCGATCGAGGGCCAGGGACTCGAAGTGGACAAGATGAATCGCGTCCTGGCCAGGCGCCATTTCGACGCGTTCATCGGCGAACTGGTTCGGCGCATGCCTGCCGCGGATCGCCAGGCCTTCAAGCGCGTCGTCGCAGACAGCTACGAAATGGGCTCGCAAAACTGGACCGACGGCTTCGACGCGCAGTTCCTGCAACGCTACGGCTACGATCCCAAACCCTGGCTTCCTGTCCTCAGCGGGCGGCTCGTCGGCAGCGCGGATCAGAGCGAGCGGTTTCTTTGGGACTTGCGCCGCCTGGTGGCGGATCGGGTCGCGACCGAGTACGTCGGGGGGTTGCGCGACGCCTGCAAGCCGCACGGTTTGGGCCTGTGGCTCGAGAACTATGGCCACTGGGGGTTCCCCGGCGAGTTCCTCCAGTACGGCGGCCAGTCCGACCGCATCGGCGGCGAGTATTGGGTCACCGGCGACCTCGGCTCGATCGAGCTGCGCGCCGCCTCCTCGTGCGCGAACACCTACGGCCACACGTACGTCTCGGCCGAGGCATTCACCGGCGGACCGGCGTTCCAGAATGCGCCCCGCGCCCTCAAGGCCCGGGGCGATTGGTCGTTCTGCGAAGGCGTCAACCATTTCGTGTTGCACGTCAACATCCACCAGCCGTGGGAGGACAAGCGGCCGGGCGTCAATGCCTGGTTCGGCACGGAGTTCAACCGCCACAACACCTGGTTCGAGCGGAGCACCGCCTGGGTGGAGTACGTGCGCCGATGCTGCTGGTTGCTCCAACAGGGCAACCGCGTGGCCGACATCGCCTATTTCATCGGCGAAGACGCCCCCAAGATGACCGGTCTCCGCCAGCCCGCATTGCCGCCCGGACGCGACTTCGATTACATCAATGCGGAGGTGATCGAGACCAGGCTGGGCGTCCGGAATGGCCTGCTCGAACTGCCGCACGGAACACGTTACCACATCCTTGTCCTGCCGGACCTCGACACCATGCGGCCGGAAGTCCTCCGCAAGATCCACAACCTGGTCCGGTCCGGCGCCACCGTGCTCGGGCCGCCGCCCTCACGCTCCCCCAGCATGCAGGACTATCCGGCGTGTGATGACGCAGTGCGCGAGTTGGCCGCCGAGCTCTGGGGCGGTGTCGATACCCGACAGCCCGGCTCCCGCGCGTTCGGCAAAGGCTGCATCGCGTGGGGCCAGCCGCTCGATGAACTGCTGGCCACCCTCGAGTCATCGGCGGATTTCCAAAGCTCGACGCCGCTGCGATTCACACACCGACGAAGCCGGGATGCCGACATCTACTTTGTCGCAAATCCGAAAGCCGAGCCGCTTACCGCCACCGTGGCCTTCCGCGTCGACCAGAAAGCCCCTGAGTTTTGGTGGCCCCATTCAGGCAGAATCGAGCGTCCCGCCGCCTACGACCTTGCCGAGGGAACCGTCACGCTCCCCGTATCCTTGGGACCGCTCGGATCGGTCTTCGTTGTGTTCCGCGACAAGGCGGCGGCCCGCTCGGAGCGTGTCGTCTCGGTGCGGCACAATGGACGCGAAATCCTCTCCACAAAGGTCACCCCGGCCACGCATGACGCGACCGGTGATAGCCCCAACAACTTCACCTTCGCGGCTTGGATCAAACCCGCCGACGCCACGATGCTCGTCCCCGAGGCCAATCGCGGCGTGGTCGGCATGAGCGAGAAACGCAATGACGCCCTGGTTGCGCCCCACGGTGACGGCTTTGGCGGCAGCGGCCATGCAGGCTGCGGCCTCTCCGTCGGCACCAACGGCGTTTGCGTCTTCGAACACGGGGCGAACTATTTCGCGCCGACACTCGTCCACGCCGCGCCACTGACCGACTGGACCCATGTCGCCGTGGTGTACCGCGAAGGCCAGCCAAGCCTATACCTGAACGGAGCGCCCGCCCGGACCGGCTTGAAAAGCGAATCCATCGTCCATTGCGCCGCCACCGCAGGCGCTCATGCCCAGTTCCGTGGGAAAATCGGCAGCTTTACCCAGCTCGGTCGGGCTTCGAGCGACAGCGAGGCGGCACAGATCGCCCGCACGATGCCGCGTCCGGACCTCGCGTTCGCCGGTCCGGCGCTTCAGCTCACAACAATCGGCCGCGAACTGGGTGCAGTGGCGGCCGAACCGGGCGGCTACGAACTGGTGTTCGCGGACGGCACACGGCGCGCTTTGCGGGTCGCAACTGTGCCCGAGCCGGAGCAGGTGCTGACCGGCGCCTGGGAGGTGCACTTCGATCCAGCTTGGGGCGCGCCCGAGCGGGCGACGTTCGATTCGCTCTCCGATTGGACGCAACGCAGCGAAGATGGCATCCGCCATTACTCCGGCCAAGCCACGTATCGCAAGACGTTCGAACTGGCGGCTTCACGCCTCGCGGAGGGCGCCTCGCATTTCGTGCTCGATCTGGGCGAAGTGCGCGAGATGGCGACGGTGCGCCTCAACGGCAAGGATCTGGGCACGCTCTGGATGGCGCCGTGGCGGCTGGACATCACCGGCGTACTCAAGCCAGGCGCAAACACCCTCGAAATCCAGGTGATCAACACATGGAACAACCGCCTCGTCGGCGATGCCGCGCTGCCCGCAGCCGCGCGCCGCACCGCCCTGCTCGCGCCGACCGTGCAGGCCAACACGCCATTGCTGCCGGCCGGTCTGCTCGGCCCGGTCCGAATCCTGCAGACCCGACTGCCCACGGAGTAGAAGCTCCAGCAGCAGCTCAGCAGCCGCCCGACATCCCTTTCTGGCCGGCCAACAGAAACTGCGTCGGCTTCTGCATCAGCTCGATTTCGTAGCCCTCGGGCGCATCGATAAACGCGAAGCCGCTTCCATCATCCCGCATGTGCGGGCCGTCCGAGTACTTGAGTCCGTGCTTCGCCAGATGCCGCCCGAACTCACTGAGGCTGTTGACCTCGAAGGCCAAATGGGTCAGGTCGGGCTGCACCTCGACCGGGCCGCTGTCCGGGAAGTGACACAACTCGATGAGTTCCTCGCTGCCGGACGCCTTCAGGAATACCAACTCGGAACCGCGCGGCGATTTGTGCCGCCGGACCTCGGTCAAACCAAGGACCTTCTTGTAGAACTGAACGCTTCGTTCGAGGTCGTTCAGCCGATACCGCGTGTGGAGGAGCTTCGTGACGCGACTCATGCCGCCCAGCGTAGCTCGAAGAACAGGCCGGCGCAATGATAGGCCACGCCCCACCCAGGCCACCGCAGGCCGCCCACCCCGTCTTTACCGGACACTCGGCGGTCTCGGCGGGGCGGGGCGGGACTGCTCGGCCATCTTCTGTTTCAGGAAGTCGACGGCCGTCATGAGCTGCGCGTCGTGCCCTCGGGCCATCTCCGCCGGATCGAGATCGACCGGAATATCGGGCTCGACGCCCTCGTTTTCGATGACCCATTTGCCCTCCGTGCTGTAGACACGATAGTCCGGCGCGGTGATGCCGCCGCCGTCGACGAGGGAGATGAACATCGAGATCCCGACCAAACCGCCCCAGGTGCGTGTGCCGATGATCGGGCCCATGTTCCTCAGCCGGAACTCGGCGGGGAGCATGTCGCCCCCCGAGCCCGCCTGCCGGTTCGTGAGCAGCGCCATATGCGCCCGCGTGGCAACCAGAGGCGTCGAGTAGTCGGTCGAATGTCGCCGCGTCCAATAGAACGAAATCGGCGCGTTCAACCGCCGGAGAAAGACCTCCGGATCAAGCCCGCCCCCGTTGTACCGGCCGTCGATGACAAGCCCTTCCTTCTGGGTCTGGCCGTACCAGTAGAGGGGGAACATGGCCGCGGAGCGCAGGAACGTACCGGGGAGAGGAAGGTAGCCGATCCTTCCGTTCGACGCCTGCTCGACCTTGCGCAGGTTGCCTTCCACCCAGTCAAGATACCGGAACCTCGATTCGCTCTCCGCCGGCACCACGAGCACGTCCCTGGCCGAGTCTCCTCCCGGCTTGTCCGACAACGTCAGCCTCACCGGCTTACCGGCCAAACCCTCGAACGCCGCGTACACCTCACGCCCAGCGGTCACCGCCCGGCCGTCGACAGCCACGAGATAGTCTCCCTCCCGAGCACCGACCCCGGGCACGGCCAGCGGCGGCACGGCCCCCGAGATCCAGTCGGGCGAACGCAGGATGCGCCGAATCCGCCAGCGGTTCGCCGAGGCATCGGCATCCCAATCGACCGCCAGCATGCCCACCGGCACCCGGTCGGCCTTCCGCCGCCGGTCTCCGCCGTAAACATACGTGTGCGAGGTGCCCAACTCGCCGATGAGCTCGCCGATGATCCATCGAACCTCCGCCCGGCTCGAAGCCGCCTCGATCAGCGGCCGGTACTTCTGCCCCACCGCGTGCCAGTCCAAACCGTGCATGCCCGGGTCATAGAAAAAGTCCCGCTCGTGGCGCCAGACCTCGCGGTACACTTGCGCCCACTCGGCGCGGGGATCGAGCTTCAGCGTCAGCCCGGACAAATCGAGGTGTTCGGCTTTGGCGTTCTCCGCGGACGAGTCGACGATGCCGACATCGGTTCCGCGCCGCCAGACGATCCGGCTTCCATCGGCGGAAATGCGGTAGTCGTGCACAGCCTCGACGACCGTGCGCGCCGCCCGTTTGGCCGCGTCGAAAGCCCGAAGCTTGCGTGGGCCCGGCTCGCGAATGTCGAAACGGTTGAAATCCCCCTCGTCACAGTCCAGAAAGAACAGCGCGCCCTTGGCGAAGCCGAGGTGGCGATAGTTGCCGCGGGGCAGAGGCAAAGGCTCGACGCGGTCCTCGATGCCATCGAAGTCGATGGTCAACTGAGCCGAACCGGGCGTGCCGGCCTTGTCCTCTTTCTCTCCCTCCGCCTCATCCCGCCCCTTGCCGCCCGCCGCGTCCTGCAACGCGGCGTTATCCCCGGTCTCAGGCGGGAGCAGGGCCGGCGTGTCTTTGCGCAGCGCAATGGCATAAAGCCCGGCCACCTTCTTGTAAACGAGCTCGAAATCCATGTCGCAATAAGTTGGATCGAAGCGGCGGTTGCTGACGAAGAAAAGGCGCTGGCCATCCTCGGAAAACACCGGATCGAAGCTGTCCAGCGGACCGGCTGTCACCGCCCGCGTTTCCTTCGTTTCCAGGCAGTGGACGTAAACCCGCGAGACGAGATCCGGCCCGATCTTCGAGTACGCCAGGAACCGGCTGTCGCCCGACCAGGCATGGTCGCAAATCGGCTTCGCGTCGATCCCGAGATCCATGGCCTCGTGCTCCGCTCTGTCAACCTCGATGACCTCCTTCGATTCGACGTCCAGGCAGTACAAGGTCAGCGTCTGATCGGAGAAGGCGATCTTCTTCGAGTCCGGCGACCAGCGCAGGCTGTGCCGATACCCGTCGGCGTGCGTCGTCAGGCGGGCGGTCTGCTCCTTGGCAAGCGGGTCGGTGAGCCACAGTTCGTACTCGCCGGCTCGATCGGAAAAGTACGCGATGTGCCGGCCATCGGGCGACCACGCCGCATCCTTGTCCCGCGATCCCGAATCCTGCGAAAGATTCCGGGTGATCCCCTTCTCGCGCGGCACGGAGAAAATCTCGCCGCGGGCGATGACCAGCGCCCGGCTGCCATCCGGCGCGATGCCGACCTGGGTCACGAAGTCCTTCACACTCCGAACGTATGGCCGGGTCTCCGGGGCCTCGGCCAGGATCTCGAGCGGGAGGACGCGCGCCTGGCCCGTGGCGGGCTCGAACACTTCGATCCTCCCAGCACGGTCGTAAACGATCCGCCCCCCGCCCTCAGAGGGGTGGCCGGCCTCGAAATCCGTGTAGCGCGTGAGCTGCCTCGCCTCACCGGTCTGTGGGTTGATCGCCCACAGGTTCAGGAGGCCCTCCGCATCGGCCTGGTAGTAGATCTCCTCCCCGATCCACATGGGAAACCGCTCCGTCCCGCGCCCGTCTGTGAGCCGCCGATCCTTGCCGGTGTTGAAGTCGTAAAGGTAAAGGTCTGGAGCCAGCCCCCCCCGATAGCGCTTCCACGACCGATCCTCGGTCGCGCTGCGCGTGTACGCGATCGTCGATCCGTCGGCGCTGAAGCCGCCCCAACCGGCTTCGGGAAGAGGCAGCCCCTCAACGCCGCTGCCGTCCGGCGCAATCAGGTAGAGGCGCGTGAAACGGCTGTAGGAGTCACGCGTCGAGCGAAAGAGGATCTTGCCGTTCGTCGGATGCCAACCCACAACCTCGTCGGAACCGGGATGGTAGGTCACACGCGAAATCTCGCCCCCCTCGACGTTCATGACGTAGACGTCGGCATTGCCATCGTACTCGCCGGTGAACGCGATCCGGAGTCCGTCGGGCGAGAATCTCGGGAAACGCTCCTCCCCCTCGTGGAACGTGATCCGCTTCGCCACGCCCCCACCGGACGCAACCGTCCAGATGTCCTCGCCATGAACAAAGACGATCAGATCACCGTAAATGTCCGGCTGCCGGGCGAGGCGCGCCGGAGGGCCCGCGGGAGATTCGGCCATCGCTCCGTGTGACACGCCCATCAGAATCGCAGCCCCGAAAAACACCGCGGCGACCCAAGAGACCGGGCACCGGATCGCGCTCCACTCGGCACATACTCGAATCCAACCGCCCTTCGAGTCAATTCGGGCGCTCCCTTCGCCCAGATGCGCCTCGGATGCAGGGCCCTCGTCCGACAGGAATCTTGAAGACATTTGCGCTTCCTCCTTCATGGAACATCATCACGCCTGCCCGCGCGTCGAACGAAGACGCGCGGCTGCCTTGCGGCCAGTTCTTTGATTCGCTCCCCCATAACAAACCGGCGCGGTCTTGAAGCCGCTTCGCGACTGGATGGGGATTCGCCTTTTCGTGCCGCGGATGATTGCTCGAACGGAAGAGCCTGTTCAAGGCCAATTGGGCAACACGACACGACCGCCGTGCATCTGGAGGCTGTCGGTGGGAATCGACTTCGCGCCGCGTGGGGACACGCGGCCTACAG
>CAYPUR010000126.1:0-14000 GCA_964413865.1 uncultured Verrucomicrobiota bacterium
GGTGCTTCAGACACTCGCAGGCGGCAAGCGCGAGGTGGCGGTCGCTTATGACGCCGAGACGGGGGCCATGCTCTGGAATCGCCCGCTGTTGCCCACTAAAGACCCGCTCTACGACGGTGGCGGGGACAACGGCGCACCCGGCAATGGCGGAGGCGATGGCCCGCGGTCCACACCGACGATTGTCGGATCCCGGGTGGTGATCCTGACCTCGTGGCAGTCGCTCTATTGCCTGGATCTGATCAGCGGAGACATTCTGTGGAGCAAGGACCTCGAGGCCCTTTACGGGGCGCGCGGGATCGCGTGGCAGAGTGCGGCCTCGCCGGTGGTCGAGAACGATCTCGTCATTGTCAACTGCAATGCCACGGGCAAGACCTTCGTGGCCCTCCACATCGCGGACGGCAGCCTCGGCTGGCAATCGAGCACCACGGACAAGATGACTCAATCGACCCCGGTGGTCGCGGACCTGTTGGGGACCCGGCAATTGGTCTACTACGCCCAGAGCGGCCTGGTCGGACTCGATCCTGCGAACGGCGCGGTGCTGTGGCGGCAATCGGCTTCGTACAATGGCACCTCCGTGGCCGCCTCGCCCGTGGTCGCGACGAACCTCGTTTATGCCTCGGCAGGCTACAACACTGGAGCGCGCGTGGCGCGGATCACGAAGGCGGGGGCGGCGTTCACCGCGACCCAGATCGCTCGGACCTCGGGGGCGAATGAGAATCATTGGGCCACGCCGGTGCACCACCAGGGCTCTGTGTATGGCTTGTACGGAAGCACGGACCAGGGAGGCTATTTCTACGCCCAAACGCCGTTGAAATGCCTGAAACTCGACACGCTCGAGGAACTATGGTCGGTCGATGGTTTTGGTCCGGGTGGCATCATCCTGGTCAACGACAAGCTCCTGGTGCTGACCCAGGCCGGTGAACTGGTCCTGGTCGAGCCCAACCCGATGGCCTACACCGAACTCCGCCGGTTCAAGGCCGTCGGCGGCAAGTGCTGGAATGTCCCCGCCGTCAGCAACGGACGGCTCTACGTGCGCAGCACCAAGGAGATCGCGGCCTTTGACGTTTCGCTGGCACCACCGCCAGCCCTGCGCCTTGAGGCCCCCACGGTCGCCTCTGACGGCACGGTCCAGTTGCGCCTCACCAATGCCGATGGCTCCCCCGCGGACGCCGGACGCGCGGCACGCATCGCCGTCTACGCGTCCCCCGACGCGCCCCGCGCAAGCACGAACTGGTCGCGTCTTCCGGCGGCGGTGACGCCGGTCGATGCCGGGTTCAGGATCGAAGACCCGGCAGGGGGGGAGCCACAGCGGTTCTATCGCGCCCAGGAAGATCCTTAGATGATCGCACACTCGAAACCCGCGCTCCGACGGCTGTTGCCGACATGCCTCCGGCCTTTGAGAGCGCCGTGGCGGCAGGCGGGTGCGCGCCGGGCGTCGGCGGCATTTACCCTGATTGAGTTGCTGGTTGTGATCGCGATCATTGCGATCCTTGCGGGGTTGCTGCTTCCTGCGCTGTCGAATGCCAAGGAACGGGGACGCCGCACCGCATGCAAGAACGAGATTCGCCAGTTCATTCTGGCCACCCATATGTATGCCGGCGATTTCGACGATCTGCTGCCGCTGGGCAACACCGATTACCCCGCGGCTTCAGACCCGCCCGCCGAGGATCTCCCGGTCCTCAGCACCAACACCCGCAACCAAATCATCACTTACGCGGGGAGCTGGAAGATCCTGGATTGCCCCAGCCTGGGCAAACCGTTCAACCAACCCGAGGGCTGGCAACCGGAGCCCAACTACGGCTTCGTGATCGGATACAACTATATGGGTGGCCATACCCGGACGCCCTGGGCTCCGGCCGAGGGCCATGACGCCACCTGGGTCTCCCCGCAGCGCACCAGCCAGGATCCCAAACTCGTGCTGGTCACCGACCCCAACAACTGGTCGCCCGGTTACGGCAAGACCCTGGCGCCGCACGGCGCCGCCGGCCCGGTTTTCAAGGGTGGCGATTTCGTCAACGCCGCCGCCGAAGGGCTCAGCTCGCAAAGCATCGGCGCCAAGGGCGGCAACGTGGGCAAGACCGACGGGTCGGTCGAGTGGAGGGACATCGCCCAGATGCGAGTCTATCGCGGCTCGCTCAAGTGGGAGGATGCCGGCTGCACGGCAGCCTGGTAGACCGCCCAACCCTCGTGATTGCCGGGCCAGGGGGCGGGTGTGCAGGGCTAATTCATGAAGCGGAGCGGCGACGGCCTCGTCGCCGACAAACACCTTCTTCACTCGTGTCGGCGGGGGACGAACCGTCCCCCCTCCAGCCTTTTCGCCTTCATGAATTGGCGGCGTGCGATTCATCGGGAGGGAAGTCAACTCTGGCGGAACGCCGCGAAGTGTGTCAGATTTGGCGCAATTCACCATGCGCAACTGGAGCCTCGCCACCCTGATGTACATCCACAGCAACGGAAGCAATGTCACCCTGCTCGACGGCCATGTCGAACGAGTGCCGTTCAAAGCGCTCTGGGAGATCGACGCGCGGCGGCGCGTCGCCCACTCGTTCTGGTACATCGAGGACTGACGGCCCCCGCGCCCGCGTCAGCTCATGACCGAGGCCAGAATCTCGAGGGCTTGCGCATTGATCCGCTTCGCGCGCTCCTCGGTGCCCGCTTCGGTGTAACACCGGAATTCCGGCGCGTTCCCGGAGGCCCGCAAGTGGAGAATCTCGCCGTTGCCGAATGTCACCCGCAGGCCGTCGGTCCGATCGATCGCCCCAACCTCGCCGCACAGGGCGCCAAACACCGCTTCGAGCGCCCGGCGATCCGCCGCGTCGCTCCCGGTGCTGAAACGCCCGAGCAGCGCGGCGCTCTTCCGGGGCGGGACATTCTTCATCCGATCGCTGGTGGTGAACCGGGCCGGAAGAGCCGCGGCAAGCTCGGAGACGCGCTGTCCCTGGCGCTTCGCGAGCAGCAGAACGCTCAGAATCACAAGAACGGCGTCGCGCGTCGGCAGGGCGCGCAGCGTGCGGCCTTGTCGCTCGATGTTGGAATTGAGGAGAAACCCGCCGTTGGCCTCGTACCCCACCACACGGCACCCTCCACCCGCCGTGGCGGCGTTCATTGCGGCGATGACGTACGGCGAGCCGATCCGCGTCCGGCGCACCTCCCTGAACCAACCGCACCTCTCGACAGCCGTGTTGCAGCTCACCGGCGTGCAGACCGCGTCCGCATCGAGAAACCGCGCGCACAGGATGCCGGCCAGATCGCCGCGCAGCCAACGGCCCCGTTCATCACTCAGGAGCGGGCGGTCGCTGTCCCCATCGGTCGAGACCAGGGCGTCGTAGCGGTCTTCCTGCGCCCATTGTTCTGCCAGCGCCACGTCCTCGGGGCGGATGGCTTCGGTGTCGACAGGAATAAAGACCTCCGAGCGACCGAGAGGGAGAGTCTGCGCGCCGAGGGCTTCGAGGATTCGGATGAGCATGTCGCGCCCGACCGCCGAGTGCTGGTACACGCCCAACCGGAGTCCCTCGAGTGCGCTGCTCCCGAAGAAATCGGCGTAGCGGGCAATGTACTGCTCGCCCGCCAGCACCGAACCAATGCGGGCAACGGAATCAAGAGAGGAATCCGTGGGGCGTGGAGCACCGTCATCCGCACCCGTCCCGCAAAGCGGGACACCCTCTCCCATCGGATGGGAGAGAGCCGTGGTCAGGGGGCTTTGTCCCGTAGGCCGCGCACCCCTGAGGAAGTCGGCAAAACGGCCCGCGGAGTCGAAGACACCGTCGTCCACCTCGACGACCTGGCTCGCGATGCCCTCTTCGTCCTCCTTGAGAATCTCGCCTGAGGGCGTGTTGAACTTGATGCCGTTCCGGTCCTCGGGGATGTGACTGCCGGTCACCATGATGGCCGGGATCTGACGTTCGAGCCCGAACAGGGCCAGGGCGGGCGAGGGAATTCTGCCGCACCAAACGACCCGATATCCCATTGCCTCCGCGGCACGGGCGACGGCTTCCATCATGCGGCCGGTGCTGGGGCGCAGATCGCCCGCCACGGCAACCGCACGGCTGTTGGGATTTGGCTTGCCTCGAGATTCGAGGTGCTGCAAGAAACCGGTCGTGTACGCGTAACAGACGAGGTCCGTCATCGCGTCCGCCAGGCCGCGCGCGCCGCTTGTGCCAAAAGCCACGCCACTGGCCGCCATCAATTCCCGCAGGCTGGTTTTCATGGATGGGTGTGGAGTCTCAGCGGCAGGCGACGCAGGCGCGACGCAGGTACTCTTCGTAGGCCCAGTCGCCACTGCTGCCGGTCTGCCGGGTGACGACCAGATCCAAACTTGGGACGAAGGCGATGAACTGCCCGCCGGACCCCGGCTTGCAGCGCGCATCCGGGGGAATGCCTTCGCCGTTGCGTCCGGTCGCGGGGTCATGGCGGGCGGGCAATTCCCAGCCGTGCGAAAAGACCTGGGGATTCAACTTCCAGCGGAGTTCGGGGCTCTTCACCCCGTGGGTGGGAGCCCCCGTTTGTTGAACGAACCACGCCGGGATGATCTGTTTCTCGCGCCATTTTCCGCCGCGCAGCATGCAATAGGCGATCCGGGCCAGATCGCGCGCCGGCATGCCCAAGGCATGGGTGGGATGGCGCCCGATCCGCTCGCCGCCGTCGAAGAACTGAAACCACCAATGCTCGATGCCGAGCGGACGGAACAGCGCGTCGATCGCAAACTGGTCGTAGGGTGTGCCCGTGACCGTCTCGCAGACCAGCGCGGCATGATGCAGCGCATGGGTCGAGTAACCGCACGCAGTCCCGGGGTCGAACGCGAGCCGCGCCGTCCGAGGATCGCCGCTGAGCCCGAGCACGTATTCCCACGTCCCGTCATTGGGCGCCCCCGTCGCTTCCGGACAGAGCCCCGATGTGTGGTTGAACAGTTGCCGCACCGTGATCGCGGCCTTGCGCCCATCGCTCAGGGGCGAAGCCCATGGGATGAAATCGAACGCCCAATCCTCGAACGACATTCTCCTCGGTGTGAGCCCCTGCTGACTGCGCTCGGATGCGATCGCCAGCACGGTGGCGCAGACCGCCTTCGAGACCGAGGCCACGCGCCGCGCGTCGGTCTTGCTGCTGTTGCCCCGCTCGACTTCGAGCACGATATGCCCGTGCCGGATCACCACCGCGGCGAAGTTCCGATTGTCGCTGGCCCGCAGCCACGCCCCGAGTGCGTCGAGCTTGTCCAGATCCATCCCCCCACGCTCGCGGATGGCATCCGGCTGATCCAGAACCCGCCAGCCGCCCGCGCTTTCGGGTGGCGGATAGTACGCGGAATCGGACGCCACGGCCAGAAGCGGCGTCTGGCCGGCGCCGACACCCAGCCACACGCACGGCAGAACAATCAGCCAGGCGCCGGGCCCGAACCGGCAGCGATCGCCAAAGAACCTATGCATTCGTTTCCTCTTCATCTGAGCCAGGCGTCGCGGTGCGCTCGCACGAAGTCGTCGTCGCTCAACTCCGGATACGCGCCGCAGACCCGATCGATCTCGTCGCCCTGCCCGGCGGAAAGCGTTTCACGGGTGTCCAGACACCACCGTCCGGCCATGAGCCCCTGGCGTCGCAGGATCTCGTGCAGACCCGCAATGCAGCCCGCAAACCCATGTGCGGCGTCGAACAGCGCCGCGTTGGCATCCGTCACCGCGGCCCCGAGCCGGAGCAGGTCGGGCGGCACGCGCTGCCCGGCACGCGCGACGCGGCGACACGCACGGTGCAATTCGACGGCCTTGCGTGTCCAGACCGCCCAGTGCCCGAGCAACCCCCCGACGATCCGGCGTTCGATCGCGGCGCGGCCGACGCGGAAGCGAAACGGAGTGAGCAGGTCCGTCACGATCGTATCGTCGTTCCCCGTGTACAGCGCGATGTCGTCCCGTCCCGCTTCCGCAACCGCGCGGATCACGTCGAGGGTCTGGTAGCGGTTGAATGGAGCGATCTTGATGGCGATCACATTCTCGATCTCCGCGAACCGGCGCCAGAAGCGGAACGGCAGGACACGCCCCCCCACCGCCGGCTGCAGATAGAATCCGACCAACGGAATCTCGCGCGCCACTGCCCGGCAATGGGCGAGCAAGGCGCGCTCGGGGGCGTCGCGGAGAGCGCCCAGCGAGAGCAATCCCGCGTGGTAGCCGAGCGCGCGGGCGAGCCGGGCCTCGCGCGCCGCCTGGGCGATCGCGCCGCAAATGCCGGCGATCAGGACCGCTGGCCGGCCCGACAGGCCCAGGGCCTCGACGGCTGTTCGAGCGGCAAGCTCGAGAACGGGTTCGAGGAGTCCATGCCGCGGATCACGAATCGCGAACTGGGTGGTATGGACGCCGACCGCGAGACCGCCCGCGCCCGCGGCAAGGTAATAGCGCGTGAGCGCCCGCTGCCGCCTTTCGTCCAATGTGCGCCGGCGGGTCAGGGCCAGTGGATGCGCCGGGATCACCAGTCCCTCGCCCAGCCTTTCGCGCACCCATTCCGGAGGCTGCGGATAGTCATTCATGGCCTGTCGAAGCCTCGCTAGTACTGCCCATCGCGCACCTCAAAGTGGGTCGGTCTCTCGAGACTACGCCCGCCGCTTTTCACCCAATCCGCCACCCAGCGGATGATCGTGTCGATGCGCGTCGGGGGGTCGCCCAGGGTCTGGCACAGGGGCGCGGCGTTGCCGAGCAAAGCGGTCTGGGACTCCGCACCGGCAAACTCCGGCGCGCGGTCAAGAAACGTCCCCAGTGTGTTGGCGACTTCGCGGACGGAAAAGAGTTCAGGGCGGCACAGGTTCCAGACCGCGGGCGGGGAAGCGGCCAGACCGAGCGCGCGGATGATCATGGCGTTGGCATCACCCTGCCAGATGCAGTTAAACCAGCCATTGGCCAGAGGGATCGGGGCGCCGGCCTGGATCCGGCGGGCGAGGTCGGCGATCACCCCGTACCGCAGTTCGACTGCATAGAAAAGGCGCAGCAGCACGACTGGCGTCTGTTGGCGGCGGGAGGTGTATTCGAAGAGGCGTTCCCGAGCTACGGCGGCGTTGGCATACTCGCCCAGCGGATGCAGCGGATCCGTCTCGACCGATCCGCCGCGCCGGACCTCGGCGAGCGGGTAAACGTTCCCGGTCGAGATGGCGGCGATGCGCGCCTGGGGGTAACGCGCCGCCACACGCTCCGGCAGGAGGGTGTTGACCGCCCAGGTCAGCGCCGGCGCCTGGGACGTGCCGAACTTCAATCCAACCATGTACACCACGTTCTGCGCATCCGGCAGACGCCGCACGCCGTCGGCTTCGAGCAGATCGACAGGGCACGTCCGAACACCTCTTTCTTCGAGCCAGACCCGGATGCGCGGATCGCTGAAACGGCTTGCCGCGATCACTTCGAGCGGGTGCTGCGCGGCCTCGGCCGCCCGGCGGGCCAGCACGGCAAGCGTCGGCCCCATCTTACCCCCGGCGCCCAGGATCACCAGCGGACTCGAGAGAGTCCGAACGAACTCGATGAGCCGTGCGCATGGCCGAGTCAACCAGCCGTCCAGGGCGGATTCACTCGAGAAGTTGTCGGGACAAGTCATCGGTGCTCTTCTTCTGTAAACGACGTCGTTTGGGCACCGCCAGGCATCGCAGGCCGCCGTTCAGCGGCTCGAGAAGGCGGCGGTGAACCGCCCGCATTCTCCCGCAGCCGCGCGTGCGCGTCAACCCAGGCCCGCACGCGGCGCAAACTCGATTCCCAATGACAACTTACAGATGCACTGCGTCTCCAAGCTCACGGGAGTTTCGGCTTGAACCCCATCGGCCAACCGACCACGCTCCTGCCAGGTTTTCTCAGGCATCCCGGGCACACCGATTATGCATCTCTCCAAACTCCCAGCCGCTCTGGCCCCTTCCGTCCTTGGTGTCCTGCTTGTGGCTGGTCTGCCGGCGGCGTCTGCGGCCGACGCCGCGCCTGCTGCTGCGCCTGCTGCTGCGCCCGAGGCGTTCCCGGACATGCGAACGCTCTGGGACCGCGCGCCGGCCGCGCCGGAAGGGTCCTCGCCGGAGGCGGCGTTCTTTCGCGAGGCCGAACGCAATGCGTTTCTGTTCGCCGAGGGTCTTTACCGATGCCGGCGCTTTGTCGACGGCTGGCTGGCCCATGCCGACCCAAAGACCGGCCTGATCCCCCGCAACCTCGGCCAGAACCGCGATCTTTGGAACGGACGCGACTCCGCGGCCGACAATTATCCGTTCATGGTGTTGACCTGTGCCCTGACGGATCGTGGTCTGTTCGAGGGCCAGATGCTCGACATCCTGCGCACTGAGGAACGGGTCACTCGGCGGCTCGACCGTCTGGGCGACCAGTATTCGTTCACCAGACAAGGGTTCGCTCACGAGACGCTCGACTTCGACCGGCTGGCTTTTGACAACGCCGAGTACGTCAAGGACGGTCTGCTCCCCCTCACCGAGTGGCTCGGTCCAAGCCCATGGTCCGAACGCGCCATCGCCCTGATCGAAGACCTTTGGAAGAACGCGCCGGTCGACACGCCGTTTGGCAAGATCCCCACGCTCAATGTCGAGGTCAACGGCGACCTGCTCCAGGCCTGCGCCCGTCTCTTCTGGTTCACCGGCCAGCGCAAGTTCCTCGATTGGGGCCTGCGGCTGGGCGATTACTACCTGCTGGGCGACCGCCACCCAACCCGCGATTTCGATGAACTGCGCCTCAACGACCACGGCTGCGAGATCGTCAGCGGCCTCTCCGAACTCTACTTCGCGGTCGCCCATGCGCATCCCGACAAGAAGCGCGCCTACGAAGCGCCGGTTCGGGAACTCTACGACCGTTTGCTCGAAGTGGGGCGAAACGAGGACGGGTTGCTTTGGCATGTGTTCAATCCGAAAACCGGCGCCAACCGCGGCCAACTCTGCGACACCTGGGGCTACAACTACGACGGTGTCTATACCGTCTTCCTCGTCGACGGCCTCACCGCCTATCGCGACGCCGTCCGCCACGTCCTGGCCAACCTCGGCCCGAAGTACTACGGACGTCCTTGGGCGGACAAGAGCCAGGACGGCATTGCCGACGCCGTCGAAGGCGCCCTGAATCTCTATAACCGCGAGCCGATCCGGGCCGCAGTCGCCTGGATCGATCACCAGATGCGTCTGCTCTGGGCGTGCCAGCAGGCGGACGGCACCATCGAAGGCTGGCACGGCGACGGCAACTACGCCCGCACGACCATCATGTACGTTCTTTGGAAGAGCCAGGGGCTGCACCTCGATCCGTGGCGCCCCGACGTGCGCGTCGGCGCCGTCCGTTCAGGGGAGACCCTCTTCATTCATCTCGCCGCCGACCAACCGTGGACCGGCCTCATCCGTTTCGACCGTCCGCGCCACCGCGAGTTTCTGAAGCTGCCGGTGGATTATCCGCGCATCAACCAGTTCCCCGAGTGGTTTGCGGTCGAGAAGGCAAGCCGTTACGAAGTGCGCGTGGCGGGGACCGAAGAGACGTTGCGCCCCCTGGGCGTCGAGTTGATGCTCGGATTCAAGGTGTCACTCGATGCGGGCCAGGCCAAACGCATCGAAGTTCGAGCCGCGCGATGAAGGGCATCGCTCTGCGCCTTGCGGTTTGGGCCCGGTGAATCTGAAGGTTGTGGATGGGAATCGAGTATGCGCCGCGTGAGGGCACGCGGCCTACAGGCAGTCTTCATCGGTTGTAGGCCCGGTGCCCTCACCGGGCGATGGAAAGCCGACAACAACCAGATGCGTCGATTTCACCCATTCGGCATTGCCTTGTGTGGTCAATCGGCTGCAAACTCGATCTGCTCGGTGATGGGAAAGCGTCGGGCCGGCACGATTTGCCAGGTGCGTGGGCCCGTCCCGAAACCGGGCCGTGAAGTCTGGCCCGCGCCGCCTGCGCGGACGGCATTCGCGATAACAATGGCTGGCGGAGAGCGCCCTGAGTTCTCCGCCTTGCAGGCGGCAAAACGAGAAGAGAGAAAGAGCAACTGGGACCTAACAACTATGAACACGAAACCTCAGAATGCCCGCGGATGGCGGTTCTCCCTGACACTCCTGGCAGCAGGTTGTGTGGGAATGGCTGCAGTCTGCGCTCAGCCCGTCAAACTGGCCGATTTCCAGTTCAACGAGGGCTCGGGTGGAACCACGGCGAGCACCGTCAACAGTCTCGTCGGAACACTGGGCTTGCCCTCGAATCCAGACAATCTCCCCGTCATCATCACCGACACGCCGTCGGGCGCCGCCAATGATCGCGCGGTGGAGTTAAGGGGCGTGGGCTACCTGCTTGCCGACGATAGCAATGGTCCCGTCCTGAATGTTGCCACCGAGCCGCTCACGGTCGAGGCGTGGGTGAAATGGGACGGCACCGACCCGGACGCAAACAACGGGATTCTCGCCTATGGCGCCTCCTACAAACTGGGCCTGACCACCAGCGGTCAGATCCGCTGGACCCTGTTCGGCATCGTCGATGTCAACAGCGACTGGTATCTGCCGATGGACAGCCTCTGGCATCATGTCGCCGCGGCCTACGAACCCGGCGTCGGTGTCACCATCTATCTCGATGGTGTCGGGCAATTCATCGCTGAAACACGGGCGATGCGGGCTTTCCAGCATGCCTGGCTCACCATCGGAGCCGAGAACCTGGGCAACCCGATTCTCGCCGCGCTCGATCGCGTCCGCGTGCACAAGGCGCTGCTCACCGAGACGGAATTGGACAGCGTTGCGGCCGAGCCCAAGGGCCTCCTCGCCAGCACGCTCGTCGCCTATAACTTCAACGAGACCGAGATGCCGTTCCAGAACGCCAAGGACCCGGCCCGGCCGACGATTACGTCCGAACAGTACAACATGACCCTCACGACCCCGTCCTTCTCGACCGACTCGCCGACGGGCGGCGCCGGCGATTACTCGATGGAGTTCTCTGTTGCAGGCCAACGTGTGGTCGTGCCCGATCCCACCACCGCCATCCAGTTTGGGGACGAGAACCCGGACACCGCCGGGGACTTCACGATCCAGGCCTGGGTCAAGTTCGGCAGCCAAGCGGCGCGCGCAGTGCTCTGGATGAACAACTGCCCCGGCGGCGCAGTCTCCTTCTCCGTGTTGGATCGCGAAGCGTTCGTCACCACCCTCGGCATCCTCGACCGCGATTCGGACGCCCCGATCCCGGACGATGGCGGATGGCATCACATCGCCGTTGTCCATGAGAATGGTGTCGAGTTCCGGTTCTACGTGGATGGCATTCTGAAAGACACCCGAGCGTACGTTGATGGCGTGATCTACACGCGCACCGACCCGCAGTTCACCATCGGGTGCGAAGGCACAGGCAACCTGCCATACGTGGGCAAACTCGACCGCTTGATGGTCAGCCGAGGAGCTGTGCCTGCTGAGGAACTGGATTATCGCGTCATCCCCGGTGTGGATCCGGGCGCGCCTGAACTCAGCATCGGCACCGTGGTCGAAGTGGCCTGGCCGACCCTGCCGGCCGGCTATGTCCTGCAGTCCACAACCAACATCGCCGATCCCAGCAGTTGGACCAACGTTGGGGGCACGCCTTTCGCCAGCGAAGGCACCTATCGGTTCTACTTCCCGCCTGCGGCCGAGAAGACCTTCTACCGGCTGTTCAAGCCGTAACGCACTCCACAGGCCCTCGCGGCCTGCCACCTCGAGGGTTCCCGCGGCCCGTCATGGCCGCGGGAACCCCGCATTCCCTCGCAGCGCGCTCGTACTGGCGTGTGCCGATGGCTCCGGGGGCTTTCGCAGTCGGGGGACCCGGCCTACAAGGCGACAGACACCGACGTTGTAGGCCGCGTGCCCTCACGCGGCGCGAGGCAGACGTCGGTGAAGACGCCGGGTCAGGGGACCCGGCCTACACCATGCAGGCCCGTTGCCCTCACCGGGCGGGTCATCGGAAGCCGCCTGTTTCTTGCGGAACTGATCAGGGTGAATGATCCCGTGAAGCATCCCCCGCCACTGCACTCCTGGCGGCTCTCACCCCGCCATGCGATCGCCGTTCAACACCGCCTCGCCGCGCGTGTCCGGATCGAACCGTTCAGGGGAGAACCCCGCCTCATCGCCGGTCTCGATGCGGCATTCTCGGCTGACCATGCCTTCTGTCTGGGGGCGGTCGTCCTGTGGGACATGACGGAGCGGCGCGTGGTGGAAGAGCACGAAGCCCGGCGTCCGCTGCGGTTCCCGTATGTCCCCGGGCTGCTCTCGTTTCGCGAGGCCCCGGCCCTTCTGGCGGCGCTGCGTCGGCTGCGCACCACGCCGGACCTGCTCATGTGCGACGGCCAAGGGCTGGCCCATCCGCGCCGCTTTGGCATTGCATGCCATCTGGGAGTTCTCTGCGACCTGCCCGCGATCGGTTGCGCCAAGAGCCGCCTCGTGGGCGAACACGCCGAACCCGCTCGCGCGCGCGGCGCCTCGGTTCCGTTGCTGCACAACCTCGAGATCGTCGGCTCGGTCTTGAGAACCCGGTCCGGGATTCGCCCCCTCTATGTCAGCGTCGGCCATCGCATCGACCTCCCAAGCGCGCAGGAGATCGTTCTGGCCTGCGCCCTCCGCTTCCGCTTGCCCGAGCCGACGCGTCTGGCCGATCAACTGGCTGCCCGGTCCAAACAAGAGTCCCCATGAACCGTGGTTCGGTAGCCGTCCCGGAGCGCCGGCTTGCAGCCGGCTTAACGCCCGCGGCATGCCCTCAGCGGTTCAAAGAAACAAGCCTGCCCCACAGACCAGATCGAATGTCGTGACCGGTCATTCTTCGAGCGCTATGTTCCTGTCCATGACAATCCAATCGTTTTATACAGCCCTGGTGCTCGCTCTGATCTGCACGGTGCCGGGAAACCTGCTTGCCGGCGAATCGAAGCCGTCCACGCCAGGCGCAGCGCCAACACCAGACCCCGCCATCCTCGTCGTCAAGAACCAGGGCTTCTTCCCGGTTGCCTTGCGCTTGGCGGACGGGCGGCTGGCGGCCGTGCTGCGCGGCGGGGCGCCCCATATCGGCCTGGCAGGCCGCCTGGACATCGTGTTCTCGACGGACGACGGCCGCACATGGACCGCGCCATCGCCCGTTGTGGACGGTCCGTTGGACGATCGGAACCCCGCCTTCGGGCAGGCGGCGGACGGTTCCCTCGTCGTGGGCTATTGGGAATGCGGTTACTACGACGCGTCCGGGCAGTGGACGCCCAACGCGCCGACCGCCAAGGCGCGGACACTGGCCACCCGCTCGACGGACGGCGGCAAGACCTGGACCACACCTGAGCCGATCGATCTGCCGGGGCTCAAGTTCGGCAGCCCCTACGGACGCATTCTGACCATGCCGGACCATACGATGATGATGAATATCTACGGCGTCATCGAGGGAGGCAGGCACGACTCGAGCCTGCTCTTTCGCTCGAAAGACCACGGCAAGACCTGGACCCGGCACAGTGTTATTGCGGCGGAGGGTTTCAACGAGACCAGCCTCGCCCGGTTGAACGACGGCACGCTGGCGGCCGCGCTGCGTCACGACGGGGCGGCGGGCGGCCCGGGCGAGAACGTGTGGACTGCGCTGAGCAAGGACAACGGCCGGACATGGTCAACCCCGATCTCGTTGACGCCGGACCGCGTGCATCCGGCGGACCTGGTGGTGTTGCAGGACGGGCGGCTCGCGTTGGTGGCCGGCGACCGGAGGAATCCGTTCGGGTTGGTCGGCATCGTGGGTGACGCGCGGGGAGGGTTCGAATGGGCGGCGCACCGCGTGCTTGTGGATCGTCTGACCAATGGCGATTGCGGCTACCCAAGCGCGGTCGCGTTGAAAGACGGGACAATCCTGGTGGTGTACTACGCCGTCGGCAGCCAGAGCCATCCCGACTGGGGCGTGCACGCCGGCGCCCTGCCCTGGCGGCCCTAACCCGGAAATCTCACCAAGTGGGGCGGTCTCGGCATTCCTGACGGTCCGTGGGTGAGATTTCCGGGTCGAGGGGAACCGCGCGCGCGTGTTAGTGTGGTGTCTCACAATTGGCTGGTGCTTCGCCGCACGGGTTTTTCGCCTCCC
>CAYPUR010000127.1:0-7134 GCA_964413865.1 uncultured Verrucomicrobiota bacterium
CGGGTGGGACCGCGACGTCCTGTCCTCGAGAACGCTCGCCCTCGAACAAATGCTAACCACGGGCTGCGGTTGGCAGGATCAGGCTGGGGCGATCGTCCGCGGACTCAAACTCGTCGAGACCACGCCGGGCCTGTCGCAGAAACCGAGAGTGCGGTGGCTCCCGCATCATTTGTTCGAGCCCGCATACGCCAACACGCTGATGCTGCTCTATTACACCGGTGTGACCCGGCTCGCCAAAGGCATCCTCCACGAGATCGTGCGCGGCATCTTCCTCAATTCCCCGGAACATCTGGCCACCATCGGCGCTATCGGCGCCAACGCAACGCGCGCCTGCGATGCCCTCCAGCAGTGCGACTATGCCGCGCTCGGCGAGGTCATCCGGCGCAGTTGGCAGTTGAACCAACAGCTTGATGCCGGCACCAACCCGCCCGAAACCCAGCGCGTCCTCGACCAGGTTGGCGACTGGCTCGCGGCCGCCAAACTCCTGGGCGCCGGCGGCGGCGGCTTCTTCCTCATGCTCGCCAAGGACGAGGAAGCCGCCCTGCGCGTGCGCCGCTCCTTGACCGAGTCCCCGCCCAACCCGCGGGCGCGGTTCGTCGACCTGAGCCTCTCCGAGACCGGCCTCCAGTTGACGCGCAGTTAGAATCCTTGACCGATCAAACTCCTTGTAGACGAGTCAAGTTCCTGAGCTGCGTTGAAGGGGTCAAGGATTCCAGTTGCGATATCGCCAACGGCGCAGACGCAGCGCATTGCCGATCACCAGAACATCCGATAGACCCATCGCCGCCGCGCAAACCAGCGGACTGAGGAACCCGAGTGCGGCCAGCGGCACTGCCGCCGCGTTGTAGAAGAAGGCCCAAAACAGATTCTGCCGGATCGTGCGGAGCGTCGCCCGCGCCAATCCCATCGCCTCCGGGATCGCCTCGATGTCCGAACGCAGCAGGATAATGTCCGCCGCCTCGCGCGCCACATCGCTGGCTCGGCTGACTGCGATCCCCAGGTCCGCCTGTTCGAGTGCCGGGGCGTCGTTGATTCCATCGCCCACAAACGCCACCCTCTGCCCCTGGTCCTGCAAACGCCGCACAATCTCCGCCTTCCGCTCGGGCGGGACCTCGGCAAAAATGCGTTTTGGATCGATCCCCGCCTGCCGGGCAATGGCCTCAGCCGTCGCCGCCTGATCGCCTGTCACCAGGTACACTTCGTTTCCCTGACGGCGAATCGCGGCCACCACATCCCCCGCTCCGGCCTTGAGCGTGTCCGTCAAAGCCATCACCCCGTCCAATGCGCCGCCCGTGGCCACCCCCAACACGGTCGCGCCTCGCTCTGTCCACTCGGCCGCGAATCGCGTTGCCGGCGTGACATCAATCCGGCCCTCGCGCAGCCAGCGAAGCGATCCCAACCGGACAACGGCTCCGTCCCGGCGCGCCTCGACTCCGCATCCGCGCATCTCGCGCCAATCATCGAGAGCCGGCGCCTTGGCTGATCCGGCCGCCGTCGCCTGGGGCCGGCTGCGTCCCCAAGCCGCAATCGCCACGCTGAGCGGGTGCCGCGACGGCTCGGCGAGGCCGGCAGCTAAAGTCTGCGCGGTTCCATCCTGTCCCGAGCCCGCTCTCAAATCCGCAAAGGCGGCCACGCTGACCTTTCCCTCGGTCAGCGTGCCGGTCTTATCGAACAGGACGGCCGTGATGCGTCCGCTCTTCTCGAGCGCCGCGCCGTCGCGGATCAGCAGGCCGCGCCGGGCCGCGGCGTTGGCGCCGGCCATGATGGCGGCCGGAGTCGCCAGGCCCATCGCGCAGGGACAGGCGACAATCAAGACTGCCGCGGCATGAATGAATGCTGCCGCCAGGGGCGTCGCCGGGAGTGTCACCGCCCACAACCAGGGCATGAACCGCCCGGCAGTCTCTCGGGCGGAATCGTAATCGAGCCCCCACCACAAACCCGTCGTTATCGCGACCAACACCACAGCCGGCACAAACACGGCGCTGACCCGGTCCCCGAGCTTCTGGATCTGCGCCCGGCTGTTCTGGGCTCGTTGGACGACCGCAATGATGTTGGCCAGGGCGGTGTCTCCGCCCAGAGCCGTCACCCGCGCCACCAAGCGCCCAGTCCCGTTGAGCGTGCCGGCGTAGACCTTCGCGCCCGCCCTCTTCTCGACCGGCATCGACTCGCCGGTCAACATCGACTCGTCGAGTGCGGAAACGCCGTCGATCACCTCGCTGTCGGTCGGGACACGGTCGCCTGGTGCGAGCAGAATGCGGTCTCCGAGCACCAACTTGGCCACCGGCACAACCGACTCCGCGCCGTCCGCGCCCAGGCACCGGGCCTTGGGCGGCGCCAACTCGACCAGGCTGCGAAGTGCGGCGGACGCTTGCGCCGTGGCGGCGGCTTCGAGCCAATGCCCGACGCTGATCAGGGTCAGGATGCCCGCGGCCTCCATGAAGTACAGATGCGTTGGGGCGCCTGCGAACAGCGCCCATGTGCTGTAGGCGAAGGCGGTGGTCGAGCCCAGGGCGACCAGCGTGTCCATGTTGGCCTGCCCAACCCGAAGCTGATTGAACGCGCCCCGGTAGAATCGCGATCCGCAAGCGATCTGCACCGGCAGGGCCAGACCGAACGCCAGCCACTGGAACCATCGCGTCATCCCCAGGCCCAACACCCACTCGCCAACCATCAGCACCAGGGTCACCGCCCCGCCCACCACGGCGTTGAACCGCCACCCCGCCAGCGGAGACCAGACCTCGGCGCCGCGGCCTGCGCGGTCGTTCGATGTCCCCGGCCCATCGGCGTTTTCGGCCGCGAGCGGCGTCGCGCCGAACCCGGCTCGTTGGACAGCGGTGACCACGGCACTCTGGTCTGCGATCCGGCCCGGTTCCCACCACACTGTCGCCCGGCCCGCAGTCAGATCGACGACCGCGTCGGCCACACCTGCAACGCCCTGAATCGCCTCGGTTGCGTTGCGCGCGCAGCCCTGGCAAGTCATGCCTGTGATTGAGAAACCGGATTTCGTCCGTATGGGCTCTGTATCCACAGAGGCCAATAAAGCCGCAGCCGCGCCATTCCGCAAACCAGGCGGATCACGGTTCTCGTCTTTGGTCTTTGAACAGGGCGTCTCCCGCAGCCGCGCTTTTGGATCAATCCGTACGAGGCGGGAGCAGACGTCCGTCCCGGTCAACATTGGGAAACCACCGCAGTTTATCGGCAGCGGCTCCCAAAGCGGTGCGCGGATTCCGATTCACCAAGGCCTTGTAGAAGAGGTCTGCGGCGTTCGGATCCAGGGTCGCGATCCACCTGCCCCCAAGGCAGAGGATGCGCGCGGTGTCGTCCGAGTTGTTTGGGAGCAAGCGTGCGGCCTCCCATGCGAGGGCTGAGGCGCTGTAGCCCTTATTCCAGAGCAAGGCCAGCGGATCCCCCGAAGGCGGAGCCGGCTCGCCGGGCGCCGAACTGTCGTCAGCACCCGGAACCCAGCTCACGTTGTGATCGACAGTGAAGCGCGCGGCGCGCATGAGCACTGCAGCGCGTTGGGCGGCTGTGATGTTCGGGTCACGCGAGTCGCACAAGAGCCTGGCTGCGTCGTGCGCCAGGACCGCCGCCGTGTGGCGGTAATGCCAGCGGCGTTCGGGAGTGGCGCGGTGCGCCTCAGCCCGCGCGATTTCCTCGGTGCTAGCGCTGAGCACGTTGGTGGTCAGGGTGCTGCGCGTCGCAAGCGTAACGCCCCATTCGAAGTTGCCTTCATGGATGCGCCAGTCCGGTTCGACCTCGGTGCCCAGCAGTTCGAGTCCATAGCGCCGGGTCATCCGGGCCGCTTCGAGCAGCCCCCAGGCCCTCTGCTCCGTGGATCGGTCGTTGCGATCGGCTTCGAGGCGTCCGGCAAGGAACCGGTCAAAGAGCGGCAGCCAGGCCGGCGGGAAGTAACGCCGGGCATCGGCGCAGCGGTTAGCCCGGACCAGGCGCCGGGCCAGGAGATAGCGAATGCGTTCGGCGGGCAGGTACTCGGGGGTTGCCTCGCAGGCGGCCTCGAACGCCGAGGGCTCCGCGGCATCGGACGCAGGGGCGAGGCCCGGGGGCAAAGGGGCGGATGGCGGGCAATGGCGATCGACATACTCCATCAACTCCGGAAGCGTGAGAACCCGTTCCGCCACGTAGGCGACGTCCATCCAGTAGACTGGGGAGGAGTGGAGCAGGGCGTCGAGGGCCTCGACGAATTGGCGCCGGGCCAGATGGGCCAAACTGACTTCGGCCATCACCTGCTGCTTCATTGGCACGGTTGCGAAGCTGCCGGCCGGTGTAGTCAAATTGTCCGCCAGGCGTTCGCCGCCCAACGGCTCGGAAGTGGAGGGGTCCAGAGGAAACTCGCGGCAGATGGCCGCGAGCAAAGCAGCGGCGTCCGGTGTATTGCCCTGGCGCAAGAGCAGCTTGGCCCGCAACCACTGGGTGACCGGTGTTGACCGCGCGCGCAGCAGCCAGCGTTCGGCGGCCTCGATGTCCCCGCCCTGGTAGGCCGCCAAGGCGAGTTGCTCGGCGGATTCGACGTCCCGCACGTCGGCCCTCTCGACCGCCTCGAGCCAGAGGAGGACCGGTTCCCGATAGGTGTGCCACGACCTGTTGGGAGCGGGGACGGCGGAGATTCTGGTCGAGATGACCTCCCAGCCCTTGAGGATGCCTTCCTTGAGCGGCGAATCGATGTCGATGGCGGGCGCGTTATGCCCGCCGGCGATCAGGTAAGCCGTCACCACCCGTTGCGCGCGCGGGCGACGCGCCAGGGGTTGGAGTGCGCCAAAGCCCGCGCGCAAGGCATCCGAGGCCACGAAGCCCAGCGACACCGCGGCGGACGGGTCACCCGCCGCATACTGTTCGAGATACAGCTCGATGGCATCGCCCAATCGCCTGGCCCGGCGGCAGAGGCGGGCTTCCCATCCCAGGCTGGCCACGCTCAACCCGAGCGAGTCGGCAAAACCCGCGTCTGCCAGGACGCGCACCGTTCGGAAATAGGCGATCGCGCGCTCCGGATTCTCCTCCTCCCAGCTCTTGCCCAGCATGTAGCTCGCCCAGGTGGACTTGAAATGGCGCTCTGCGGCGGGCTGTTCGATCAAATGCAGCCAGGGCCCTCGCGCCCCCGCAATGTCGCCCAGGTGCCAGGCCAGGCTCCCCCGAAAGTAATCCGCAAACTCGCCCGGCAATCCGGCCACCATTCGAGGCATGGCGTCCGGGGTGATCCGGATGTCGTTCGTCGGGGCGGGGCGCAGCTCATAGGCGGCGGTCGCGCCGCTCCATTCGCCCTCAGCCGCATCCCGTGGAGCGAACAGCGTGATCTTCTCGCGTTCGAGACGGTGGTTGGCGACGATTCGGTCCCGGTCTTCGGATGAAACACCCGCTCGATCGAGGGCCTGGCGAAGATCCTCGAGTTCGGCGGCCAGCGTGTCCCGGGCATAGTCGTTGCCCGGGCGCGCGCGACGGTTGGTCTCGACCAACCGCATCCGTTTCAGTTCCAGTTCGAAGACCGCGTTTGGAGCGGCAAGGGCCGCGAGGTCCGGATCCGCCAGCAAGGAGTTCGGGAAAAAGGGGCCGCATGCATGGGCCGGCGGAGCCCAGGCGGCGAGAAGCACGAAGACCGCCGCCAGCGCCGCGCCGGAGACTGCGCTGCGTGAAGGTCTCCGGCCTGCGCCTCTCGGTCGAGCGGGTGCACCGACTGGCCAGGCGCCTCGACGAGTCCGGATGCGGGCATTCATTGGAAGTGTGCGTCCACCTCAGTTTCCCGGTCAAACCGCAGCCAGCAAACGGTCCGCGCCGCGCCGGGCGGCAGGCGGTCGATTCCGGAATCGCTCCAGCATTCGAGTGTGGTGCTCGAGCTCTCCCGGAAATCGAATCCCTTGAACGCGTCTCCCGCCACCCGTCGGGCGCCTTCCCAGCGCACCGCGATCCGCACGGGAGCGTTGTGATCCGCCGTGCCGACGTTGCACAAATCCAATTCCACCAGTCGCGGGTCCGCCCGGCGCAGGCGGAGGCGCAGGTCGGCCTCTGGCGCGCGGCCAGCCATGACGGCCGCCAGGGTTGGCGGCGTCCAGTTCAGACGATCGCCTCGAACCGGCATCCGGTACCAGATGACGCCTTGCATGCACTCCGGACGATCGTTCGTCCATTGCCGGATCAGCCCGGACAACGCGGCGGGATCCGCGCGCACCTCCCGGGTTCGAGTCCCCTCCGGCCAGTGCCGCGCGGGGCCTTCGGCGCTCAGGCCAACGAACTTGCCGCCGGGATCGAACGCGGTGACGTAGCCATAGGTGGGCAGAGCGACGCGGAACGGCCGGCCCAGCCGCGCTGCCCGCTCGACCGCCCTGCGCGCGAGCAGAGGATCGCAGAGCTGCGGATCATCCTCGATTCGATGCGGACGTTCGAGTGAATGGACCTGAAGCACAAAACCATCCGCCGCGCGGACGAGCGGGCCCAGGGCGGAACGCTTCAGCCAGGACGGCAAGGCCGTGATCACGACCGGGCGGGGCGCCACGGCTCGTCGAATCGCATCCAGCCAGAGGGCGTATCCGGCCAGCTTCGATTCGGCGCAGTCAAAGTCGATCTGCAGTTCGCCGATTTCGAGCTGATGGGCGCTGGCTTCCCCGACCAGCGAGCCGGCGAGCCCGGCCAACCACCGGGCCCGGGGGTCGTCGGACGCAAAGGGCCCTGGAAACGTCCCGATCCGCATCGCCAGGCCGATTGGGCGGCGGCTTTGCCGCAACGCGTCATGATCCAGTGAGACGCGAACGACTTTGGGCTCGCCCTTCTCCCAGTGGACCTCGGCCGCCAGCGCGACGATGCGGGAGAACTGGGTGGTTTCCTGCGTCACCGCGGCAGCGACCGGCTCGGTCCAGGCGCGCTGCCAGACGTAGACCTCGTGGGACATCGGTCCCTGGACGCGATGGGCCGGGCGCGGCCACCCGAGCCAGGCGATCCATGCAGCCGCGGCGCAACCCAAGCTGACGATGGCGAGTTTTCCGGACATGCGGGCTAAACCGTCGGGTAGCGGCAGCGCGATTCACCGGCTCCGGAACACAGCCAGCTCCGACAAACCGATGTTGGGCGATCCGGGTTTCACCTCATTCATGGCAAAGATGAGCCAGCGCACGCGTTTCTCATGGAACT
>CAYPUR010000127.1:7234-13905 GCA_964413865.1 uncultured Verrucomicrobiota bacterium
GGCGCGATGTTGTCCGGGCTGTTCAGCGCGCTGGGCGGCGGAACGGGATCGCCGGGGGCCAGCAGCCGCACTTCCTGCAGGCACATCCCGTAGCGGCTGCCGGGCGGGCGCGACTTGAAGGTGACGCCTCCCCAGCCCGAGCTGAAATTCGCGGCGTAGCAGAGCCAGAGCGTGCGGCCGTCGCCGCCGATGAACTTGGAAGGGATGTTCACGAAGTACGCTTGCTCGCCGAAGTTCTCGAGGTAGGCGGCCAGTTTCCACGGGCCGGTGATGCGGTCGGATTCGAGAAGATACGTGTGATAGCGCGAGACGGTGTTGCCGCCGTCGGTCACGCAAAGGAGGTGCTTCTTCAGGGGCGCGTTGTAGGTCATCGTCACGCAGCCCATGTGGTCGCGCCACTCGGCAATCGGCGCGATCCGATCGAATGCGCGCGTCCAGCGGGCATCGCCCTCTTCGGTGCGGCCGGCGAAGAACTCGTATTTCGACGCGTCATTCATGGTCTCGACGCTCGGCGCGACACGGATCAAGTAGACCTGGTCGGCGGTGATCCAACTGTTGTAGGCGTACCGGCGGTTCTGGCCGTCGCTGGCGCCCTGGGCGACGAGGTAGGCCCTGCCGTCCGGCGAATGTTCCATCGCCCGGCCAAAATCGACGAAATGCGGCGCGCCAATCCTGACCGGCTCACCTTCGAGGGCGCGCTCGCCAAACAGGGGCGCAGCCGGCGTGCACGGCGTCTGCGTCCACGTGCGTCCGAAGTCCGTCGACCACCGAAAGCCGACAAAGGGCCCCATCCAGGGCCAGTTGTAGGGGATCCCGTCACGATCGACGCGCCCGCTCGGATGCAGGCAGTAGGTGCCGTAGTACCAGACACCCTCGTGCACCAGGCTCCCGCACGGGTAACGGCCCTCGTACGGGCGCGGGCTGGACTTGAAGACCCCGTGGTTCGTGACGACCAGGCTCAACGGATCCTCGCCGAGTATCGTGGCGTGACCGGTGGCTGCCCCCTCGCCGCCGGACGAGGAGCCCAAACCGTGCACGTTGCCGTCGGTCCAGGGCGAGTAGAGGTTCCCATCCGCCGCCCAGGATGGATACCAGGTGTCGGCGCCCGTATACTCGGCATGACGTCCGGTGAAGGCCAGGCCCACGAAGCTCTCCGATTTAGGAAAGGGGCAATCCGCGGGCGGCTGGCCAGGCCACGGCTTGAATGCGTTGGTCGGCGGCAGCGGCGGGGCGTCCACCCAATTGAAGCGGACCTCGGGATTGTCCGCCCCAAACAAACCAAGGGCGAGCAGGCTGTTCACGAGCACAAGTCGGAAAAGCGCCATGGGAAATCCGAGGGTGAAGAAGAGCCCGTGCCGCGGCCAAGGTGTTTTGCTTTCCATGAAGTTGTCTCCCAGAACGGGATGGATGGTTCATCGGTCAATCGGTTTCCGTCCAAGTGCCCCTTTCCTCGACACATCTCAAGCAAAACTTGCGACAGCAAAACTTGCGGAGCAATCCAATCGACGGTGCATCTGGTTGTTGTCGGCGTTCTGCCGGCCCGGTGAGGGCACCGGGCCTACAACGAATCGAGACTCTCCCCCTGATAGGCCGGGTGCCCTCACCCGGCGCAAGACAGACACCGGTGCAGACGCCGGTTGAAGACCCGCGATGAAGCCTCGAGCCGCTCGCGGGACGGGAAAGAGGCGGATGAGATGCCGGCCTTCCACGGAAGCTGCCCTGGCACGAACGCGCCCGACAGCGCGAAGTCCCGCGGCCGCGGGAAAGTGCGTCCGCTTGAGCGGCGCTTTTCGATGACTGTCCTCGAACACTGCCCCCCAAAAGCGGTGCTGAAGCACCGCACTCCAAACGCTTCGCGACCGCGACGCCGCGCAGAGCGGGATCGACTGCCATTTCAGTGCCCCGCGCCCGGTGGCCACAGCGAGCGCCAATACGCCTGGTCCGCCGCGAACACATCGAGCGGGTCTTTCGCCGAATCGAATGCCGCCGGCAAGACTCCGAAGCGCGCCAGTTCACGGATGTACTGGTGGTTGGGCTTGAAAGCCGGCGTGCCAAAGCAATGGTGCGCCTCGATGCCCTCGCGCGCCCGGCGAATGGCGCCTAACAAGCGCTGGTAATCGCCGTCCTGCGTGTCCCGAAACACCTCGCCACAACTGCCGAAGCCGCCGGCGGACCTGGCCAGCGGCCCCAACAACAACGGGGAGTGCTCGGGACGCGTGAAGTTGAGCAGGATGTGCGGACTCAGCCGCGCGGCCGGATCGTTGTCCTGCACGAGACGCTCGTACACAGCGGTGGGCCGCGCCAACTTCGCCCGGTTCATCCGCTCGTCGCTCGGGTAGAACGGAAGCTCCATCGGATCCTCCCGGCCCGACGGCGGCTTGTGGCACGTGTAACAGCGTTGCCGCGCGACCTCGAGACCTTCGGCAAACACGCGCCCGGGCGCGCCCGAGGCCGCGTTTTGCTGCGCCTCGTTGCGCAACGCCGCATACGTTCCCGCGTAGGGCGCACCCGTCTCGATCCAAAGCCAGAGCGTGCGCCACTCCTGCGGCGACACCATGGCGTCGTAATGGCCGCCCTCCGCCAATCGCAGCAGGCGGCTGGCCGAACTGCCGATGCTGCGCGGGGGCTGGTTGCCGAGGCCGTTGCGCCCATCAGCCACCAACCGGCGCGCAAACAAGGTGAAGTAGCTGTGCGACCATTCCGGACCCAGGTCGCCCGCCAGAATCACCCCGCCCTCCCGCCGCTCGTACCCGTGGCACGACACGCAGTGACGATCGAGAATCGGCTGGATGTCGCGGGTGAAGTCCAACACGTCCGGGAACCCGTTGAACGGCTCGATCCGGCTGGGCGCCCGCTCCATCGCCTCGAGCCCGGACGCCTTGCGGTTCGCCGGGGCGCGCGTTCGGGGCTCGTGGCAGCCAACACAGCCGAGCACCTCGCCCGGACGCACATTGCACCAGCTTTGCATCCGCTTGACCGCCAAATCACGCTCGTCCAGCGCCACGAAAAACAACTGGCGGTCCGACGGCACCTCGAAATAGGCCGAGCCGTCGGACTCGACCGGCACGGTGCCCAGCGCGCGTTCGAGCGTGAACGTGCCCAGCCACGACACAAGATCCGGACCGCCGCTGAAGTTCACCGGCTTGGGCAACGACTCGAGAATCAGCAGCTTCCTGATCTCACCCCGCTCAACGCCAGGCAGGTTGCGCCCGAGATTGACGTCCGCAAGAATCATCCGGCCAGCCGCCGGCCCCGGATGCGTGCGGGGCTGGATGAGACATTCGCGCGCGCGCCCCACAACAGGCCGCGGCTCGTGAACCCCTCCCTCGCCCGCATGCCGATAAAGCACCTCGACCGCGCCCGAGCCATCGAGCAAAACGATCTCGTTGTCGCGCGCAGCAACAAAGCAGCGTTCGGACAGCCCGCACGGATCCCTGGTCCACCGGCCCGAGTGCAGCGGCTTGGCGAACGCGGGTTCGTCCGGACCGGCCTTCGGCGAAACGACGGTCGCGATCCCCGCGTGTTCGTTGGCCCCGTGTCCGGGCGAGAAGCACGCGACGACTTTGTCGCTGCCGGGGATCGGCTTGGCGCCGAGCATGACGGTGTGCGGATGCATGTTGCCGAAATACGCCGCCGGCGAAGTCCCGTCGGGGTTCATGGTCCAGAGCCCGTGAAACTCGACCTGGCTGCGATCGACATATTCCCAGCGCATGAAGAGCAGCCGACCGTCCGGCAGCGGCCAGGGCGTGTTGTCATGCTCGGTATTGGCTGAGATCGACCGGATGTTGCTGCCATCCGACGCGCAGCGATGAAGCACCCCGACCTGCGTCTTCCAGCAGTTGACCCACCGCTTGCAGCGGGTCGAGACGAACGCAATGCCGCCGTCCGCCAAATAGCTCGGCTCGTAGTCGTCAAACGCCCCGTCCGTGAGTTGGCGCAGACCGGTCCCGTCCACACCGATCTCGTGGAGATGAAAGAAGTCCGTGCCCGCCTTCCGGTACGAAAACAGGATCTTGCCGGCGTCGTAATGGACCTGCGGGTCCCGCACGCAGCCGCCCTGCGGATCGAGCAGGACCGCCAGTTCCCCCGTGCGCAGGTTCCATTTGTAGAGCTTGCTGACGTCCGGTTGGCCATTGCCCGGGTACGCCTTGTGCCGCTCGTCGTCGCAATAGTACCCGATGTTGGCGTACCAGTGCGGATCGTCGTACTCGGACCGCGTGCAGAAGATGATGTGCTCGACGTCGCGCATCGGCCCGGCGAGCGCTTCGCGAAGCAGAGGCGGAGCATTGGTGCCGCCGCTCTCAGGCGCGGACGCAGCTCGGGCGTCCGGACCCGCCGCCTGGCACAACGCCAGCGTCAAAAGCAAGCCCCTAACGGGCACAGTGCAATGACAACTCGCGAGGCCAAGCATGCGCTTCATGGAGGGCGTTGACATACAAGACTTGAATGCGCATGAGGACCATGAACCTGAAACGTTCAACGCTCAACATTCAACGCTCAACTCTCAACCAGACGGTTCATGGGGAGCCCCTTCACATCCCCTTCTTGAGCTTGTCGAGTTTGGGTCGGATGATCATCCGACAGTAAGGCTGGTTCGGATTGTTGCGATAGTAATCCTGATGATACCCCTCGGCGCGATGGAATCGCGGGAGGGCCTGGATTTCCGTCACGATCGGGCGCGCGAACTGTTTGCCGGCCGCCGCCTTGGATGTCTCGGCCGCCACACGCTGGGACTCGTCGTGATAGAAAATCACCGAGCGATACTGGGTCCCCACGTCGGGTCCCTGCCGGTTGAGCGTGGTCGGATCGTGCGCCTGCCAGAACAGGTCGAGCACTTGCTCGTACGTGATGGTTCGCGGATCGAACTGGATCTGCACAACCTCCGCATGCCCGGTGTCCCCGGCGCACACAGCCTTGTAGGTCGGGTTCTCCGTGTGGCCGCCGGCGTAGCCGCTCACCACCGATTTCACGCCGGGCACACGCTCGAACACGGCTTCAATGCACCAGAAACATCCGCCCCCCAGCGTGGCGTACTCGGATGCGGATGGGATTGGCGAAGGCGGCTGGGTGTTCATGGCGGGTTGGGGCGGATCGGCATGAATCGCCCACGCGGCGAAGCAGGCCAACAACGTTCGGAACGGCGCGTTCATCGTGTTCCCAATTTCAGATGCGCCGCATTGTAAACGAAAACTCCCTGTTCTACAAATGACTCTTGGATTGGGGGGGGGCGCCCAAGGGCGATCATGAATTGTCAGAACCGACTCGAGGCTCTTGGTTCCCTTGCTGGGCGCAATCTTGCCATGGCCCGGCCCGCCAGCCAACCGGTCGTCCAGGCGGCCTGTAGGTTAAAGCCGCCAGTGATGCCGTCGATGTCGAGCATTTCCCCGGCAAAATGCAGGCCGGGCGCGTGTCGGCTCTCCATCGTCTCGAAATCCACCTCGCTCAGGCGCACCCCGCCACATGTGACGAACTCATCTCTGTTCAGGCTCTTGCCGCTGACGGCCACTTCGCTCCGGATCAGCCGCTGTGCGAGCTGATGGATGGCGGCACGCGAAAGCTCGGTCCACCGCGTCTCCCGCGAAACGCCGGCGGTGAGCGCCAGCGTCTCCCATAAACGTCCCGGCAGCGGCGGGATCGGGCTGTTCACCACCCGGCGCGCCGGTTGGGTCTGCCGCCGGGCCCGAAGTTGCGTCACGATCGTCTCGAAGCTCAGCGACGGCAGCCAGTTCACGTGCAGGGTAAACCGGTAATCCAGTCCGTGAAGAACACGCGCGCCCCAGGCCGACAGCCGGAGGATGACCGGCCCGCTCAATCCCCAGTGGGTGAAGAGCATCGTGCCGCGTTCGCAGAGGCCGTGACTCGCGACCGAGGCCTCCACTGTCTCAATGACCACTCCGGCCAGGTCGCGGATCCAGGACTCCTCGACGTTGAATGCGAACAGGGACGGCACGGGCGGCTCCAGCGTGTGCCCAAATGCGACCGCCAATTGCCCGAGTGCCGGCACGCGGCAGCCGCCGACGGCCAAGAGGAGACGATCGCAGCCGAGTGTCTTGCCGTCCGACAGTCTCAAGACAAAACCTCCATCAGGACGGCGGGCGGCCGCCTCAACGGGGCAGTGAGCCCGCCGCACAACCCCGGCATTCCGTGCCGCGGTCAGCAAACAATCGATGATCGTCTGCGAAGAATCGGTCGCCGGGAAAAGGCATCCGTCCGCCTGGGTCTTGAGTCTCACACCGCGGCCTTCGAACCAGGCGATCGTGTCGAGGGGCTGAAATCTGTGAAACGCCCCGCGCAGCGCCCGTTCGCCGCGCGGATAGCGGGTTGCCAGTTCGTGCGGATCGAAGCAGGCGTGCGTCAGGTTGCAGCGCCCGCCGCCCGAGATCCGGACCTTGGCCAGAAAGCACGGGCCCTTCTCGAGCACCATCACCCCGGTTCCCGGGCATGCCTCGGCGCAGGTGATGGCGGCAAAAAAGCCGGCCGCACCACCGCCAACGATGACGATCCGTCGTTCGCTCATCGCCATGAGATTCGCGAGCCTTCGCAGACCGACGAGGCACGGCAGCGATCCACACGCGGCAGCCTCCTTCCCCGGTTGCACGAACTCGACACCTCGCTAAGGGTCTGTGCAAAAATTACTTCCGATTTTGGCGGGAGCGCCACCGGACCAGATG
>CAYPUR010000128.1:0-13846 GCA_964413865.1 uncultured Verrucomicrobiota bacterium
CGCCTTCAGGGGCGCGGCCAAGAGGTTGCATTCGGGTGGCTGGATGAGCCCTTGAATGGCCACAATCCAGCTATCGAGTAACAACCCCAAGGCGTCGTGCGACGATTTTCGGTTGGCGAGCACGGCTGCGTACCAGCGCGCTTCCTCCCGGAGAGCTTCGGTGAGGCTGTAACGAAACACCACACGCAAGAGCGCGCCAAACTCTCGATGCAGTTCCAGCAAATCCGATTGCAGGAATTCGAGATGGCCCAACCGATGCGCATGCCATTCAATTTCCATGCGCTGGCGAGCCAGCGCCATCAGACGGTCGTAATACTCATCGAACAGCGCCCAACCCGAGTGCTCAGCCGGGCGAGAAACAGAAGATGGATGGCCGTTCGTCATGAAACTGTTCCTTCCCTCCGCCGAGATTCGTTCATGCAGTTTGATCCAATGGGGCTATTCCCTTGACTCAACCATACGCCGCCTGTAGTGGTCGGCTGTGAGACCAGAAGACTATCCGCAAACTCTGCTGGAACTGGAGCAGCGGTTCTCGGATGAGGGGAGCCTGTCGGCAGTATCTGTTCGATTTGCGGTGGCCTGAGGGTTTTCGGTGTCCGCGTTGCCAAGGTGCTACGGCGTGGAAGATGAGCCGGGGACCCTGGCTGTGCGCGGCCTGTCGGTATCAAGTTTCGGTCCCGGCAGGTGCGATTTTTCTTCTTCTCCTCGAGGTATTCGTCAAACGTCACCGCCTGCCGGTACAGGAAATCCTCGCGGCCCACGCCCAGCCACAGCAGCTTGAGCTGCCGGTTCGTCGTCTCTGGCGTTTCGGCCAGCGGGCCGAAATACTTGCCGAACACCTCGGGCGTCAGATAGGCGCTGTAGGACCCGATCCACGCGAACTTGTCGAGGATGAAGTTGACGCGCCCCACCTTGAACCAGGTCTCCTCGGTGTCCGTCGTCCCGCTCACGAGATAGAACGCGGGATACGTCTCCTCGGTGTTCTGATTGGCCTGCTGCGCCTGCGTGAACTGCAGGGTCAGCAGGCACAAGCCGGCGAGGCAGACGCGGATGCTCATCTGGATCAATCCTGGACAGCGCGCAGCAGACCGAGCCGATATGGCAGCCGGCCGTAGTCCCCGCGGTTGTCGGCGTTGGAGATTCCCTGGTACAGGAAGAGCAGGTTCTCGGGATCGAGAACCATGCGCTCGTCGTTGCTGGCACGGACCATCTCGCCGTGGCTGACCTGGTCCGTCCACGGCTCGACACCCTCCTCAAAGGTCATGTTGCTGCTGCCGGCAAAAGGCTGGTCGAACGTGTCCAGTCCCGCCACCGGATGCCACTCACCATCCAGCCGGTCCGCGATGTAGGCGCGATAGAACCTCGTCGGGGACAACGCCTCGACGCAGGTCAGGTACTTCTCCGTGCCCTTGATCCGGTAGGTGAAACTCCCCTCGAAGACCGTGGCGCGGGTGCCGCGCATGGCGATCACCGGGTTGCTGAAACCCTTGGGGAACTCCGCGCAGGGGGTCCGGCTGCGATAGAAGTTCCCGTCGTCGCCGGTGAAGAACAGGTACATGTGCTCGCCGTCGCCGATGCAATGGTAGTCAATCGGGAGCCGCGGCAGGGGCGTGCCCTGGGCGAAGAACGGCTGCGGCGCGCTCCAGGACTTCGGGTCGTCCGGCGTCTCGCTGGTGCAGTACGCCGGCGGCTGCGTCTGGAAGATGAAGTACCACTTCTTGTGCGGCGCGAAGTAGAACACCTCCGGGGCGCACTTGTAGCCGCCGAATCCAGGCACGGTGTCCATGTAGAAGAGCCTGGCGTTCGGGGCGTCCTTCCAGTCGGCAAAGTTCAAGTAAACCATGCTCCACCCGCCCCGACCCCCGCGCTGCTGGCCTTGGGCTGGCTGGTTGACGCCGGCATTCAGGAGTTCCGCCGCCTCGGGGCCGCTGACCATGAAGGCCGTCGCGTACACGTGCCACTTGTCCTGGTAACGGAAAATGGTCGGGTCCTTGACCGAGTAAAGGAAGTGGGTGGGATCGTTCTGCGGCGCGACGAGCACGCCCGTCGATTTCCACCGGAGCGGCTTGCCCAGCAAACCGGGCAACGTGTTTGGCACGGGTGGGTGGATTTCGGGGAGCGGGCGAAGATCCGGGGCGGGTCGTCTTCCGCCGCCGGCCGCGTCGGCGGCCGGCGCGGCTGCGGTGGTCCCGGCCCCCGGCTGTGGAATGATCTCGATCGCGTTGATCTGCGGGTTCTGGACGTTCGGGGTGAACATGATCCTGATCCTGCCGTCGGTGACTTCGACTGGGACGGCCTCCACGTAGGCCTTCAGGAATCCACCGGCCTTCACCCAGACATCGAAGTCCTTGAACTCGCGTCCCTGGACGTTGAAGGAGAACACGCGCTCGCCCGGGCCGGTGATGCCCTCGTACGTCTCGGCGAAATGGAGCTTCACGGTGTAGTTCCCGTTGGGCACCGGCCAGGTGAAGGAGTCCATGCTGTAGCGCTCCGCCCGGTACAGGTCGGGACTCGTCGTGTTGGCGATCTGGATGTCGGGCCGCTCGATGGTCTGGCCGCCCTCGAAGCCCTGGTCCGCCATCCAGACATTGCCTTCTGCATCCGTGACCGGTTCATCCTTGCCCGCCCGGATGCGGATCGCCTTCGCCGCCGGCGCATCTGCCGCCGACGCGCCCGGATTGCACCTCGCCACGATCTCTTCCTTGGCGAAATCCCCAACTTCCCGGGTGAACTCGATCTGGTTCCCGTCGGCCGAGAGCTTGCCGGTGTAGGTGATGCGGATCTCGTTGCCCTGGAAATCCAGCAACTCGACAAATGAGACCGCGTCGCCATCCACCTTGCCGTCCTTCAGCTCGACCTCGCGTTTCCGCTCCTCGATCTGCGAGCTGGCCTTCCCCGTGAGCTTCGCGCCGTCCTGCTGGAAGGTGAACGTGTAGTACTGATGGCCGATCTGGGAGTCGAAGTCGGACTTCCAGATGCCGGTGATGCCCGCGCCTCGGGGCCGCGCGACGGGCGTCGCCACGGCCGCGGCCGCGGCCACAGCCGGGGCCACTGCCGGGGTTGCTGCCACAGCCGGCTGGGCGGCGGCCATGGCGACCGGACTGTCCCGGAACAGCAAGGGCGCGAACTGATGCAGGCTGCGCCGCCAGGACTGCCACTCGTGACCCGTGTCGGGGGAGACGTAGAAATAGCTGTTGATCCCGGCCGCCTTGAGTCCCTCCGTATTCGCCTTGGGGTCCCCGCCGAAGCCTCCCCGACCGCCACGATCGCCACCGAGCTCCCGGCTCCCGTAACCGACGAACACCACCTTGACCTTCTGCTTGAAGGTCTCGAGGTCGGTGATGTCCGCCGGCGCGATGCTTCCGCCGCTGAAGATCCCGATGTGCGAGAAGGTGTCGAGGTGGGCCAGGGTGATGGACCGGGTCTGCATGCCGCCCATCGAGAGACCGGCCATCGCTCGATTCGGCTGGTCCGTCAGCGTGCGGAAATGGGCGTCGATGTAGGGGATGAGGTCGTCGAGGAGGACCTTCGTGAAGGCGCTGAAGTCGAACATGCGCCCGCCGGGTCCGCGTCCGCCCACCGGCGGGGCGTTGGTGGCGCCCGCCGGAGCCGTGGTTCCCGGTGGGCGACCCGGGCCGGTCGCGCCGGGGACGTAGCTGCTGGCCATCACGATGATGAACGGCCGAGTCTTTTCCGCGGCGATCAGGTTGTCCATGATGAGCCCGGCGTGGCCCTGGTTTCCCCAGCCGGTCTCGTCCTCGCCCCCGCCGTGCTGCAGGTACAACACCGGGTATCGCCGGGTCAGATCTTTCTCGTAGTCCGGCGGGGTGTACACAAAGCAGCGGAGAACAGCGTTGGCGTTCTTGGACGGGTAGAGCGTCTGGCGCAACTGACCGTGCGGCACGTCGTTCAGGGCGTAGAAATCCTGGTCGTGAGCGGGGACTTCGAGGCCGCTGCCCCAGCGGCTGCCCCCGTAGAAGTACAGGGTGCCGGGATCCGGGACCCCGGCTCCGTCGATGACCAACTGGTAGTAGTGGAAGCCCTCGTCCTGGGGCCGCGTGACGCCGGTCCAGGCGCCGTCGTCGCCCTTGGTGAGGGGATACTTCGCGCCGCCGAGGAAGTCGAAGACCACGCTCCGCGCGTCCGGCGCGACGACGCGGGCCCGGACGCGGCGTTCGGAGTTGACTTGGGGGTATTGCTTGCCGCGCTGGTTGAGCGAGGAGGGCTTGAAGTCTTCCACCGGCGCCGGCTCGGTCTGAGCCAGGCCGACCTGACCCGCCAACCGGAACGCCAGCGCCAGCACTAAGAGGTTCGATTTCATGGCGTGGTCCATCCTACTGGTCGTGGTTCAATGGTGTAAAGGATGGACACTGGCACTTCCGCCCGGATCGGGATTTTGGACATTCAGGTGCATCCGGACGGGCGTGAACACTGCCAATTCCTGCGCCGTGTTGTGGTCCATGGCTTGATCACCCTGGGTGGGAGGTGGCGTTGAAAAGGAAACCAGTCCCGTGAGTGGTGGGCGAACCGTTGCGGGTTTCCGGGCGCTGGCCGGTGTGGGACAGCCGCAGCCTTCCCGCCAAACGGTTCGCCATCTCGTCCGCCCATGATATTGATGACTTGAGAAAAGTGATTTGCCCATGAAGACAAACGCACAAGCTCGAAAATCGAACAAGACTCCACCCTTTGTGCTTCGGGCCGAGCGCGCCCTGCGGCGTGCCGCCAAGAACGTCCAGGCCCAGAACCGTGCCCTGAAGCTGCCGCTGGTTGTCTGGCAGGATGGCAAGGTCGTGGAGAAACCGGCATGACGAACACGGGCAACGGCCGTCCTCGCCAGCCCACTGCCCTCAGCCTGCTCGCCGATCATCGGCATCACCTTCTCCTCGAAAATGCGGAGCATGACCTCGGCGTTGTATTGGATGAGGCCGTCGTCCTGAAACGCCATGTTCATCAGCGCCTTGGCCACAACGCCCTTGGGATAGACTTTCTCCTCCTCGTCAGGCGGCGGCACGAAATGGCAGCGCAGGTTGCAGAGCGTCTTGTAGGAAATGATGCTCGCGGACGAGGTAATCCGCGATGTGCTGCTGAAACGTCAACTCCGGGGCTTTCTTCCGCTTCGGCATGGACGTTTGCCCTTCTTTTGCTGCACAACCGGCGCGGATGAATCGGACTCGCGGATGGTTGCGCCGCATCCCGGACAACGAAAACGGTCGCGGGCCAATTCCTCAAAGCGCAAGCCCGTGTCGTCGTCCAGCGATTCCGGGCGACAGGTAAAAAGCCCGCCGCCCGCCGCGACGTTCTCCATCAGCCCACAAGCCGGGCATTCCAACAACTCGCGATCATGGGGAAATAGTCCCAGCGCCTTCGCCTTCGCCTGCAACGCGGCAATCTCCGTGGCGAGCGCACGCAAATCTCTCAATGCCTGCTTCATAACATGGCCGGACTGCGTCTTGCTGGCTGCGGTTTCATTCCTCCGGCATCAACACCGGAATGGGGTTCCTGCCGCCGCGGCGATAAATGCGAAAATCGGTGTCGAAAGTGACGATCTGACAGTCGCGGTGCAATTCACTCAAACGGACCAGCGTGGCGTCGGCCAGCGACATGGGAACGCCCCGATACTTGCGCAGGAGCGATCTCAATGCGCCGCGTTCGCGATTGAACTCGAGGCCGACGGCGATCGCTCCGGCGTCCGCCAGCGCGAAGAGTTCATCCGCGTCGAAGCCATCCCTGGCGAGCAAAAACGCCGCCTCTGTCAGCACGGGCTCGCTGGTGAGCAGCGGCTTGGGCAGGGCCTTCGCGTGGTCGCACGCCCATTCGTGTTCCTTCGTGTCGGGATCTATGAGCGCCACCAACGGGCCGGTGTCCGCGATGGCGATCATTTCCCGAAGCCTTCCAGGTATTTGCGATCGGTGGCGAGGTCACGCGCGCCGCGCCCGCGCCGCGCCCAGGCTCTCTTCAAAACCGGCAGCGCCAGGTCGTAAACCGATTCCCCCGGCGGCAGCTTGGGCAAATTCACCGGGAGGGCTTTTTCCGGCAGTTGCTTTTCCAGACATTCCCGCACCAGGGAAGATTTCGTGGTCCGGCGCGCGCGGCTCTCCCTTTCCAGCCGGGCCAGCAGTCGCTCCGGCAATTTGAGTGAAATCGTTGTCATGCGGTCACGGTAATACGCACCACCGTGCCAGGCAATACCGCATTCAATCGGTGATCCGTCGCTGGCCGGTGACGCATTCGTGAATCAGTGACTTCCGGTAGGCGGTGAGCGTGGCGATTTGGGTCTCGCTATGCGTGGCGATTCGCTTCACTTCCGCGAGCTTCGCATCGACAAACGCCCAAATGGCCTCCTGTTCATCGAATGGCGGAAGCACGACGCAGGTGTTCCTCGTAGATGTAGCCCATCTCCAGCGGCGAGATTCTGTCCGGGCCAAGCTCCAGCTCCTTGTATTGATTCAGGATGGGCGAGCCGGTTGTTCTTCACCATCTTGCCAATCGTGGCGCGGTAATCGAAGTGCTCGATGATGTCGTCCACGTTCGGGGAGAAGCCGTTGACGTAGGCGCGGAAGTCTTCCTCCAGGAGCGCGTGGTCTATCTCATAGACCTTGCGGAGCGTCCAATCGGTCTTGTACTCGAAGCCCGTGAGGGTCCCGTCGTACTCTTCGACGATGTCCAGTCCGCTCTGATCGCAGGTGGGCCAGGACCACGGGCTGATCAGCGGCCGGGTCCGGCACGAGTTGCTCGGGCGGCTTCGTGTTCGGCGCGGACGAGAACCCGCCGACCCACGCGAAGGTGTCCAGGTCGGCGAGACCGAAGTTCAGGGACTGGCCGCCGCCCGTGGACAAACCCGCAAGCGCCCGGTGTTCCCGGTCGGCCTGGACCGATTACCTCGACTGGATGGCCGGGATCATAACGGAGAGAAGGGCGAATCCGTTCTTGGCCATGGGATGGGTTCCTGTGTGCGTGCTGGGTTGAGCTCAGAGGCGGAAAGGCGCTTCGTTACTGTCCGTTCCAGCCATAGGTCCCGCCCCGGGGCAGGGTCACGGCGCGGGTCGTGGCGCCGTAGCGGAGCTGCGTGGATCCGCCGTTGACGGCCGTGAGGGTGGCCTCAACCAGCTTCCCGTCCTTCCACGCCAGGTCCACCTGGAAGCCGCCGCGGGCGCGCAGGCCGTGGACGCTGCCCGTGGGCCAGGCCTTGGGCAGCGCCGGGAGGAGTTCGACCTCGCCGGGGCGGCTTTGCACGAGCATCTCGGCGATGCCTGCCGCGCCGCCGAAGTTGCCGTCGATCTGGAACGGCGGGTGCGCGTCGAACAGGTTGGGATACGTCAGGCCGGGGCTGAGCAGGTGCTTGAGAATCTCGAATGCATGATCGCCATCGCCCAGGTGCGTCCAGAGACACAGGCGCCAGGCCGTGGCCCAGCCGGTGGCCTTGTCCCCGCGCATCTCGAGCGACCTCCTCACGCCCGCCGCCAGCTCCGGGTTGTCGCGCCGGTGGATGTCACGGCCCGGATACAACCCGTAGAGATGGGACACATGGCGATGCTGCTGCTCCCTGGCCTGCGTGTCCCAGTCCTCGAGCCATTCCTGCAACTGGCCCGCGCTGCCGACCTGGTTGGGCGCGAGCCGCGCGCGGGCGTCCGACAACTGTTTCCGGAAGTCCTCGTCCACCCCGAGCGTCCCGGCGGCCTGGAGCGTGTGGGCAAACAGATCGCGCAGGATTTGCTGGTCCATCGCCGGTCCGGCGCAGACCGCGGCGCCCAAGGGATGCCCGTTCTCGGGCGAAAGGGAGGGGTTGGTGACGAGCCAGGAGTGCTTCGGCTCTTCCTGCAGCGTGTCGAGGAAGAACTCGCAGGCGCCTTTGAGCACCGGGTAGATGCGTTCGAGGTCCCGCCGGTCGCCGCTGAACTCGTAGCGGTCCCAGAGATGCAGGCACAGCCAGGCCCCGCCGCACGGCCACATGCCCCAGTTGGGCCCGTCGATGGGTGCCGAGGCCCGCCAGAGATCGGTGTTGTGATGCGCCATCCAGCCGCGGGCGCCGTACATCTCGCGGGCCGTCCGCGCGCCGGTCACGGTGAGGTCGTTCACCATCGCGATCAGGGGTTCGACGCACTCGGCGAGGTTGCCGGACTCCGCCGGCCAGTAGTTCATCTCCGTGTTGATGTTGATCGTGTACTTGCTCTGCCACGGCGGGTTCAGGCTCTCGTTCCAGATGCCCTGCAGGTTGGCCGGCTGACCGCCCGGGCGGGAGCAGCTGATCAGCAGGTAACGCGCAAACTGGTAGTAAAGCGCCGCCAGTTGCGGGTCCTGGCCCCCGGCGAAACGCTGGATTCGCAGATCCGTCGGGAGCGTCATCGCCTCGCTGCGACCCAGGTCCAGCGTCACGCGCCGGAACAAAGGCTGATAATCGGCCAGGTGGGCGGCGCGCAGGGCGGCCAGGGGCTTCGCGGCGGCGGCAGCCAGCGATTCCCGGGCGAGCCGTTCGGGGTCGCCGCTGACATCTTCAAATCGCCGGTAGCTCGTGGCGGCGGTGATGAGCAAGGTGGCTTCGTCGGCCTTGGTGACCGAAAGCGTGGTCCCGTCGGCCGTGGTCTCGCCGCCCCGGGCGATGACCCGGACGCGGGACTGGAACTGGACCTGGCCCTTGACGCCGCCCGAGTCGCCTCCCTTCCCGCGCATGACCAGCGTGTCGCTGCCTTCGGTTGCGACCGTCGCCGTCATCGGCGTCTTCAAGCCCGCGATGAAGGAGATGCTGCCCGGCGCCTCCGCGGCGAGGTGCACGACGATCACGCGGTCCGGGGCGCTGGCGAAGACCTCCCGCGTGTGGCGCACGCCATCGAGGGTGTACCGGACGCTGGCGGTGGCTGTGTCGAGGCTGAGCGCCCGGCGATAGTCGGTGACGTTTGTCGATTCGGGGAACGTGAGGAGCAGGTTGCCGACAGTCTGGTAGGGCATCTGGGCCAGCGGCTTGGCCATGACCTTCGCGCTGATCAGCTGGGCGGCGTCGCGGTACCGGCCTTCGTTGATGAGCTGGCGGACCTGCGGCAGCGCTTCCTTCGCCTCCGGATTCACGGGGTTGTAGGGACCGCCGGCCCAGAGGGTGCCTTCGTTGAGCTGAAGCCGTTCCTGCTGGACGCCTCCGAAGACCATGGCACCGAGGCGGCCGTTTCCCACCGGGAGCGCCTCGACCCATTTCGCCGCTGGCTTCTCATACCAGAGCACCTGCGGGGCGGGCGCGGCGGCCGCCGGGGTCGCCTGCGCCAGGGCGCCGAGCATCGCGAGGACGGCCAGGCCCGGGATTCCGGGGAGCGTGCGGGTCAGGTGGCGAGAGCTCATGAGGGTCGGGGGCCAAGGCGGGGCGGTGGTTAGAATTCCGGCCGGCCCTGGTCGTAGAGTTCGCGGACCTCGGCCGGGCTCAGGGCGCGGCTGAACAGGGCCAACTCGTCGAGGGCGCCGCTCAGGTTCCGGATCAGCCAGTGGAGCGTGAGCGGCTGGTGCTTTCGCAGGACGATCGATCCCTTGTAGAACTGAACGTCGAGCGTACCTCCAGGCTGGAGTTGGGCATTGTCGCGCAACTCCGACGGGAGCATGATCTTGCCGTCGTCCGTCAGGACTGCATTCATGTTGGGAAGGCAAGAGTGCGTTGCATGTAGTCAAGGATCCTCCGCCCACGCCGCTTGCAGTGGAAAGTCCAGCGTGGTCCTATTGCAGGTGAGGTGGCAAGGCTCGGTATTCCGGCTCCAAGCCGACGCGGGCGGTGGCCTCGGCGATGCGGGCGGCGGTCGCGTCGCCATCGAAGGCATTCCCCTTCCACGTGTGCCACGCGGGCTGACATTGGTTCAAGCGCACCGATTCGCCCGAGGTCTTGTAGACCACGTTGGACACGAACAGGAAACCCTTGCTCCCTTGATCGATGAAGAAGCCGTTGTTGGGCGCGCCGCCGTGGGCGAAGACGCTGCGGTGGACGTCGTGGATCAGGTTTCCGCGCAGAACAGTTCCCGGCTGCAATCCCAGCGTGTAGACGCCTCCACCGTCCGCGAGTTTCTTCATGACGTCGTAGATGTGATTGGACTCGACGACGCATCGGGCCTGCGAGGTGGGAGTCGTGTCCCAGCGGTAGCCGACAGACACGCCCGTGTACGGGAGGTCGTGGATGAGGTTGTGGGCCACACGGGTGTCGGTGGAGAAGGCGACGAAGACGCCCACGGCACCGCGACTGTCGGCGCCGCAACGCCGGATCACGCAGTTGGCGATCGTGTTGCCCGCCGGGGCATCCGCCGGGTCCGCCCAATCGGCGTCGAGTGTGCCCTCGGCTCCGCCCTGCAATCGGCCCGTTCCCCTCCAGCCGACCATCACGCCGTTGCCGCCGATGTCCTCGACCACGCAGCCGCTGACGATGTTGCGTCGACAGCCGGGGCCAAATCCAATCCCCGAGTTATTCAGGTGCGCGAAGCGGCAACGTTCAAACCGGACATCCTCGGCATAGGCACACTCGACCGCGACCGGCTGGACCTGAGTCGGGAGTTTGGTGCTCGGGCCAAAGTGCGCGGCCTGGATCTCCGAGTAGCCGACCGCCGGCAGCGCAAAGTCCGTGTGCTCGAAACGCAATCCCTCGAACCGCAGGTTGCGGACGGGTTTCTCTTTCGTGCCGGCGATCTTCACCAACTGCGTCAGAACGGGGGCGACAGCAGCGGTCTGGGCGGGAGTTTCGCCAGGGCGGGCGAGGTAGGTCAGGGTGCCGCTGCGGCGGTCCAGACACCACTCGCCCGGCTGATCCAGCGCCGCACGGGCATGTTCGATGAACGCCGGTTTGCCGGGGCTGGCTGTGGTCATGTCCCCGTGGCCGATCCAACCCACGGCCGTGGCAGTCTCAAGCTGGCGTTCATCCGAGTTGGTGACCAGGGCGCGCGAGACTGACCAGTTCTCATAGACCACCAATTCAGCGTCTTGGTCGCCCAGGTTCTCGGATGGCAGCGTCCGATCAAACGTGAACGACTTGACCTCGCTGCCAACGGTGGCGATGTGAAGCACGCCGTCCTCATCCGGCCATCTGGCACGAACGGCTCGCTGCCCATTGACGACCAGTTGCCGGAAAAACCACTGGCCCGACTTCACGCCCGGCAACTCGACGGTCCATTTGGACTCGCCGCCTGGCTTCCAGCCCGTGATCGGACGACCGCCGCTGATCACCACGGTCTCTCCCGGTGCTGCGGCGTACGTGATGGCGTAGTCGGCGGAACCCGAGTCGGCAGGGGTGAAAACCAGCGGCGCCTCCAACGCGTAGCTGCCGCCGCGCAGCACGACGCGCACGTCACGGTTCAGCCCTCCCGCCACGAGTGTCCGGACCACCGCCACGGCTCGGGCCGGCGTCGCGAACGGCTCAGCCCTCGTGCCAGGGTTGGTGTCCTTGCCGCCGGGTGAAATGTAGAACTCAGCCGCTCCTGCGGTCACGGTGACAAGCGCCAGTGCGGTGAGGGCAACTTGAAGGATGCGGGTGTTCATGATGGATCCTGCTGCTCTGCGATGCCGTTGCATTCAGCGACACTACCAGGAAAACCCGTCGGCTGTCAGCGCTGCATTTGACGATTCTCGGGGAACGTCAGAGAGTCACCCTCGGCAGTCTGGTTCCGGCCGCATCGTCTATGAATCGAATTCTCCGCGAGTTTGACATTTCTTCCCGGTTAAACATCCTTGTTTCACATGAAGACAGCGACGTTAAAGACAACTGCGGCATGACTTCGGCAGCGTCCTCGCCTGGGTGGAACAGGGCGAACCAGTGGGCATCAGCAAGCGCGGACAGATCATCGCGCTCTTGTCGCCGCCGCCCGCCCCAAAGCCGGCCAACCCCAAACAGCGCCCTGATTTTGCCGCCCGACTGAAACGCATCTACGGCGAATTGGCCAAGCGGCTAGGCTTGACGCCAAAACAGGCCGGCCATCGCTGCGCCGCCGCCAAAGACGCGTTCCTGGGACTCTCTGTTCAACCAAGCGGGGGTTCTGGGGCTAACGGCCTGTGCAAAAATGAATTCCGGTTTTGCTGGAGGGGATTTGGCTCGCTGGCGAGGCGCGACGAGGCGTTGGCGAACGCTGAGGAAGCGCTGCGGCTCTGTTCCCAAGCCGGCTTGGCCCAACTGGCCCGGCAGGTCCAGGGACTCCAGAACGCAATTCGCGCTGCCGAAGGTCAGCTTGCTTTCCGACCACCGCCGCACCCTCTCCCGATCGAAATGCCAGCGGTTTCTTCAAGGATCTGGTCCAGTGTGATCGGCACGGTGCGCAGCATACGATGCTTCGGGTTTGGATTCAACGTCAGCCCTCGACGCCGGGGATGCCGGGGACGCGGCGCATGCGGGCGGTGTCGGCGTTGCTTCAAGCGGGCGTCCGGACGGATGACAGCGGGCCCGGACTTCCTGCAACTGGCGGATGGTGACCTCGGTGTAGATGCGGTCGTCTCCAGCGTCTCGTCACCGAGCAACTGTTGGATGTAACGGATGTCCGCCCCGCCTTCGAGCATGTGCGTGGGGCAGCAAACGGAGCTGGCGGTTCGCCATGCAGGGCCGCGGTTGGCGGAGGTGCTGCGGTCCCTTGAGCCTGATGGGCCAGGGGTGGCAGAGCTCAGTCATGATCTGTCAACTGTTCAGATGCGACCCCATTGGATCTCCCGTTGGTCAGTGTGAACCCGTCCTTCGCAGGAGGTCGGACATCTTTGACCCTCATGGCTTCTCCGAGCTGCCCTGGGGAGACTGACCGCTGAGCCAGTCCTGCCAAGCTTGGAGGTTCGTTCCATATTGCTTTCCGGAATATGTTTCGAGCGATGCAACGAGGTTGCTGATCGCCCGCGAGCGTGCTGCCGTCACCCTTGCGTTCAGGTCCCGGCTGCTAAAGTCGTCTTGGGACGTCGCTATGCAGATGCACAGCGCATCGTAGAGTCTTGCGGCACGATGTAGTGTCCCGTCTGGTCGGAGAGCCGCAAGGCTCCGCAAGTCCACCTCCAATTCGATCGCCAGTTCTGTCTCGATGCTCCGCGCCCTATGGAGCCAAGCGCCGATCATCGCGATCAGGACCAGGGTTGCACACGCAGCCAGCGTCCTAACCATCACGTTCGCGTCGGAACGTCCGCAGGGTGCTGTAGTCATAGGCATTGACAAGCTACAAACGCTCGTGATGGGGACCTCCGCCTACGTTTGAGGCTAACCACTACTTAGCTGGTAGGCGCGGGAACACCGGATTACCACCCCAACAAACGTTGCAGGCCCAAACATCCAGTTGGTACACGAGTTTGGACTCCTTTACACGTTCACCTCCTTCGCCCATCCCGAGAGCAAACTCCGCTAGGTGAAGGGCTTCAAGAGCCTTGTCGATCAGACAACCTCTGAACCCCTTGCCAAATACAGGCACAGGGCCAAGAGCTTTTCGGCCCAAATGCTTCCTAATGCTAGAGTCTCGCAATGCCTTCCTCTCTTTCGCACGGATCAAACAGTCCGTCAGGTCGTCGCCGGGTATCCAGTCGCCGTATTCGCCTGCGCCGGGCGAATAGTACTTGAACGGTGGAGGAAGATCCGGTTGAAGGCCTAGGCGATCCACTCACGATCACCGTGATCAACTGGTTCTCGTCGTCGTACCCCAGCAACCGCCGCCCGTCGCTCAGCAGGTTCCCGTTGTCGTCGTACGTGAAGCTCACCGTCGCCGGCAGGTTCACCGTCACCGTGTTGGTGTCCAACCGCCCCAAGGCGTCCTGCGCCACCGCCGTGAAGCTGTTCACCCCGTTGGTCAGCGTGAACCCGTCCTTCGCGAACGTCGCGTCCCCGTACCGCGACGCCGCCACCCCGTTCACCGTCACGCTCGTCGCGTTGGTCGTCGTC
>CAYPUR010000129.1:0-13839 GCA_964413865.1 uncultured Verrucomicrobiota bacterium
AACGACCGGTTTGCGGGCGTCGACGGGGTAGAAAACCCAGCCGTCCTTCCACCCCAGGTGGAGCGTCCCCTCGGTGCCATAGAAATAGCAGCCGACACTCTCGCCTTTCTCGGCGTGATTGCCGGCGAATTGGCGGTGCTCCCAGGACAGCGTGAAATCCTCGAACTCGAAGATGGCCACCTGGTGATCTGGCGCATCGGTGGTCTGTTCCTCGACCGTTGAGACCGGAGGGCCTTTAATCGGACGCCCACCGTAGGAAGAGATCCTGCGAGGCCATTTCTGGCCCGTAACCCAGAGCACCTGGTCCATCCAGTGAATCCCCCAATCTCCCAGGGTCCCGTTCGCATAGTCCAGGTAGTTGCGAAATCCCCGCGGGTGAATGCCTCCACTCCACGGATTGTCCGGATCGCCGTTGAACGGACGCATCGGCGCCGGGCCGCACCACATCTCCCAATCCAGTTCAGGCGGCGGCTCGATGTTCCTGCGCGGGCGCTCGGGCCCACCTCCGTAATGGACAAAGGCTCGGATCATGCCCACCTTCCCCAGTTTGCCCGAGCGGATGAAGGCGCGCGCGGAGACATTGTGCGGGGAGACCCGCCTGTGGGTGCCGACCTGCACGGTCTTGCCGGTGTTGCGCGCGGCCTGAACCATCGCGCCGCCTTCGAGAATTGTATGGCAGATGGGCTTCTCGACGTACACGTGGGCGCCGGCCTGGACCGCGTCAATCGTCTGGAGTGCATGCCAGTGGTCAGGCGTGCCAACGATGCAGATCTCCGGCTTCTCCCGTTCGAGCAACTCCCGGTAATCGCCGTAGCCTTTGGCCGTGTCGCCCGCCTCCTTGAGCACCCGCTCGACCGTGCCGCGCAGGAACCGTTGATCGACATCGCAGAGGCCGACAATCTTGCATTGTCCGGAGGCCATGGCCTCTCCGAGGATGTTGTTGCCCCACCAGCCGCACCCGATCAACGCGGTGCGGTATTTTCGCCCTGGCGTGTCTGCGCCAAACAGCGGCATGGCCGAGCAGGCGAACCCGGCGGCTGCCGAGATCCGGAGGAAGTGGCGACGCGTGGTGTTCATGCGATGCCTCCTCTTTACCACACGCGTGCTCGCGGAGCCAAGCCCTGCTTTGATCCGCAACTCGATTTGCACTGCTCGTGCCGGGCCTGGCCCGCCCAGGCCGGGCTGCCGTACAGTCCGGCCTGGCTGGTGTCGACCGGACGAAAACCCGATTCGAGGGCCGGCGACCCGGGATTCAGCCGGAAATCGCCTGACGACGCGCCGACAAAAAGGGGATCGACGATCCGCGAGTGCGGGTCCAGACCCAACGCCTGCCACTCGGCAAACGTGCGCTTATAGAAGCGCAGTGCATCCGCGCCGCCGGTGTGCCAATAGATGTTGTGATCCCAATCGCCCGGGCATTCTCCGGCCTCGATCCTTTGCTCGAGCGAGCGATTCCCACTGTGGACGAGAAGCTGGCCCTGGGTGAGGTAGACGATGTTCGCGCGAAATGTGTTGGGGCGCTTCTCGTGAAACGGCCAGATCGAGTAGTCCTCGCCCAGGGCAAAGATGTTGTTGCGGATCACATGGTCATGGCCGCCATTGTTGTACATCAACCCGCCGCTCCGAGTCCGGTAAACGAGATTATTCTCGACCAGATACCCGCCGCAGGTGGCATCGAGGTAGATGCCCCATCCGAACGGCGGAGCCTCGTAAGGCGTGATGTCGTGGAAGACGTTGTCGCGAATCACGCTGCCGGGCGACACCCCCAGGCAGTAGATGAGACCGGCATCGCTGAGCACGCCGCCGACCAGATGGTGAACGTGATTGAACTCGATGGTGTTGTGGTGGGTGCGGTTCGGGGCGTCGTCCCAATTCCACCCGATGCTCAGACCCGAGTACCGAAGATCGTGAATGTCATTGTGCGACACCCTGTTGGAGCTGCTCTGCGCCACCCAGATGCCCACACCGGCCGCATACACGTGCCCACCGTCGTGAATGTGATTGTTGTCGATGCTGTTGCGCGTCGACTCGGTCGCGTCGGTCACGGGCCGGTGCACTTCGCCCAGGCGGATGCCGCCGGCGCCCAGGTCCCACAGATGATTGCGCTCGATGCGGCTGTCGCAGCACCCGTGCCGGAACCAGATGCCGTAGGTCCCCACCCGCGCCACCTCGCAATCCTCGATCGCGCAGCGGCGGACGCCATTGGCGCTCACGGCGGCCGGCACCTCGACGGCCGCCTGCGTGCTGCTGTTGCCTTTGGGATTGAGCACCCAGTCGCTGTGCTGGAAGGAAAGGCCCCGCAGTATCACGTTCTCGACGTACCGCCCGGCATCGGGATCGCCGGCGAACCGGACCAACTCGGTCAGTTCGGGCGCCACAACCGCAGCGGTCTCGATCCGTTCGCCCGGCAAAGGCCAATAGGTGAGCACTCCCGAGTGGCGGTTCAGGTACCACTCGCCAGGCTGATCCAACAACTCGATCGCATTCTCGACATAGTAGCGCTGCGCCTCCTCCCAGTACCCCGGCGTCCACCATTCCTCGAGCGGCGCCGCCAGGCGCGCCAGATTCGAGACCGGATCCACAGCCCCAAGCGGGTGAATCGATGTCTCCCATGAATGCATCAACACGATGTTCACGTCCCCAAGCCGCGCCCACGGCGCGATGTCGCCGGGTCTGAACCCGAATCGGTCCCGCGCCACCGGCGGGGTGTTCGGGCTCGGGGGCCCCGGACACAGCGTGGCAACGCGATAATAGCCGGCGTTGGGCGCCCGGGCGCGCGGGCGCCTCTCCCCGTTCACCCACATCTGGCGGAAATACCAGGCCCCGGATTGCACCTGCGGCACAATGGTCTCCCACACCGGCCCCTCCTGACGCCACCCGCCAAGCGGACGCCCGCCGCTGAACACGGGCCGCGCTCGAGGCGCCGCCTCGTATACCACGGGGGCAGCCGGTGCGCCCGAGTCGATCGGTTCGAGCACGAAGGAACTCCGCAGCCAATACACACCCTGCTGAACGCGAACGCTCACCGGTCCCATCGGCGCCTGCGCCGAGGCCCGCAACGCGCGCACCTTGTCCCGCGCGCCGGTCAGCGAGGCCAGCGGCCCATCCGTCCGCGCGCGATTCGGCTTGGCCAGGCCTCCGGACCACGCATCGCTGCCGTTGGGGGCCACGTGGAGAACGACCGGCTCGCGTGGAACCCACGATGCTGCGTCCACGGCGAAGACCATCCAGACGACCCACACCACCGCGAGCAGGGTCCGGATCACGGCACCGGCAGCCGGTTTATGGGAGGCGCCGACATTCCACGATTTGATGCGCACGGGGAGACTATGAACCGGTTTGTCGCCGCCCACGCCTTCGTGGGATGAGTCGCCGCTGATTCCTGTCTGTGCCGGAGCGGGATGACGCGGAGTCATCCCGCGACGGCGGGACGGCTACGGGACAATCGTTCACGGGAGAAGAAGACACGCGCCAACTCGGCCCGCGGACCCCGGGTGCATCCGAAGTGGGGCGCGCGCTCCGCGCGCACCGCGACTGACCAGGGCCGGAAACGGCGCGCGCCGAGCGCGCCGCTCTCTCTTTCAGGTGCATGAGCGAGCGCACAAGGCGCTAGTCTGCCGCGTCGCCTTCGCCTTCACCTTCGCCGCCGAGTGTATTGATGAGGTCGATGAGCGGCAGGAAGAGGGCGATGACGATGCTGCCCACGATGACGGCCAGGAAGACGATCATGATGGGCTCGAGCAGCGACGTCATGGCGGACACCGCGTTGTCGACTTCATCCTCGTAGGTGTCGGCGATCTTCATCAACATCTCGGGCAGAGCGCCGGTCTGCTCGCCGACGTCGACCATGCTGACGACCATGGGCGGAAACACGTTGGCGGCGTCGAGTGGCGCGGTGATGGTCTCGCCTTCCTTGACGCTTTCGTGAATCTTGCCGACGGCGTCGCCGACGACGACGTTGCCGGAGGTTTCCCGGACGATGGTGAGGGCCTGCAGGATTGGCACGCCGCTGCTGACCAGCGTGCCCAGGGTGCGGGTGAACCGCGAGATGGCCACCTTGCTGATCACGGGGCCGAGCACCGGCATGTTGAGCTTGAACTTGTCGAAGTACCAGCGCCCCTTCTTGGTCTTCAGGAGGAGTTTAAGAGCGATGACAAAGGCCACCGTCGCCCAGATCACCGGCCCGGGATAGACATACGGGAAACCGTCCACAAGGACGAACGACTTGTCCTTGATCAGGTTCGCCAGTTTCAACACGAACCGGGTGAATCCCGGCAGGGGCCGCCCTTCCAACATGTCCGCAAAGATCGACTCGAACCGAGGCACGACGAAGACCATCAGCACGCCGAGAATGGCGATGGCCACGACCATGACCGACACGGGATAGAACATGGCGGCAACGACCTTGCCCTTGATCTTCTGGGCCTTCTCCATGAACTCAGCCAAACGGTTCAGGACGACTTCGAGCACGCCGCCCAGCTCGCCGGCTTTGACCATGTTGACGTATAGGCGGTTGAAGATCTTCGGATGCTGCGCCAAGGCCTCGGAAAACGTGCTGCCCCCCTCGATCGAGGTTCCAATTTCTCCCAGGACCTCCTTGAGAGTCGGATGCCGCTCCTGCCTCTCGAGCACGCGCATGCCCCGCAGCAAAGGCAACCCGGCGTCCACAAGCGTCGCCAACTGACGCGTGAACGCCGTCATGATCTTTGTCTTCACCTTGCCGCCCAGGAAGGGAATCTTGAGATTAAGCGACTTCTTGGCCTTCTTTTCCCCCGGCGCCGGGGCGCTTTTCTTCTTCTTGTCGCCCTTCTCCTTGACCTTGTCGGCCTCGACGACCTTGGTCGGGAAGAAGCCCATCTCCCGGAGCCGGGCGATCGCTTCGTTCTGGTTGGAGACGTCGAGTGTCCCTTTTGTCTCCTTGCCACGGGAATCCATGGCGATGTAGCTGAACTTCGGCATAAACCGCCTTCAGTTTAGGTGTATTTCAACACTTCCTCGATCGTCGTCTCTCCGTCAAAAATGCCCCGCAACCCATCCTCGCGCAGGGTGACCATCCCCAGTTCGACCGCCTTCTGGCGCACCACGACCGTCGGGGCGCGTTCGTTGATCAGGACGCGAATCGCGTCGGCCACAGGCATCAACTCGAAGATGCCCTTCCGCCCGCGATAGCCGGTGTCGTTGCATTCCTTGCAGCCTCGTCCGTAGTAAAAGACCTTTTCGCCGACATCGTGGGGGGAGAGGTTCAGCAGGGACAACTGCGACTCGGTCGGTTCGAACGGCGTCCGGCACCGTTTGCAGATCGTTCGCACCAGCCGTTGAGCCAGCACCGCCAGGAGCGTCGAGGAGATCAGGAACGGCTCGACCCCCATGTCGACCAGGCGGGTCACGGCGCCGGGGGCGTCGTTCGTGTGCAGCGTGCTCAGCACAAGGTGGCCCGTGAGCGAAGCCTGAATGGCGACCTGCGAGGTCTCCAGATCGCGCATCTCCCCCAGCATGATGATGTCCGGATCCTGCCGCAGGAAGGAACGAAGCGCCTTGGCGAAGGTCATGCCCACCGCCTCGTTGACCGGCACCTGCATGATTCCCTCGATGTCGAACTCGACCGGGTCCTCGACGGTCAGGAGCTTCGAATCGATGGTGTTGACCCGCCTCAGGCACGAGTAGAGCGTCGTGGTCTTGCCGCAACCGGTGGGACCCGTCACCACGAAAATGCCGTTGGGCTGCTGGATCGCTTCATTCACGTAATCGTAGATGAACTTCGGGAACCCGAGGTTCTCGATCTCGAGCTGCAGCGCGGAGCGGTCCAACACACGCAGCACCACCGACTCCCCGAACTGCGTCGGCAGCGTCGAGACCCGCAGGTCCACCTGGCGCCCCGCCAGATTGATCGAGATGCGCCCGTCCTGAGGCAGTCGCCGCTCAGAGATATCGAGGTTGGCCATGACCTTGATGCGTGAGGTCACGGGAATGGCCAGGTGTTTGGGCGGCGGCGACATCTCGTAAAGCGCCCCGTCCACACGATAGCGGATCTTGAACTCGTCCTCGAACGGTTCGAAATGGATGTCGCTGGCCCGGTCCTGCACCGCCTGGAGCAGGACAAGGTTGACGAACTTGATGATCGGCGCCTCGCCGGCCAAACTCGGCACATCGATGCTCTGGCCCGTGGACGCCTCCGCCATCTCCTTGGCAATCTCCTCGTCCGCACCCAACTGCTTGAGCAAGTCACTGACGCCTTCGGTCTCGGCGGCGTAGTGGCGCTGAATCATCTTGTCGACCTGCGCCGGATCGGCCACAACCAGCCGGATCTCCTTGCCGATCGTGAACCCGAGCTCGTCGATCACAGCCGGATTGAGCGGATCCGCCAGGGCCACCCGCACGACGCCTCCGTCGATCCCCACCGGGAGACACTGGTACATGCGCGCCGTGGCGGCCGGCACCGACTCGATCACGTCCGGCGTCAGATCGCCTTCACTGATGGTGACGACCTCGGTGCCGAGATGCTCCGCCATGATCTGGAGCTGGGTGTCGGTGTCCATCACCCCGTAGTCGACGAGGATCTGGCTGAGCGGGCGCCCGCTGCGCGCGTGCTCGGCCACGATCTCCTCGAGCTGCATGTCGTCAATGAGACCGCGCTCGCGTATCAGCGCCAGCAATGGATACGAAGAGAGATCAGCCATAGACTAACGCTGTCCCCCATCACCCTCCTGAGGGCTGCGACCAGCCTCCAGCTCTTGAAGCTTCTGCAGAATCGTCGTCGGATCTTGCGACTTGGTGATGACCTCCTCCTGGGAGATCATCCCCGCCTGGTACTTCTCGATCAGAAAACTGTCGAGCGTGACCATGCCGTGCTTGGCGCCCGTCTGGATGTCGGACCCGATCCGGAACGTCTTGTTGTCGCGGATCAGCGCGGCGATCGAGGGGGTGTTGATCATGATCTCGAAGATCGCCACCCGGCCCGGCTTGTCGCAGCGGGGCAGGAGCAGTTGCGAGATCACCGCCTGCAGCACCGTGGACATCTGGATGCGAATCTGTTCCTGCTGCGTCACGGGGAAGGCGTTGACCATACGGTCGATGGTCTTGGCGGCGCCGGTGGTGTGCAGCGTGCCGAACACCAAGTGCCCCGTTTCCGCCGCCGTGATCGCCGCGTCCATCGTCTCGAGATCGCGCAACTCGCCCACGAGAATCACGTCCGGATCCTGCCGCAGGGCGCGCCGCAGAGCCTCGGCGAAGTTCGGGACATCCACGTTCACCTCGCGCTGCGTGACGACGCTCTTCTTGTGCTTGTGATAGTACTCGATTGGATCCTCGATCGTGATGATGTGGGCGTCATCGCGCTCCTCGTTGATGACGTTGATCATCGAGGCCAGCGACGTGGTCTTGCCCGACCCCGTCGGCCCGGTCACCAGGACCAGGCCGCGCGGCTTGTAGAGCAGATCGCGCACCGACGCCGGAATGCCCAACTCCTCGAGCGTCAGCAGCTTGGTCGGGATCTGCCGGGCCACGACACCGAAGTTGCCGCGCTCCTTGAACACGCTCACACGAAAGCGGGCCAGTTCGCCAAACGCAAACCCGTAGTCAGCGCCCCCCCGTTCCCGGACATGTTGAACGTTCTCCTCCGACGTAATCGTCCGCATCAATTCCTCGGTGTCCTCCGGACGCAGCGGGGGCCCTTCGACCTTGTGCAGAATGCCGTGGAGGCGAATGACCGGCGGCACCCCAACCCGAATGTGCAGGTCGGCAGCCCCTTCCTGGACCACCAACTGCAACAGATCTGACATCGAATACGACATAAATCAGTCCGTGTCCATCGCGGTGGCCTTGATCACCTCGTCCGGCGTGGTCAGGCCCGCCACCGCCTTGCGGGCGCCGTCTTCGCGCAACGTCCGCATCCCCACCTCCCGCGCGCGTGCGCGCAGCACGGACGAAGACACCTTATCGTAAATCAGTTTCCGCACCTCGTCGTCAATGACGAAAATCTCAAAAATCCCCATGCGCCCGCGGTAGCCCGTCTTGTTGCATTCGCTGCAGCCCCGCCCCTTCTTGAACGTGGCGCTGGCCGCCTGCGCGGGGTCGATGTTCAGGGCGCGCAGTTCCTGCTCAGTGGGCGTGTAAGGCGCCCCGCAGCGCTTGCAGACCTTGCGCACCAGGCGCTGGGCCATCAGGCACCGCGAGGACGACGCGACCAGGAACGGTTTGACACCGATGTCGATCAACCGTGTGACCGCGCTCGGCGCGTCGTTGGTGTGGAGGGTCGAGAAGACCAGGTGCCCGGTCAGGGACGCGTTGATCGCAATGGTCGCCGTCTCCATGTCGCGGATCTCGCCCAGCATGATCACATTGGGAGCCTGGCGGAGCATCGATCGCAGCGCCGCCGCGAATGTGAGTCCCACCGTCTCGTTCACATGCACCTGGTTGATGCCCGAAAGCACGTACTCGACCGGATCCTCGACGGTGATGATCTTGCGGTCGGGGCGGTTGATGTAATTCAGAACCGCGTAAAGGGTGGTGGTCTTTCCCGAACCGGTCGGCCCCGTGATCAACAGAATGCCGTCCGGCAGACCGATCAACTGCTCGAACGTCTGCTGGTCGTCGGTCAAAAAGCCCAGCTCGGCCAAACCCAGCTTCAACCCCTCCTTGTCCAGGATCCGCATGACGATGCTTTCGCCGTGCGTGGTGGGGAGGCACGAAACCCGCAGGTCGATCAGCTTGCCTCCCACCTGGCTCTGGATGCGCCCGTCCTGGGGAATGCGGCGTTCCGCAATCGACATGTTGGACTGGATCTTGAGCCGGCTGATGACCGAGGCCTGGAGGCGCTTCGGAGGGCTCTTCATTTCGTGCATCACACCGTCGATCCGGTAGCGCACGCGGAACCGCTTCGCCAGGGGTTCGAGATGGATGTCCGAAGCCCGCATCTTGAAGGCATCCACAATCAGTTGATTCACCAGCTTGATGATCGGCGCGTCCGCGTCCACGGTCGATCCATCGTCCATCCCGGATCCGCCGCCGCCCACCACCCCGACCTCGACCTCGCCCTCGGTGATGTCCTGGATCATCCGGCTCACCGAGTCGTCCTTGGCGCCGCCGTAGTACTTCGAAAGAGCCGTCTCGATGTCCTCCGGGCTGGCCACGGCCGGCATGATCGGGCTGTTGAGCGCGTGCTGCAGCCCATCGAGGGCGTCGAGATCGGACGGATCCACCATCGCCACGACGATCCCGCTCTCGTCCTTGCGCACCGGCACGACGCTGTAACGCTTGGCCACATGACGCGGCACCGCCGCGATCACGTCATCCGCCAGGCGCAAATCGCTCAAGTGGATGAACTCAGCCCCGAAGTGCGTCGCCTTCGCCTGAGCCACAACGGTTGGGGACAGCACCCCCTTGGTGACAAGGGTGTCCACCACCCCTTCGCCCGTCGAATCGGCCTCGGTTCGGATGGGGACCAACTGCTCGTTGGTCACGTAACCCATCTCAACCAAGCTGTCTAAAAGGTAATCGTCGCGCGCGGCCACAATATCGCTTTTCTCTGTTCCTGGACCTGTCTGGACCCGTTTTCAGTGGGACGCTCGCCATCTCGTATCGGGCAAATCCAGGCCATTGTCAAATCCATCTCGCGCTCTTCTCGGATTCACGCCTCGGCCCCATCCGTGATTCGGCTCTGTCCATTGGACCAAGCTGTCAAGGCGCCGTTTCGAGCAGACTCCGTGCCGGAAACGGTTCCAGTTGCGCGCACAAGGGTAAAGGCTGGCGCAAGGGCCTCCTCTCTGCTACAACCCGCGCCAAGACTATGAATCGCTTATGCACGCGGGCCCTCGGGCTCCTGATCCTCGCGACGCCGCCGCAGACCCTTGGCAGCACGACGGTTGTGGCGCGCCCAGACACCGGCAACCCCAACGTCCACTACGCGGGGAACCGGCCCCCGCTTCTCCCAAGCCCGTTCATCAAACTCCCCCTCACGGCAATCCGCCCCGAGGGGTGGGTGCGCAAACAACTCGAATTGCAGGCCGCCGGCTTCCACGGCCACCTCGATGAGGTCAGCCGCTTCATGAACAAAACCAACAACGCCTGGCTGCATCCGCGGGGCCGCGGCGACCACGGCTGGGAGGAGGTCCCCTACTGGCTCAAGGGATTCGGCGATTGCGCCTATCTCATCGAAGACCAAAGCCAAATCCGTGAGGCCAGGAGCTGGATCGAAGGCGCGATCGCAAGTCAGCAGCCCGACGGCTGGTTCGGCCCCGGCGAGGAGCGCACGGGCTCCGCCACGGATCTCAAGGGCCGCGAGGACATGTGGCCCAACATGATCATGCTGATGTGCCTCCAGTCCTACTACGAATACAGCGGCGATCCCCGGGTGTTCGAAACCATGCGCCGCTACTTCGAGTATCAAATGAAGGTGCCCGAAGACCGATTCCTCGTCGGTTACTGGGCCGCCAGCCGCGCCGCCGACAACCTCTGGAGCGTCCACTGGCTCTTCAATCGCACAGGCGAACCGTGGCTCCTGGAACTCGCCGCAAAAATCCAGCGGCGCGCCGCCAATTGGACCGACACCATCCCCAACTGGCACAATGTCAACCTCGCCCAGGGCTTCGGCGGACCAACGTTCTTCTGGCCCCAGTCCAAAGACCCCAAACACCTCGCCGCGTCGGAACGGAATTGGGGGACCATTCGCGATCAGTACGGGCACGTCCCGGGAGGGATGTTCGGCGGAGACGAGAACTGTCGCCCCGGCTACGACGACCCGCGCCAGGCCGTCGAGACCTGCGGCATGGTCGAGATGATGTTCTCGCACGAGCGGCTTTTCCTTGTCACCGGCAACCCCATCTGGGCCGATCGATGCGAGGACGTGGCGTTCAATTCCCTCCCGGCCGGGCTCCTGGCCGATTTCAAAGGGCTGCGCTATCTCACGGCTCCCAACCTCATCCTCTCCGACCGGCACAACAAGGCGCCGGGTTACCAGAACGGCGGCGCCATGCTGCTCTTTGACCCGTATTCCCACCGCTGCTGCCAGCACAACTTCGGGCACGGCTGGCCCTATTTCGCCGAACACGCCTGGATGGCCACGCCGGGCAACGGGTTGGCCGCCGCCCTTTACGGCCCAAGCCGCGTGCGCGCCAAGGTCGGCGATGGCACCGAAATCACCGTCTCCGAGACCACCCACTACCCATTCGAGGAGCGGATCGAGTTTGCCCTGACCGCACCCCGTGCCGTGACCTTTCCGCTCTACCTGCGCGTGCCGGCCTGGTGCGCGAACCCCGAGGTCCGGATCAACGGCGCCCTCGAACCGATCGAGGCCCGCCCGCTCAGCTTCATCCGCCTCGATCGCCAGTGGCAAAACGGAGACACCGTCCGCCTCGACCTGCCCATGGAAGTCGCCTTGCGCACCTGGACGCGCAACCACGGCAGCGTGTCGGTCGACCGCGGCCCGCTCACCTACTCGCTGAAGATCGGAGAGCGCTACGTCCGCCAGGGCGGCACCGAGAAGTGGCCTGCATCGGAAATCCACCCCACCACCCCGTGGAACTACGGCCTGGTGCTCGACCCGACCCGCCCGGCCAGTTCGTTTCGTCTGGTCAAGACAGCCTGGCCCGACTCCGACATGCCCTTCACCCACGCAGGAGTTCCGATCGCACTGACGGCCAAAGGCCGCCGCATTCCTGAATGGCAGGCGGACCACCTTGGTCTGGTCGGCCTGCTCCAGGACAGCCCGGTCCAATCCAGTCAACCCGACGAGGAGATCACACTCATCCCGATGGGCGCAGCCCGGCTCCGCATCGCCTCGTTCCCGGTGATCGGCGCCGGTCCGGAGGCCCGCGCCTGGGAGAGCCCTCCGCAGACCAGGCCCTACAAGGCAACAGCCTCACACGCCAACGAAGGCGACACCGTGTTCGCACTCAAGGACGATGTCGCCCCGAAACACTCGAACGACCGGGAAATCCCGCGCTTCACCTGGTGGGACCACAAAGGCACGATGGAATGGGTCCAGTACGAGTTCGACGCCGAGCAACTGGTTTCCGGGGTTGAAGTGTACTGGTTCGACGATACGCCCGGCGGCGGATGCGGCTTGCCCGCGTCCTGGCGCGTGCTCTGCCAGACCGCCAACGGCTGGAAACCGGTCACCGGCCCGCAGGCCGGCCCCGTTGCCAAAGACCACTTCAACGTGATGACGTTCGAGCCGGTCCGCACCCACGCCCTGCGCCTCGAAGTGCAGCTCAAACCGGGCCTTTCCGGCGGCATCCTCGAGTGGCGTGTGAAGTAATCGGGCGGATCACTCGATCCGCGCCCTCCAAAAGCGCGGGCCTGACGGCGTCTCGATCTCGAACGTGTGGGCGGCCCCGGCAAGCACGACGGTCTCCACAATCGTCCACGCCGACGGCGCGAACGCCGGCGTGGATTCGAGCGTCACCTGCTGGCCCGGTCGGGCGCGGATTTCGATCTGGAGCTTCTCGGCCGAATAGCCAATCGAGAGGCTCGGCGGTGGCGGATCGTCGCTCAGATCCGGAATCCCGTCCCGGTCGCTGTCGTTGGGATCGAACAGGTGCAGATTCCAGACCTCGTACTCCAAAGCGTTGGGCGTGGCAGGCCAGCCGTCTTCCGTATAAAGAACCGTGTAGTAGTTGCCCGGCAACACCCCGCGCAAAAGCGAGGTGTCGAGAACCCAGGATCCGTAGAAGGGGATGCGCCGTTCGAGCTCGTCTTCAAGGGCAAACGCGGGGAATGCCAGCTCGACATAGTCAAGCCGATCGAACAGGAGCGGACCTTCCAGAATCCCGTCGGCGCCCTGCCGCGCCAGGCTGAGCGCGCCGAACACGTTGACCCCGTCGGTCTCGTACACATACACGCCGCGGTAATCGCAGATCTCGAATGTGTGCAGAAACGCCAGGTCCACTCCGTAGTCGAGGATGCGCAGCCGGAGTTGGCACGTTCCAGCCGTCTCCCCAGCCGCGCGGTTCCACGTCATGTCAACCAACCCCTGATACAGTTCCGTGCCGTCGTCGAAGAGGAATTCGCCCACCGACGCCAGCTCCATGACCGCACGGTCCACCTCGAAGAAATCCGACAGGCCGTTGAGATTCGCGTCGCCGGGGTCGGGCACCTCGATCTGACACTCGAGCCGGAGGGGGAGCGGGGACATGCCCTCCGTCAGCCAAAGCACGGTGGCGTGCATGTAGGGACCCTCGTCGCTCACCCCAATCTCGTCGTTGATGGTCCCGTCGGCGAGTGTGCCGGCCTCCAGACGCCACTCGATTCCAAACTGGTCCACGGCCGACGGGCGCAGCCGCACCGATTCGCTGTGCAGGACCACCCGGGCGTCGTTCGCGCGTAACGCGATGACGGCGCTGCCCAGCGCCAACCAGGCCACAACGAGCCTCAGGATCGTGGTCATGGACACTACTCTAAAACGCTGGCGCCCCACTGCCAAGCGATCCTTGCCTCTCAAGGCCGTCCTCCTCTCCGACACCGACAGAGCCCCGGCTTCAGCCCCGACTTCATCGACCAGCGCTGCGAGCGGATGGATCTGGCCTTCGAACGCGCGGACTGGGCCGCGACGCCAGACGCGGGGGCCCTCGTTCGCAACAGCCGTCCGCTGCTGAAATCCTCGCCCGGAATCTCCTACGCTCTGTGTCAGCCTGGAAACCCCCTAGCCTGCATTTCTCGCCGCTTTTTGCCACCGCGAAGCCCGAGTTCACAAGAGAAGTCAGCATGCAGGCTGGCCAAGGGGACTCAAGTCCGGTAGACTCCGCGTCGATATGAAAGCCTGTAATCGCCGCCAATTCACGAAGACACTCGCCTTCGCCACCGCCGCTGCCGGCCTCTCACCCCGCGTCTCGAGCGCAAAGGACC
>CAYPUR010000130.1:0-13805 GCA_964413865.1 uncultured Verrucomicrobiota bacterium
TTGATGCCAAGACGGGCCATGAGGATGGCGGCCGCCTTGCCGGCGGCGGTGTCGGCCGCGATGGCCGCGTCATACGGATCCAGCGGCGGTTCGACCTGGACGGTGACCTGCGCGCTGGCCATGGAGACATCATTGGATGCGACCAGCGTGTACGTCGTGGTGACGGCGGGCGACAGGGTGACGCTCGTCCCGGTCACGCTCACGCCGTTGATGAAATGCGCGGTCGCGTTCTGGGTTTCCCAGCTCAGCACGGTCGAGCCCTGGGCCGGGACCTGAGTGGGCGTGGCCGTGAAGGAAGAAATGCCGACCAGCGGACCGCGCGCATTCACGAACGCATCGGCGTGGCTCTTGATCTTGTCGTCGGGGAGCACGCCCGGGTACACAGTGACGCGGTAGATGGTGCCGACCATCTGCTCGCCACCGGCGGCATTCGCGCCGAGGAAGCCGGCCCCGGCGGGCATGACGAAGGCGTCGCTGACACCCCAAACGGCGCCCGCCATGACGCCATCCACATACAAGGTCATGGAGAGGTCTATCGTGTTCCAGACATACGTGATGTGCGTGGGGGCGGTGGGTGAAGGCACGCCGGGATCGAACAGGTAGTCCGCCACGCCAATCTGGGTAAACGCCATCTGGCGTTGGTCCAGGTACTGATCGTAACGAAGGCTGCTGGTCGTGTTCTCGCCGACGGCCAGGTAACCCGAGTCGCCGGTGGCGACCGGATCGCCTTCGAGGATGAATTCCATCGTGGTGTCGCCCGAGGTGGCTCCGAAATTGAACGGCGCGCCGGCTGTCCCGTCGAGAGTCACGGCCGAGGTGAGTTTGGCCAGGGCGGCGGTGCTGTCGCCCGTGATGGCGGTGTCATAGGCGCTGAGGGCCTCGTCCAGTTTGGCGGAGGCTGCGCGTGCCGGGGTGGTGCCAAGAAAGAGTCCGGCCGCGATGAGAGCGAGCAAGGCGCTTGCGCCAGGGGCGGCGCTGCGCGGTTGAATTCCTCTGAGAAGTGTTTTCATGGGAAGCACTGGAGTCGGCGCAATGTCAGTTGTGGATTTCTCATTGGTTCCGACCGAACCTCCGCGGGCTCGGGAACCTACCACAGCGCTGGTTACAGGATCTCGCCCGTCTCGGCAACCTTCTTTTGGGGCAAGTATGCACCTGCACGCGGCAATCCACGCCACGAACGCGTTGCCTGCCATGGCCCGGACATCAGATCACGCGCTGCGTGGTGGAATGTCCGGCGAACCCGAACGCGTCGGAGGCAGGATCAGCGAACCGCTGAGGATGCCGAATGTTCCGCTCGCCACGGATGTTCGTACGGTCCCATGCGCGAGAGCGGAATCGGCTCGAACAACAGCGTCCGCAAGGCTGGCGCCCGGGCGGTTGCACCGGCGCTCGACACGGCCTCGATCGCGAGCGGTTTGTCGCTGCGGGCGTTGAGGACCGTCTGCTGGGTGTTGCCGTCGCGCAGGAACACCTGGCCACAGCGCGCAAACAGATTTCGTGTGACAACGTTGACGTCGGGGGCGGTCTCGAGCCGCGCGAGTTCCGGATAGCGGGCCACGTGGGCGGGGTTGGCGGCCTGGGGAATAACCTTTGCGATGGCATCGAGCCAGCGCTTCTCGCCCCAGCGCGAAAAGCTGATCCCGGCGAAACAGTCGATGAACACATTGCCGTCCACCCAGTTGTCCTTGCCGCCGTGGATTTGGACGCCGCCGAAGGCGACCGCGCCGCATCGTTCAAACACGTTGCCCTGCACGACCGTCCCCGAGATCATGTCGTCCAGGCGCACGCCGGCAGCGCCGTTATGCGTCCCGCCGCGAATGTCGCTCCACCGGTTCCAGCGAATCACGGTGCCGCGGTACAGCGGGTTGCCGAACATGTCGATGCCCCCCTGGTCGTCCGATTCCTGGACCACGTCGCGGATCACGTTCAGCTCGACCAGGTGATCGTTGCCCTCGATCCGCATGGCCGAGGATGGCATGCGCTCGAACAGATTGTGGGCCACCCGTTGTCCGCATCCGTCCAGGTGGACCGCAGGCGTATAGGTCCGCTTGAGACGCGAGATGTCTGACACCGTGCAGTTCTCGACGAAGTGCCGTCCGGCCGCGAGCGTCTGCCGGTCGCCGCCGGCGAGGCGCGCCCCGCCGCAACCGAGCGTGTCGAGGCGGCATCCGAACAGGCCGTTGTGGTGGCCTCCCTCGATGACAACACCCTCGCCTCCCAGCCGGCGGATGGTGCAACCCGCCACCAGACAGTTGGTCCCGCCGCGGATCTGGATCCCGTTGGCGCGCCCTTCCTGAACGGACAGTCCCAGAACGATCACGTGGTTTGCGTTGTCCAGGGCGATGAAAGGCCGATCGAGAACGCTCAACACGACCTCAGCCTTGGCCGCATCGAGGTTTTCTGGCGGCAGCCAGAACGCCCTGCCGCCCTGGCGATCGAGATACCACTCGCCCGGCTGGTCGAGTTCGCTCAGCACATTCAAGGCGTAGTAACGCTGTCCCGACCGATATCCGTACTGTGAATAGGGCCGCGCCAGCGTGTAACTGCGCCGGGACGGATCGATGCGCTCGACTTGCTGGAACTCCTCGTACCAGTCCCAGAACCAGTACCCGTAGAGGCGCACGTCCGGCTCTCCGACCCACCCGCTGGGGCGGTCTTCGACGTATCGGAACCGGCCGTCGCGGCAGCCTGCGATCGAGTTCCAGACCTCGAAAGTGTCCTGGCCGAGGAGTTCCCCGGTCTTGACGAAGCCTTCGTTCGGCCATCGCGCGAGTGTCTGCGGCACGCCGTCCACGAACAGTTCCGGACGGCGCCCCAGATCTGTCGGATCGCCGTAATCCGTTACGCCCAGCGCCCCGAGATCGGCTGCCAGCACACGGTCGCGGGTCGATGCGGCCAGCCGCTCGCGCACCTGCGGATCTTCGAGCGGTGTCCAATTCGCGATGCGAACCCCGCCGCTGAAGACAGGCGTTTCGCCTTCCTTGGCCCGGTACACTGTCGGTGCATCCGGTTCGCCGGAATCCTCCGCGTTCAGGCCGAATGTCTCCGACACGGCATACATCCCGCCATGCACGACAACCGCGACGCCTCCCGACGGCAGCCGTCCGCCTCGCGACTGCTTGAGCGCGCGCACGGCGTCGCGGGCTCGAGGCAGAGTCAGAAAGGGGGCCTCCTCGGTCCCGTCGTTGCTGTCATTGCCCTTTGGCGCGATGTGGAAAAGCGCTGTCGCTCCAGACACGTCCGGCAGTTGCACGCGGCCCGATACGATCTCGCCTGCGGAATCGCCTTCGTCTCTGCGGCTCCGGTCCACCTCGGTCAGGCGGCGAAGAGCCGCGTCCCGATAGAGCGTCGGCACCGCGGCATCCGCCGCCAGACGTTTCCGGAAACTCCCGATGTCGCCCGCCAGCTCGCCCGCAACAGCCAGCTCAGCCAGGCCGCACCAGGCCAGGCCGCGAACGAACGGAGGGGCAGAAGCGTCACGCACGATCGCATCGAATCCCTCGCGCGCCTTTTGACCTTGGCCGTCGGCGAGGGCCTTCGCCGCCGCTTCGAGCGCAGGGGAAGCAGGCCCTGGGAGGGCGGACAAATTATCGAGAGACGCATGGGCGCTGGCGCTCGAGGGGGTGATAACGACCGTGACTTTGCCGTCGCGCACGGCCTCCTTGAGTCGCAGGCCGATGCGCGTGGCTGTGCGGCGGGCGGTCAGATCCTCGCCGATGGCCTCGGTGCGGACTTCGACAGGGATGTTGTCCGGCGCGCTGATGTCGACCCGGACAGCCTCGGCGCCGTCGGTGATCAACAGCACTCGGGGGGACGGTTGTTCGCATCGGCCGAAGGTCATCAGGGCCGTTTCGAACGTCTCGGCCTGGGAAAAGGCGAACTCATCGACCACGGTCAGGGATCCGTAGCCGGTCCGGTTGTAGATGCAGGTGCGGGTGAGCTTGCTGAGCGAGGGCACGTCGTAGGCCGCAGTGAGGTCAAAGGCCACTGTGTCGGCCCCCTCCTCGGATCGATCGAGCGCAAGCAGTCGGGCGGCGGCCTGGCGTCCGGGCGACTGCATCTTGCCCGCGATCAGCGGCACGGGGTGGCCAAACGAGTTCAGGGCCTGGCTCTCGTAGCGTCGCCCGCTGAACGTGCGCTGCGTGTAGACTTCGGATCCAATGTCGGGCAGCACGGCCACACCTCCCACCACGGCGATGAACGTTCCCACGTCATTGTGATTGTGGTGCTCGGCGTTGTGGCCGCCCTTGATCGCCACGGCCAGCCGAGTCCCTGCATTCGACCCGGGCCGACAGATCAGAACGCCCGCGTCTGGGAACCACGTCCGCGGCGCGCTGGCCGTCGGGATCGGCTCGCTGAGCGGGATCGGCGGGGCAGGGGAGGGGAACAGGTCCATGAGGGCCGCCTGGAACGATCCGCGCGTCGGCGGTGCATAGGCCGCGGGCTCGTCGGTCAGTCCAAAGCGCCGGCGCAGCAAACCGACCAGGCGCGATCCGGGGCGTGCATCGACGTCGCAATCCGCAAATGCGGGGCAGATGCCGTCGGCAATGTCGATTTGGAGTCCATAGAGCGCGGGCCGGATCGCTTCCGGGCGGGCCAGCAGGTCGATGCCGCCGCCGGTGGCGCGCCGAACCGCCTCCGCGAGGGCCGCGTAGTTGCCGAAGCCGTAGTTCCAATACCCGACGCCCTCGCTGCAATAACCATCGGGGGTGAATCCCTTGAGGAAATTGGCCGAGTATTTCTCGGCTGCGAGAACGAACCATGCGCGCTCCTTCGGGTCATCGAGCGAGGTCAGCGCGGCGCCGGTGACGCCGGCCAGGCAGACGGCATTCCAATTGTGCACGTGCAGCAGCCAGTATTGGTCCTGTTCGCCCGCCGTCATGCGGCGGAAGGGGGCAAACACGCGGCGTTCGAGTTCCTGCCCCATGGTGGTTCGCAGGGACGGCGAGAGCTTGGCGGCCAGGACCCGATCGATCGTCGCCAGTTCCCAGGCGAACATCGCGACTGCGAGGTCGATCGTGACCTGGCGTCCATGGAAATTGTCGAGCCGGCCGTCGTGCGCCGGCATGACCCATGTGCGTTCGCGGGTGATGGACTGGAGGGTGGCTTCGAGCGGTTCGAGGAAACGCCCCCGGTTCTCGATGCACTCGGCCAGGGCTAACGAACTCGCCCGGGCGCGCCGGGCGAACAACACCGTCTCGCAGCGCCTTCGGTTCCCGGTCTTCGAGTAATCGAGGAACAGCGCGTCAGGCAGTTCGGGGAGCGGGGTGCGCATCTCCTCCTCCGCGTGCCGGACGTGCTGCTGCATTTCAGGCCGGCTCGCGATCCTGTCCCACTCTTCCCGATGGATGAGTGCCGGGCCGAAGGCGGCGGGCTCGGACGGCAACTGTGCGGCGACTCTGGTGAGCGCGGCGGGGTCGGGTTGGAACAGATCGGCGGCCTGGGGTCCGATCGAACTCGCGCAGGCGACAAGGAACGCGGCAACCGATGGCGTGGCAGATCGAAACGAGCGCATAAAAAGTCCGTGACTTGAATACGCGTGCGGCGCACCTGCGGGCTGGTCCCGGTCCTCGGCGGAGAGAACGGCTCCAGTGTTCCCCTGCACTCCGTGCGGTGCTGTCGCGCCGCGCACGCGAGCATCTTCGCCACGACTAACACCCTTTTGCCGGGGCCGCAACGCTGATCGCCTGGGGAGGCGGCAGGTCCCAAGGCCAATTCATCGATTGACCGTGCGCACGCCCGGTCCGCACTCAATTGAGCTTGACAGGACTCGGCCCCCAGCCTAGCCGTAAATCATCCAACAGCCCGTAACCCCTGAACCATTGCGCAGATCATGAACCGTTCATTTCTTCACCAGACAATCGGACTGGCAGCCGGACTGGCGCTCGGCGGGTTCGGCCATGCAGGAACCCTCACCGACAGCTTCGACGTCGCCCAGGACTATCTTGCCGCGGGCGTGGTGGGGACTGTCTGGGATGGCGTCTATCTGGGCGCCGGCGAGTTCACGAACCTCGCCATCGGCGGCGGCCCTGGCCAGACGCTTCAATGCGATGTGCAGACGACCAATCCGGGCCGCCTGACCGTGCGGACGACCCAAACGGACTGGGAATTTGACACCGACGACGGTTTCTTCCTGTACAAGGTGGTTCCGGGCGATTTTCAGGCTGTGGTGCGCATTGCGACCCCGTACGACAACGTGGCGTACAACACGGCCGGCTTGATGGCGCGCGCCTTCACCGGCGCGGGTGAACCGTTCAACGGGGCCGAGAGTCACGTGACCTGGACGCGCTTCGACGAGTACGGATTCGCCAATTACGGGCGCAGCACGCTGGATAACACCACGACCCAGGTGAATCCGGGTGATCCGGAGGGGGCGGATTTCTATTGGCTAATGCTCGAGCGGATCGGCGACACGTTCTTTTGCTACCAGAAGGCCGCCGAGGGCGACGATTGGATCATGGTGTCGAACTGCATTTTCGATCGGCCAGACTTCTACGATCTGCCGGTGCAGGTGGGCATCATGCAGGCCACCTTCAGCGCCAACTCTCCCATCGTGCAATTCGAGACGTTCAGCCTCACCAACGACACCCTCGGGGCCGCCTCGCCGGCCGCCGCAACCGGCCTGGCTGCGGCCGACGCCGGGAGCGGCTCGTTGAATCTCGCGTGGACGCCCGGCGGCGGCACGGCCGGCAGCGTGGTGATCATGCGGCCGGGCGCCCCAATCACCCGTCAACCGATCGATGGGGTTGCCTACAACGGCAACGCGGTGTTCGGCAGCGGAGACACCCTGGGCAACGGCAACGTGGTCGTGTATGCCGGAACCGGCAGCAGCGTTACGGTGAGCGGTCTGACCGCCAGCGTCTCCTATCATATCGCCGTGTACTCGTATGCCGGCTCGGGCGCGAACCTTCGCTATGGCCGGGTCAACCCGCCTGCGATCACGCGGGTGGCCCCGGGCGATCTCGCGGCCATCGCGGTGAGCTTCGCCAACGCGAACGTTGCCGCGGACGATACGGCACAGGCTGTGGTGACAGCCACCTTCGAGGGTGGCGGCACGCTCAACGTCAGTGCGTCTGCCACCTACGAGACTTCGGATCCGGCGGTTGCCACTGTGGCAGCCGGCGGCGTGGTCAGCGGTCTGTCCGCGGGCACCGCAACCATCACGGCGCGTTACCAGGGGCTCTCGGACGGTGAGCCCATCACGATCGTCAAGGTGCCCGTGACCGACGATTTCAGCGTCGCGCGCGATTATCTCGTCGAAGGGATTGTCGGCACGCCCTGGCAGGGGCTTCTGCTGGGCGCCGACGATATGCCGTCCACCGGCGCCATCGGTGGAAACCCGGGACGCACGTTGGCCGCCGATGCTGGATTCACGAAGGCCGGCCGGCTCAGCATCCGGAGCACGGCGACCGACTGGGAGAACACGGCGGACGACGGGTTTTTCCTCTATCGAATGGTGGCTGGCGACTTCAAGGTGTCGATCCAACGCCCCGCCTTCGAACCCATCGCCTACAACTGGCCCGGCCTGATGGCCCGGGTTCCCTTCGATCTCCTCGGCAGCGAGAATTACGTCGCGCTCACCGGCTTCGACCAATACGGCATCGGCAATTACGTGCGCAGCGTCGTCAATGCCGCGACCGCCAACGGTCCGTTCACCGCTGTCCCGGCCAAGCCGTTCACCATGCTCGAGCGCAGGGGCAACACTTTCTTCTTCTATGAGAAGGCTCACGCCCTCGACGAGTGGACGCTCATTACCAGCGTCGAGCGCATCGACATGGACGGTCTGGCCCTCGAAGTCGGGATCGCCCAGGCCTGTTTCTCGGACAACTCGCCGTGGAGCGAGTTTGACAACTTCAACATCGAGATTGCGACGCCTCCGACCGGCCAGCCGGATCCGGCGGCCAACCTGATTCTCACCCGAAGCGGCGTGGGCGCCATACAAGCCCAATGGACGCCCGGCACGGGCAGCGCCGGCAGCGTGGTGATCGCCCATGCCGTCACAGGCCTGACCCGCCAACCGGTGAATGGCATCGCCTACAGCCCTGGGATTGACATCGGCGGCGGCAACCTCGTCGTCCACGCCGGGTCGGGCTCGTCCGCGACGCTGGCCGGACTCTCGGCGGTCCTCTACCACGTCGCCGTCTACTCGTACACGGAAGTGGACGGTCTGACCGTGTACAATCTCAACGCCCCGGCCGCGAGCCTCGAAGCCCTCGGGCCCCCGGCGATCACGGCAGATCCCGTGTCCAAGTCGCTGTACGCCGGCCGGACAGCCCATTTCAGCTCCGGCGCTATGGGCACCTCCCCCCTCGGCTTTCAGTGGCGCAAGGGGGCCGTGAACCTCGTGGACGGCGACGGCGTGTCCGGCGCGGCCACGTCCGCGCTCACCATAGCCAATCTGGATGTTTCGGACAGCGGTTCCTACAGCGTGGTCGTCTCGAATGAGGCCGGTTCGGTCACCAGCAATCCGGCGACGCTGACCGTTGTGACGCCCTCGGGCAAGGGGTTTGAGGCAGCCGTTCTGAGCTATGATCCCGTCGCATACTGGCGACTGGGCGAACCGGATGTTCTGACACCGACATTCGATTTCTGGAATGGATACGATGGCACCTGCGGCGAACTGGACACGCCCGGGCAGCCCGGCCCGGCACCCGCCGACGGGTTCGCAATCTTCGAGAGCGACAACAAGGCTGTCGGCTTTCCCAGCAACGCCGGCGCCTCGCCCGTGACCGTCCCGGCGCTCAACCTCAACGGCAACACCGTGACCTTCCTCTGCTGGATCAAACCCGCCTACATGCCCAATTCCGACCGGGCGGGGCTCTTCATGTGCGCTGGCACAACCGGATCGGGGATGCGCTTCTCGACTGGCGGCGGCGCGCTCGGTTTCCTCTGGAACGGCGGCATGGTCGGCACCTCGACCCTGGTTCCCAAGGCGAACGAATGGTCGTTTGCGGCCCTGACGGTCGCGCCGACCGAGGCGGTTCTGTACCTCGGCGACAAGGCCGGCCTGCAATCGTGGAGCCAGGCCGGCGACTACCCGGTCGTGCCGTTCGACACCGTCTCCTGGATCGGATCGGATCGTCTCGTGGCGGATCGCTACTTCGACGGCCTCATCGACGAAGTCGCGGTGTTCGACGTCGCGCTCACACCCGCTCAAATCGCCAATGTCTTTGCCGGCATCGAGAATCCGCCGACCCCGCCGACCCTGTCGGTTGTCCGGGACGGCACCCAGATCGTTCTCGCCTGGCCGGTCGAGTTCACCGGGTTCACACTGACCTCGACCCCCACCCTCGGGTCGGGCGCGTCGTGGGCCGCAGTGCCGACCACACCTGTGCAGGAGGGCGGCTTCAACAAGGTCGCTGTGCCCGCAACCGCTTCGGCTGCCTTCTACCGCCTCGTCCGGTCCGGGAACTGAGGTGCCGTTCCGGACGCCTGATCAGCACCTCTCGAATCGATGAAGACAACTGCGCTCTCGGATGCCGCTCGACCCCACACAGTGCGCAGGCGCTGGCCGTCGGCCCTGGCGCTTGGCGCCATCGCCGCGGTTCTCGGATGCCCGGGAATCGCGCCGGCAGCGTTGGCCAAGCCGCTTCCGACCAGCCCGGCACTGCGCACCCTCACACGCTCACCCTGGGGTGTCGGCACATGGGGGTTTGCGCCAAACGTGGGGCAGGCGGCACCGGGAGTGGATTTCATCGCGCAGGCGCCTGGCGGGTCGGTGCGCCTGGCCGGCCCGTGGTGCGACATCGTCCTTGCCGGGCCCAAGGGGCAGAGGCAAGGCGTCTTCAGCCCCAGTGAAGACGCTCCTCGTGTTCCGGATCCCTCAGTGTACGTCGTGCGGATGCATCTGCTCGATGCGGTTGCGGCGCCCGAGGCTACCGGAGAAAACCCTTTGCCCGGCAATGCGAATTTCTATCTGGGGGCGCATCCCGGCCGCTCGCAGGTGGGCGTTCCGACCTACGAGAAGGTGAGATACCGTGAGGTTTACCCCGGCATTGACCTGGTCTACTATGGCAATCCGCACGCGTTGGAATTCGACTTCGTGCTCGCCCCCGGGGCCGATCCGGGTCTGATCCGGCTCCGGTTTGGCGGGATCGAGGCGCTGCGCATTGAGGAGGACGGCACGCTGGCCATGCCGACCCCCGTCGGCACCGTGCGTCTGAAGCCGCCGCGGGTTTACCAGGAAAGCGGCGGTCGAAGGCAAGAACTGAAGGGCGATTACGCGCTGCTCGGACCGGACTGCGTAGGCTTTGCCGTGCCCGATCGTGACGCGGGCCAGGCATTGGTCATCGATCCCGTGTTGGAGTTCAGCACGTTCTTCTCGGCCAGCGGGATCGACCGTGCCCACCGACTGGAAGTCGCGCCCGATGGCAGCATCTTTGTGTTGGGCCAAACGTGGTCTTCGGATTTCCCGATCACCGCGGATGGATGGCAGACCAATCGGACAACGGCCAGTTGCATGCACTTTCTGGCCCGCTTCGATGCCCAGGGCGAGCGCCTGCTCTATTCGACCTACGTGGGCTACGGGGAGTGGGCGGCGTTCGCTTTGACCCCGGCCGGCGAACCGGTCATGACCGGCTACGTCAGGGACCCCGATTATCCCGTCACCCCGGGATCCATCAGCACGACCAACGCGTACGGCGGCATTGGCCTGTTGAAACTGGACACCAGCGGCCGTCTGGCGTTCGCCTCGCTGATCGACGGGCCAATCAACGAACGTGGTCGAGACGTGGCCGTCGATGCCGCCGGCAACATCTACGTGTTGGCCACTTTCGCTGACTCGCCCGCCCTCGCCGTTTTGTCCTCGCCGTTGCGAGTCTATCGGTTGGAGAAGTCCAAGGACCCCCGATCGGGTCTGTGGGAGACGGTTCAATCGGGTGTGTATGGGAATGGCGGCCTGCTGATCCTCGATGACAGGAATCGGACCGATTTTGATTTGTATCGCGTCGGCGTCTCCCTGCCCACTCCGTTCGACTGACCGGGACACGCTCATCGTCGTTTTCCATGACCCTCCCCTTTTCGGAGGGCCGAGGTCATCGAGGCCCTCACTGATGACGGTCATTGTCTCAGGCTAGCCTGGAAGCCGAAGGTCTTCCCATCGGTGTCGAAGTAGGAATGCCAATAGTGCTTCCAAGAACCATGGCAAAGCTTGATCGGAAGTGTATTGATCTTCACCCCCAAGTAGTCGAGTCGGGCTGCCGGGTCGTTGCGCACATAAAGGAGAAATGCAACTTTGCGCGCTCTCCTTCACGCGCAAAAGCCTACTCTTTCGGCGGGGGAACGAAAGCCTGTTTTTGCGGATTGTGCGGGATCGGCAGCGTCGCCGACGGATGACAACGCGCGTGGACTTCCTGCAACTGGCGGATGGTCAGCGTGCGCCGCTTGGGGTTCAGGTCGGTCAGTTCCAGGCAGTAGAGTTCGGAGCGGCGCAGGCCGCAGGAGTAGCACAGTTCGAGCATGGCCCGATCGCGCACGCCCAGTGGATCAGCGACGTTGGGCACGGCCAGCAAAGCGTCGACCTGGCTCAAGGTGAGCGCCGCGGTGGGCAGCCGCTCTTCCATGCGCAACCCTCTGTGCGCAGGGTACGCCGCAATCCACCGCCTGGTGCGACCCCCGCCAATAGGACCGATATGGGCCTTTGGATCTCAGTCCGCTCAGTCAGCAAAGAACCCAATGTCAAATATTTAGACGCGATCCCATTGCCTTCCGTTTGTGCGGGACAGCGACAGCTATCGACAGGATAATCTCGGCCATCCAAGCCAGCGTAACTGCGCCCGACCACTTGGGCCGCCTCAGCCGAAGTTGCAGCCCGCCAACCCGGGGGTAGTGCGCCGCTGCGCACCACACAGTACCCGGAGACCTCTTGCTCGAGGTGCTCGGCGCTCATCCAAACCCGACCCCGCGTGGGGTCATCGACCCAGAAACCGGGCCCTTGCACGGCGAGAACCGTGCGCCACAGGTCTTCCGTCCAGCGGACCACGGCGGGCGTCACCCACGCAGCACCGGGACCCCGCACCGCGGCTTGCAGGGCAACGCCGTGCCGCTGGCCAATCTGTTGGAGTCGCCCCAGGGTAAACCCTTGCGCGTCCAGCGGCGTCGCGTCCTGAAGCACCTCCCGCACCGACAGGTCGCTGCTGCCCAATGCGATCCCCAGACTGTTCAGGGCGCGCGCCCCGCACAACAGTGACCCCAGGCTCGGATCCTCGCGCATTTCCGCCCAACTCTCCCGCAGCCCTCGCCACACGGCCGCCCATCCCGGCGACCGAGCCGGTCGCCTCTGGCTCTGCCGCAGCAATTCATCGAGGGCCGCTCCTCGCCCCAGTTCTGAAGAAGGCACAACCTGGAGCAAAGCCTGGTGAGAAGCATCATCTCCTCTCCATCGTAAGACCGAACTGAAATGTCAACTCCTGATTCACAAATCTGTGATTATCTTTGACCGTGATTCGGATCGTTCCTTACCGTCAGTGCACTGGGCACCCTCCGATGACATCGGCTCCGCGTTCTTCAGGAGTTGGCGGGAAATGCGCGCTAGGCCGCGCCCCCTCCGCGGAGGCTCCTCGCGCAAGGCTCGACGAAGCCGAGCTGCCCCGTTAGACTCCGCCGCTGGACGAACAAGACTTAAGGCGCATGAATCTGCCGAACAAACTCACGGTGTCGCGTTTTGCGCTGACGGCGGTCTTTCTCTGGGCGGTGCTGTCGCGCTCGCCCTTGAACGACACGCTGGCCCTGGTGTTTTTCTGCGCCGCAGGCATCACGGATTACCTGGACGGACGGATTGCCCGTCGGCGCGGTCTGATCACCAACTTCGGCATCCTCATGGATCCGCTGGCCGACAAGGTGCTGATCTGCACGGCGTTCATCATGCTGCTCGAACGCGGCCGGATGAACCCGGAGGCTCCGGTGACGGTCGAGGGGTGGATGGTGGTGCTGATTGTGGCGCGCGAGCTGGCGATCACCGGCCTGCGCCTGTTGGCGGCGTCCAAGAGCATCGTGCTGGCGGCGGAGGGTTACGGCAAACACAAGACCGTCTCGCAGATCGTGGCGATCATTGCGTTGCTTGTGCTGGACGCGCACGTCGAGTGGTGGTCCTGGCTTCGCGGCCTGATCGAGTGGTGGGTGCCTGCGTTCACCCAACTCGCCCTCTATGTGACTGTTGTCCTGACCGCGACCTCCGGCGCCCTGTATCTCCGGCGAAACCGGGCGCTCTACCTCGATGACATGTGAGCGCAAGTGGGGGGACGCTCTCGTCCTGTGGATGGCTCGAGGCTTCGACGTCGGGCGTGTGCCGGTCGCCCCGGGCACGTTCGGATCGGTGGTCGGCCTGGCCTGGACACTCGTGTTGGTCGCGACGCGGAGCGTCTGGTGGTACGGACTGGGCGTTGCGGCGGGGCTGACTTTGTCGGTCGTTGTGTGCGGGCGGGCTGAGCGGCTTCTTCGGGAACGCGATCCCGGATCGGTCGTGCTCGATGAGATCACGGCGCTCCCCTTGTGTTTCGCCGGATGGATCGGTCATCATCTCTGGGCGACGGGCGCGATGCCGGCGCCGGAGGCCTTTGTGACGGGGCGCGGATGGCTGGTCCTGGCAGCCGGTTTTGTTGCCTTCCGTCTGCTCGATGTCCTCAAGCCCTGGCCCATCCGGCAAAGCCAGGCGCTGCCGGGCGGATGGGGCGTCACGATCGACGATGTCCTGGCCGGCCTTGCCTCGAACATCATCTGGATCCCCTGCGCATGGCTCTAGCCTGGATTTCTTACCACTTTTTGCCACCGCGAAGCCGGAGTTCACAAGAGAAGTCAGCATGCAGGCT
>CAYPUR010000131.1:0-13770 GCA_964413865.1 uncultured Verrucomicrobiota bacterium
CTTTTGGCGCAACGAATCCCCCTCTCGGGTAACAGTTACTTTTGGCGCGCGGCGGCTCAGTCGGTAGGACTTGGGCCAACGACGGCGCCGACGAGCCCACCGGTCGCCGCGCGGCGATGGCGCTGACGCGCAGGGAGAGAATGGTCGCCCGAGAAGGAGCCGGGCCCTCACGCAGAATTCGCTTCACCGTTCTGCCTGGAACCAAATCTCCAGGGTCAGGTCTTGGTCTGCAGGAACCAGGATGCCCTCAGCGTGCTTCCAGCCGCCAGGCTGAGTGTAGGTGGCCGTGGAGATGTCGCTCGCGCAGCGGCGTCCGTCGGGTAACGCGAGTTCGATCCAGAAGCGCCGCACGCTGAAGCAATCCCGGCGGGGGTTGGACAGGGTGAAGACATTCCGCCGCCCCAAGGACCCGATCGCCGCCGCGTTAAGGGCAACCGCCGCCGGAGCGGAAAACACGCCGTTGACCTCGTCGCCCTGCGCCCCGGCCATGTCGCCCAACGCCACTCCGTTCAGCAAGCCCGCAGTGCCGTAAGGACCCGGTCCTTCCAGTCCCTTGCCTTCGTAGTGAAGCCAGCCGTTCGTCGCGGAGCGCAAATCCTCCAACCGAAGCCCGACGATGGGGTGCGGTCCCGGCAGGCGTCGGACCCGCTCCACGTCAAGCTCCAGCAGGCGAGACAGCACGGGTTCACGCGATTCGATGCGCAGGTCTGCCCAGCAGCCCCAGTCACCCACCGAGTTGTCGCCGGCCCCGGCATCGGCCACGAGCTTCAGGCGAACTTGCTTTCCGGCCCAGTGCGAGAGGTCCGCCTCGAACGGCTGCCATTCATGGCGGCTCACCGTGGCTTGGCCTGCCAGAGTCTCCTCGCCGGAAACGTCGAGCACCACGAGCTTGAACAAGATGCCGTCGCCGGGATCACTGCCGTCTTCCTTGCCCAGGTTGGCACGGAATGCGGCCGAAGGTGCGGCGGGCAGTTGGATGGGATCGAACACCGCGTAGCCGTAACCGACGCCCCCCTGCCACGGCGGGTGCATAAACAGCGCGTTCTTCTCGGCCTCCCCGCAGCGAGCGGGGCGAAGCGTGACCACGGTGCCGCTGGTCCCGAACTCGGCGGTTTCGTGCCCGCCACGCCTGCACATGCCGCCGGTGTGCTTGGAAGGCCAGGGCACCAGGGTGCGCACCGCGCGCACGGTGCGAAGCCCGATTTCACGCCGTTCAACCGCGTCGCCCGCGCGCAGCGACAGGTCCAGGATTTCCGCGGACTCGTTGGCTGGCGTCCCCAGGCTGATCCGCGTGGGCAGTGGCTGGTCCTTCTCGAGTTGAAGCCGCTGCTCGAAGGCGCCTGCGCGCAGGGTGAATCCGCCTGAGCGTGGGACGCTGCTCGTCGTCGTGACCAGCAGGTCATTTCCATCCAGTGCGGCCGACAGTTCCGCCAACGGTACGACGGTGAAGTCGATCCAGGCTCCCTCCAACTCGAACCACAGCCGCGCTCCCGGCCGAGCGTCTGCAGGGATCGTGATCTCGTGTATGGTCTGCCCGCGCACGGTGACGTGCTCGCTGGCCACCACCTCGTCGCGCTGGCAGCTCAGAACCTCATTGTGGCTCGCTCCGCCGCTCAGACGGTAGCTGAAGGCTCCTTTCACGGGCACGACGTAGGTCAATCCGCGGGCGCATCGCACCTGAGCGGGGCCGAGTTCCTTTCCGTGCCTGTCCAAGGCCACCGCCTGTGCGGCCTGAACCGCGAAACCACATTCCGGTTCGCCGAATGGGATCAACTCGTGCTGTCCGTCTGGGAGGAGGCGGCAAACCGCCTGGCCATTGCCTGCAGCTTTGGCGAAGCGCGTGAAACGCCCGCGTCCATCCACGTAGAGATAGGCCGGGGTGATGGCATAGTCGGCTCGATGACCGGCGGGATCGCTGCTGAGGACTTCCACGGCGCCATCCTCGGTCCACCCCGCGTAGCCGTTGGGGGGCAGGTCCAGATCGTGCCCGAACGCACGAGCGATCAGCCGCTCCGTCTTGCTCCCGTTGGCGGCAGTGATGGTGCCGTCGGCGTAGCGGGCTACGACCTGAGAGCGCCTGAACTCGCCGCTGGCCACGGCCTGGCTGGTGTTGAGGAGGCGTCCGTCCGCGGTGGCGTACCGAATCTCCGCCACATTGGTGAGGCAGTAGCGGCTGTGCAGTTGCTGGAGCATGAAGTAGCTGCGGAGCGCGTTCCCCGTGCCGCCTTCCATGACGAGAAAGCCGGGGTGCCCAAAGGCCACCGTGGCCGCAAGGAAATGGTCGAGCCAGTTCGTATCGTTCATCCAACCGCGCTGACTGGCGTAGAACATGTCGGGGTTGCCCATGCCGAAGTTGCAGCCCAGGTCGTGCATCTTGCGCAGGTCAAAATCGACCAGCCAGGGATTCTCCGCGGGACGGTAGCTTTGGTCCTGGCCGTAGTTGCCGTCGGTGAGGCCCATGTAGAAGCAGTGGTAGTTGCCTTCGGAATACACGGGGCCATCCCAGGCGTTCTTCTGGTGCAGCATGATCTCCCCGTAGGCGTAGAACACGGCGGCGAAGGTGCCCGCTCCGGGCACGCGCGGGTCGTAGTCCACGCGGTGCCACGGCGCGACCGCGGTGTGAACGTCGCAGTAGGCGGTGCTGAACCTAAACTTCTCCTGAATCCGCGGCGCCAACCGGGCGCAGTACTCCACGGCCCGGGCCGGTTTGGGCGCGTAACAGCGCATCCAGGCATGCTGAAGCTGGTTGTGCGGGTCGCGCGACACCATGTCGGCATTCCAGAACTCGTTCACCGGCGCGAAGTCGGTGTAGTTGTTGTACGGCCCATACACGAACCCGAGCGTGTCCTGCATGAAACCGGAGTAATCGCGGGCCCCGGCGTCGCCGCCCTTGCCGGGCGCGGCTTTGGTTCGGAAGGTGAAGCTCTCGCCCCCGTCACGCCACATGGTCTCGTGATCGGTGACCACCATCTGGGTCATGCCGTAGCGGTGCACCTCTTCCCAATGGCGTCGGTCCTGCTCGCGGTCTCCAGCGCCATGCGCCCGCCAAAGACGCGTGCCAGTGATGTGCCGCCAGGGGGATGGCGGGTTGGGGATGTTCGGCAGCACGTCCTCGTAACGCGGGGCGAGCGTGACGATGAAGCGCTCGAAACAATCGTTTCGCTTGCCATTCGCCAGCGGAATGTACCGTGTGCCGCCATGGTACGCCGCGCCGTTCGTGGAAACCGAGTTGGCGGCCCAGAGAACGGAGCCGTTGGAGACGTACCAATCGACGTTGCCGGTCAGGAAGAGCGGCGCGGCGGCGGTGTCGCTGACCACCACCGCCGGCCGGCCGCCCTCGGCCGGGTAGAACGGGTTGGTCACCAAGCGCGGGTTCGACAACCCCACCGCCCGCCCGAAACGCACCTCCGCCACGTTGCCGCCGGGCGCCATGACTTCGATTACCAGCGACTTGCCGTGTACGCGGTAGCGATACACAACCTCCGCCGACACTCCGGCCGCGGTCACACGCCAGCGAGACTCGACGCTTCGGCCCACGCTCCTGGTGCCAAGGTGCTCCGACTTCTCGGGCGGTGCGGGTCCGCCGGCGGTCGCCAGGAACACACCGCCGCCGGTGCAGGGCCAGGTCTTGAACACAAGACCATCCGCCCGGCGGCCGCCGCCCGGGAGCGGGGGCTCCCACTCCGCCACGATGTCGCTCCAAGTGCCGCTTTCCGGGCGATAGCGATAAACGAGCCGGCCATCGCTGCCCTCGTAGGTGAACACGGAGCCGCCGGAAGCCGCGCTCGACGCCGCTTGCAGGGAGTTGGTGAAGGAGGGAACAGCGTTGTCCGGCAGGATCGTGTCAGCGGTGGTGGGGAATGGCAATTTCCCCGGTCCAGTGTTTGCGCCAGGGGACTGGCCCGGGAACATCGCGATCCCCCGTTCCGGGCGCGGTTCGAACTGAAGCGGCGCGAAGCGTTCGACCAACACGGCCAGGTTGTCGAAGTACAGCACGCGGTCCTGCTGGTTCTTCCCGTTGGTGACCAGTAGGCCCGTGAACCTGGCGCCCGACTTCACGCGCTCGATCTGTTCCGGGCTGAGCCGTTGGTGCAGGAGATACCACTCGGTCCAATCCACGTGATGGAGCGGCACCGAAAACTCGTGCGCCTGGGCGTCCTGGAAGAGCGCGGCAAGGCGCACCTGTGGCGTGTTCGGGTCGGGCGCCCAGCCCCAGTTGTTGCCATAGACCCACAGCGACACGGCGTCGAATGGGCCCGCAATGGCGATGGGTGCAGGCGGGACCAGACGCACTTCGGGCGCGCCGTTGGTGGCCCGGTAGGTCAACTTGCCGACGTGGCTGCCCCAGATCTGTTGCTCGCGCGTTCGCTCGAAAGCGGCCGCTGCGCCCCGGCATTCCACGCGCCAGCCCTCGAGGTGCTCGAAGTCCACCAAGGGCGGCGAGTGGTCTTCGAGGCGTCCGGCCCAATCAAGCTCGTAGGGACGCTGGCCGACGCGTTCGGCGGCGGGTGCAGATAGGCCAAGCAGACAAACGCCGGTGAAGAAAAGATGGCTCGATTTCATCCTGTATTTGGCGATGGTGAAGCGGTTCGGATTGCCTGGGAACAAGAGTATGGCCAGCAGTTCACGCTGTAAAGAGAGAGGGGCCCTGAGGTTGGCGGTAAGCTTGAAAAGGATGCTGACCTCCCGGGTGCGGGAATCCTGGCTTCGCAGCTTCGCCGATCATCAAGCCGCCCAGAGGGAGGCGCGGCGGATTTCCGGGTTGCTGGCCAAGGGCGATGCCGTTGCGGCAGCCCTGTCTGGTTCTCGTGGAACGGCACCAGACTTCCTGCCGTGTCTGGCCATCGGCGGATTCGCGGGGCTGCGCACCAGCGAGATCGTCGCTCTGGACTGGCAGGACGTCCGGTTAGACGAGCGGACCATCAAAGTCACCCACCGCAAGGCGCGCTGCGCCGGGACGCGCTTGGCGCCGATCACCGATAACCTAGCCAAATGGTTGTCGCCGCTGGCCAAGGAGAGCGGCCCCGTCTGGCCGCACGGGCAAACGTGGCGAGAGCGGGCGCGCGGTATCGCGGCCGCCCAGAATGCCACGTCCGAGGCCGCTGGACTGCTCCCGTGGCGGCACAACAGCTTGCGGCACGCATTCTGTACGTACCGCGCCGCCGCGACCAAGAACGTCCCGCAGACGGCCCTGGAGGCTGGGAATTCCGCGGCGACGATCTTCTCTCACTACAGGGCACTGGCCACCGAGGCCGAAGGCAAATCGTGGTTCGCCATCGTGCCGCCACACTCGGTCAGAAAAGTCCTGCGCCTGCCCTCGGTGGCAAAGGTCTGAACGGACCGTTGCGTTTTGTCAGGTGGCGGTAGGTTTCTTCGGCGTCTCTGGACTGGGTTTCTCTGTCCTAACCGCTGGTTTCGGAGCCCAGGGGTTGGTCAGGCCAACGAGTCGGTTGTCGCAGTCAACGTGGAGCGTCCGACTGCGGCGATTAGCGCCACTCGGAGCTGTCTCGTTGTCGGTGTCCGCGCTGCTGTTCCTTTGGCCCTACGGCATCGTGCCGAGGTGAGGCTGCGCGTTTGCAGACTCTGATCGGTTGGACCCAACGCCCGAACCGTAACCCAAGGTCGCGGATTGTCTCGTGATCTGCGCTGCGATGTGACGCTGCTCCGGAGGCGTCGCATAGTCAGCTCCAACGGCTTGGGGCTGGTCGCGCTGTCCATGTATCGGCGGGATCACCGCAGCCCAGCGGCGTTTCCAGGGATGGTGACGGCTTCCAAGTTGGACACACCGGTGCCTCGGGGTCCTTGGGGCGTTGGTCGCACCGCGTACACTCGATAGCGGTAGGTCAGCCCGGGCTGCACATCCCGATCCGTGGCGCTGCTTAAGTCTTCTCCAGGCTGTCCGATGGCGTTGACGAAGTCGGTGCACTCGGCGCCCGTGCATCGTTGCACAATGAAGGCCATCTCGCCTTGGGCATGATCCACCCACCGCAACTCAACACCTGCCGCGCTGACCTTGACCGCTCGCAGATTGCTGGGGGCATCGGACGAAGGTGGCCCGGGGGTGGGCCCTTCGTGATCTGGTCCGGGTGACATTGGCCTTGCGGCAGGCCGATCTCCCGGTGCTTCGAGTTGTGCCCGGGCCAGCGCGTAACGGTCGCGCATGAACTTCTCCATCGACGCCAGAACATCCTCGATCCTGGTGTCGGAAGGCACCGTGACCCGCCGCGGCGGGTACGGGTCCTCCTGCAACGCCGGCCGGAGTTGCTCGTGAAGCCTCTGGAGTTTGGGCATGACCACCTCCGGTCGAAACCACCTCTCCAGGATGACGCGGGCCTGTTCCCGGTAGCGATCGAGCAGCACCGGATTGGAGACCAAACGTTCCATCAGAGGGCGTCCTGGCACAGGGGCCGGCCAGGCGGCATGCCAACCTTCGAGGACTGGGATGCGGCCAAAGGCATGATCGGCGAATCCGACATCCAGGTCCCAGGGAATGTACGTCCAGCGGCGGTCAGCGGGGTCCCGGTAGAGGTAGTAATTATGTGGCCCCCAGCCCGTGTACTGGTCGAAGGCGCCGGAAAACAGCATCACCGCCGTCGTCTTGATGAAGGCGTCGAGGTCAAAGACCCGGCCCGGATCTCCACGGTTGCCCGCCGACGGGTCGATCGCGCGGGTGAACTCCACCAGCGCTCGGAAACCCTCCGCCTCATCGCCCGCGTGCAACTCGAAGGCTTTCCGATACAAGGCCGGGTCACGGCCTTGATAACGCAGATCGGCGCCCGGACCACCCTCGTCGACCTTGAACAACGGTCCGTGGGCGGAACCGAAGTGCCGTTCCAGGAAGGATCGATCGATGCGCTCCACATTGACGTACACTCCAGCCGGTTTCCCGTTCAGGAAGACGCGGGCATAGTTGCATCGTGAGGCCTTCACGCCCAGTTCGCGGAGCACATCCGTGATCAGCCGCTCACTGAAGAGGCCGCCGAATTGGATACCGTTGTCCAAAGCCACATGTCGCAGCCCGAGAAACCGTTGCCCCTTCTTGTACTCCGCGAGGTCAATCAGGAAGGAACGCTTGTGCGGGGAGTCGGGGTGAGAGGAGCTGTTGCCTTTGTATCGGACCCCCACCGGATAAAGCGCCACATCGTTCCAGCGGAATGTGCCTGGGACGTAGATACGCTCCGGCAGCGCGCGCTGTAGCCGATCCAAGTCCTCAGGCTGGATCTCAAGGCGGATCGTTTGAACGACCTCGGGGTCATAGAAGAGGCTTGTGGCCTCTCGATTGGCAGCCATCACACCAAGCGACGCCCACCACAACAACACAGCCAGCCAGGCATTCCGGAGCTTCACAACGAGAGGCTCGGCTCGACTCATCGACCGGTCAAGGACCAAGGGGCGGGATGTGGCTGCCGATTCGTTCCCGAAGGAAACTGACGATGGCAGTCGTATCCGCAGTCGGGCCCCAACCGCACGACCACCGGCACGTTGACCTTGCGCATCGCCTCAGCCAGCAGCACGCCGTGCCAGACGGAATGTGGATCGTTGATCACAGCCGGCACGGGCGGGTCCCGCAACACCGCTAGGTCTTCTCCCCACGCCCCCATGACGAAAGCCTGCGGGTCGTCGGCCGTGACCAGGAACAGCGGCGAAGCCTCGTGCAAGCGTTGCCGTTTCTCAGGATCTTGCTCGAACTGCTCCGCCGTGCAGCCAAAGGCCGCCGTGAAGGCCTGGGCGAAGTCCTGGCCCCGCAGGCCGATATCAAGCACGGGAATGAAACCGTCACGTCCAAGGGCCTCCAAGCGGGCAGAGACGCCCTGGGGGCGCCAGCCCCGCGGTGTGTCTCCGATGTCCACAAACAGAAGCTGTGCTGCAGGACGCACGGCGTCAGGCAGCCGGGCAAGCAGTCTGACATTGTACTGCTCCCACTGGCCCATGCCGTGAACAACCCGGCCTGAGGGGGGCACGAGGAGGGGGCGACTTGCAGCGGTCGGCTCCAGCGTTCCCGGCGAAGATGCGTCCGCACCTTCTGGCCACAGCGCGGCGAGCACGCCGAGCATCGCGGGCCATCGTCGAATCGATATCAAATCCATCAGGTTCATTCTCTTCGGGCGGTTCCAGACGTCCCGGACTGACTGCGTCAGCTCATTCAGCCTTGCTCCCGCCCCTTGACGGTGGAGCAGAACGCGCCGGTGGTGCCTCCGCCGGCGCTGCCAGAATTGTCCCCTTGAGAATGTAGGCGCGGGGTCCTTGTGGCAGGACGAAGCGATCTCCGGCATTGAGCACTGCATTCGACACGGCCAGGCCCGTCAGGGGGTTGAACACCTCGAAACGGAGCGGGCGTCTTGCTGCGAGGGTTAGCCCACCCTCAAGGAGCCCCATCGGGAGGCAGACAAACGAACTGCCTTTGGCGCTGCCGATATTGCGATGACACCCGTTGGTGGCTCCAGGAACATCCGGCCAGTACCGATTCGGTTGACCGTTGCAGAACACCGTGAACGGCGCCCCTGGCTCGACTCCATCGTGGCGCTCCCAGTTGACCAGGTCCGCCGGCAGAATGTTGTGCAGGTGCCGAAAGACATCCATCCCGGGCGCGTCTTCGAATCGGTCGCGTGCATAGACGCCCGCACTCGAATGGAAGACGTACCCCGGCAAGTTGGCGATCCAGGCAAATGCCGCCGCTGAACAGAGCTTGATCGGATCACTTTCCGACGCGACGGAGGAGCCGGGTCCGATCGGCTCGTTGCTGCTGGCGGGCGGTACGCCCGGCAACCGGCCGGCGCGGTAGCAGTCGCGCACCGACAGCCAACCGCCCTCGGCCGTCCGGGTGTCGCGGCTGAAGTGGACCGTCGCAAGGTCCGCCGCGCTGCCTTGGTAGAGCGAGATGATGCCTTGGTCACTGGTGTCGTCGTTCGACGTGATAGCGACCAGGACATCCGTCCGTTCGGCGAGGTATTGAGCGAAGGCCCGAAGGTCGCCAACGCCTTGCGCGCCAGGGAATCCATTCTGCCAAGCCTCGTTGGCCACTTCGAGATGAAGCAACTGGTGTTCGTGCCCGGCGATGTTCGCCAGGAGGCGATCCAGATGAGTCCGCCGCGCGGCCCGATCCGGCATGACGTATTGGGCGTCTGCGAAAATGGTCACCTCCGCCCGCAGTCCATGCCCGGCGACCATGTCGAGCAGATCACGAAAGTGCTGCCAGTAATCCGGCCAGGCCTCGACCCGATGCCCGGCGCGGTTGGTAAATGTCACTGGCGCGATCTCGAGTCCATCCCAATTGACCATGCTCAGGACTCGCACGTAGTTGAAGCCATTGGCGGCCAGGAGGGCCAAGTTACTGTCCAGACGCGCCCGGTCGTGCTTGGCGTGGCGCAAGGCCTGGAAATAGGACACCCCCAATCCAAGAAACGGCCCCGCCTGGTCGCACAACGAACGCCCGCTCAACCGGACAAGGTTTGTCCCACGTCCAGAGTCGTCCCCCGTGGGTTCACCAACCGCGGCGGCGAGGCAAGAATCTCCCCACACAACGGACACCAGGACCACAATGCATCCCAGCACCCTGCTTGGCTTGAAGATTGGAGTCATTTCATCACCTCGGGATGGTTGAGTCGCAGGTCAGCCTCGCCCAAGCGGCGCAGATCATCAAGCGCGCGGCTGAGTGAAGTCAGCGCCGTCTCGGATGGAGCCTCTTGAAAGAACACTCGCTCCACGACCGCCTCGACCTCGGTTGCCGTCCCGTAGAACTCATTACCGACGCCTGACAGCCTGGCCGCCGGGCCAAGTTGCGGGTCCGGTTTAGCGCCGTACCAACTGGAGGCCCACAGCAAGAGGTCCACGGGCCCGGGGCCTGCTTGCTTCATCCGCATCCGTTTGTCCATCGCCGATAGCTGCCGGAGCGATGTCGGTCTTGACATTGATCCAGTCCGAACACTCCTCCCATCGAAGCACCGGAATCTGCGGTGACGCAGTTGGAGCGGATGCAGCGGACAACACAGCGTTCGCGCTCAGGGCAAGCATTGCAACTGCACCCCGCGCGATGAACCACGCACCTTCCTGCAACGATCCGGGTCTCATGATTACCTCGGTGCGCCTCCCTCCGGAACGGCTGTCAACATGCCGATCCGCCACTCAAACTGACCGTACTCCTTACCGGACTTGTGTTGTTCCCACATGCCCTGGAAGACGAACCGCAGGTTCCCCTGATCAACCGTCAGTGTCTCATCGTGTCCGTCACGGATGAGTTCGCCGTGACTGATGTTGTCGGTCCACGGCGCCACCCCGGCCGCGGGGCGGATGTTCTTCCAGCCGGCGAACGGCCGTTCAGGTGTGTCGGCGACGGGGACCCACTCCCCGTCGAGCCTGTCAGCCACGTAGGCCTTGTAGTAGCGTTGACCGTTCTCCTCGATGATCGTCAGGTACTTGCTCACGCCCTTGAGCTTGTACGTGTGGCTGGCCTCGAAGACCTTGGCGTCGAGGGCGAGTTCGCAATGCGCAAATCCGTGCGGAAAATCCGCCAACTGCGTCCAGAGCCGCCACATCTTGCCATCAAGGCTGGTCAGGAAGAGGTAGGCACGCTGCTCGTCACAGATGACCCAGTAATCCAGCCCGCCGACCTGGCGCGGGTCATCCTTCCCTCCGTCAAGGATCGGCATCGCCCGTGTCCATGTGCCGGGATCGGCGATGTCTGCGGTCGTCGAATAAGCCACCCACATCTTGTCGCCAGCGGGCACACCCATCTGGTAGACCAGATACCACTTCCGATGCGGCCGGAAGTAGAAGGCCTGCGGAGCGCAGTAATAGTCGTTGTTGCTCACCTGCAGGATCGTTCGCGGGGAGGTGTCCGCGTCCTCCCATTTCGTGAACGAACAGTACTCGATGGCTGACTTGCCAGGGAGTTTCACCGTCATGAAGACATGCCATCTACCGTCGTAAAACACCACGCTCGGGTCCTTCTGGGCCCGGCTGGGATTGCTGGCGCGGACTTCGGGGGCGATGAGCGGAGCGCTATACTCCCACATCCGAGGGAGGTCCAAAGGAGCTCTCCTGGAGGCTGGAAGGTCGTTATCTTGCCTGACACGCCCTGCCGGCTGGGCGGATGCGGAAGATGGCGCCGATCCCGGCCAAAGCGTCGCGCGTTCGGCCGTGATACGTTCCACGGCCGGGCGGCTGAGCGGCGCTGGGTGCAATTTCGCCGTGCCCCAGAGCTCCATCGTACTCGTGCGATAGCGACTGTCGCGCCGGTCGCTGTGCCCAATCGGGCACACCGTTTCGGCCAAGTCCACGTCGTGGAGCGGGACCCACTGCGTGTAAGACTGGGCCGATTGGCAGTGGATCGTCTGCCCGTCAAGACACGTGATGCCGGGGGGCGCAACATCCTGGGCGGGATCCAGCGAGCCAAACCCGTCGAGACTGTCGAACCACCTCAACGGAGGTCTCGGTGCGCCGACTCGCGTTGCCTGGGCACGCGCTCCGTTCCTTCCCGCAGCGCCCTCCGCGCTCCATGCTTCCGAAAGCACCCGGTCGATGAAGCGGCATTCGTCGGCTTCGAACCTCGCCTTCGGATCCTCGCGGATGCGCGAGGAGGCGTCCTTGAGGAACCGCGCCAGCCCGGATTCGCCCCCGCCGTACTTCCGAGCCAACGGAGTTACCACAAACCGAAAGAAGGTGCTGAGCCGGGTGGCCAGGTCGGCATGCTCCGACCGGAGATCACTGCTGGCGCCTGCCGCCAGCCATTTCTCCAGGGCAGCCAAGCCCTTCAGGGATGCCTCCGACAGCACCTCGGGCTGCGTCGCGCCCAGGTGCAATCCCAACCGGACCATCTCCCGTCGGGCCGGGTTGACCGTATCGTAGTGGACGTCGCGGACGTCGGCCGGGCTGAACCGTTCCCGTCCCGACAATCGCTCGCGCAACCGCCAGGAGCGGATCGTGTCGCCCATGGACCCAGTGCTCGTTCCCAAACCAACCGGGTAGAAGGAGCCGATCGGCCGGTGGTTGGCGCTGAGCAGGCAATCCGAGCGCGGATCCTTCACCTGTGGCACCAGGGCGGCCGGAACAAAGCCGCGCCAATCGTCCGCGTCGCCCGTTCCTGGCAGGGCCTCGCCGCCGTTCGCCTCGCCCGCGGAGCGCGCCCGCACCGGGATCGCTCCCAGGACCGAATATCCGATGTGGCCATCCGCATCGCCATAGACGCAGTTGGCGGAGGGAAACCGCCAATCGGCCAGGGCCTGATGAAAGGACTTTGCGTCCAGCGCGCGCATCATCGCAAAAACGCCTTGAATGGTATCGCGGTCCGTCTCGCAGACCGGCACCCGCTTCAGGGCGACTTCAGGGTCACCCGGTTGGCGGAAAGCGAACTCTGAAACCACCGGCCCCAGGTGCGTGTTGCGGATGGTCAGGGTCGTGGGCGCGCCGCCCTTCACGAGGATCGTCTCGGTGTGTACCTCCATCGGACGCCACTGGCCGTTCCAGCGGTACGCGTCGGGATGCTCGGGCGATGTCTCCAGACGAAAGAGATCGGCTTGATCGGCGCCGAGCGCGGTCAACCCCCACGCCACGCGCCGGTTGAACCCGATCAGCAGGCCTGGGCTCCCAGGCATCCCCACGCCCCGCGCATCAAAGCTCTTCCCTTTGACGTGAAATTCCATCCAAAGCGACGGGTTACGCACCGGCGTCTGCGGATCGCTCACCAGCACCGCCGAACCCGTGGTCGTCCGCTTGCCTCCCACCACCCACGCATGGCTGAACTTGGGCGTCTCGTTCGTTGTGTCGCCGCTCCCTCTGAGGGGAAGCCCTTGTGCCGCGCAGAATCGCTCCACCTCGCGAAGCCAGTCCTGGCTCACATCTTCCCGCTGCACCACGGCGGCGGTGTCATCCGCCCATGAGGCGCTGGGCAGCGGCATCGCGGGGGCGCCGGGAGGCGGCTGCGTACGATTGCGCCACACCATCAGATCGCGGGTGCCATCCCCGGCGAAGTACTGGGCCACGTGCCACCAACTCAGAAGGCAATCGGCCGGCGTCCATTCTTCCGCTGCCACGCCAAGCTGCTCGAACAGGGGATGGAGCGTATCTGCCTTCTGCTGAGCCGCGAAACTGGCGTTCACGCCATCGCAGTACGCCTCGAGCAAGCCCCTCGTGCCCGGGTCCAGCTTCGCGGCGATCCTTGAGGCGGCACGCGTCCAGCCGAACGTCCGCATCCGTCGATCATTGTCCAACGCGGTTTCTCTCCTTCCACCCCTTGGCCGCTCCCCCAGGATTTCCGCCAATCGCCCCTGCATGACCCGCAGGCCGTAAGTCATCTGGAACCCGCGCTCTTGCGCCGTTGCGAAGCCAAGGCCATACATCGCCCCCTCATCGGTATCAGAGAACACGTGCGGGATGCCCCACTGATCACGCAGCAGCTCTACTTTGCCGTAGTCCGGCGTGGCCGCGGCGCTCACCACCACGAGGGCCATCGTAGACGCCGTGACAAACCGTCGCCAAATCGAACTCATGATCGGATGATGGACTGCGATCGCCCTCTTCGCACAAGCAGAATCGACGGCCGCAGCCGTGCGGCCGCGCAGTGATGTGCCCGTGGACCGAGCGGCACGACAGCGGCAGTTCGCGGCCTTAGGGTCTGTGCAAAAATGAATTCCGGTTTTGCTGGAGGGGATTTGGCTCGCTGGCGAGATCGGAAGTAATTTTTGCACAGACCCTTACTTGGTCTCTGGCTCCTGCACAAGAGGCCAGTCGAACGGATCGGGGGCCAGAATGACCTGTCGTTCGGCCGTTGCCGGC
>CAYPUR010000132.1:0-13702 GCA_964413865.1 uncultured Verrucomicrobiota bacterium
CCGGCGCCCTGAGCGCTCTCAAAACGAGAACCGCTGTCGGGACGCCATCCGACCGGATGGGTTGGTGTCGTGTTCGAGAGTCAACGCCTCCGGCTTTGACAGGCGTGTCGTCAATCGCTAGCGTCTGAGCATGGAACACCTCCACGCCCCATGGCGTATCGAGTACATACTTGCGCCCAAGCCGCCGCCCAGCGACGAATCGCTGTTCACGCGCATCGCGCAGGCGGCGGACGACGTGGCCAACCATGTGCTCGTGCGGGAGAAGAGCTGTTTTGCCGTGCTCAACACCTACCCCTACACCGGGGGGCATCTGATGGTTGTTCCGTACCGGAGGACGGCGGATCTGAACGATCTCACCGAGCAGGAGCTCACGGATCTGATGGTGCTGACGCGTCGGTGTCTGAATGCGCTCAAACGGGCGATGAAACCGGAGGGCTTCAACGTGGGAATCAACCTGGGTCGCGTCGCGGGGGCGGGCGTGGATGACCACCTCCACATCCACATCGTGCCGCGATGGAACGGTGACACCAATTTCATGCCTGTGGTGGCCCAGACCACCGTCATGCCGGAGGCGCTTGGCGATGTGGCCGCCAGACTTCGCGCTGCCCTGGCAAGGGACGACGAGGAGGATGTCCAAGCGTCCCATGACGCGGACGCACCTGTCATGGCGGCGGATGGGGGAGAGCCCCGGAATCGGTCTTGAGCGCGCACTTCTCGAATGCCTACTGAGACACTTCATTTCGATAACGCCCGTCTTGCGCAGCAGTTGTTCAACAACGACGCGCGAAACCTGTCGGCGTTGGAACGGCAACTGGGGGTGAAGGCCACCGCTCGGGACGCCTGGATTAAACTCGAGGGGGAAATCGACGCCGTGACGCGGGCCCGGCATTTTTTTCAGTTGCTCGAAGGGACGCACAAGGGGGGGGGGCATGTGCGGACCCAGGATTTTACGATGGCCCTGAGCGTGGTGCGGAACGAGGGCGTTGCGGCGCTCGAGAGCCTCCAGGCCGAGCGCATCCAAACCTCGCCGAAGAAGGCCACTGTCACTCCGAAGACCACGGGGCAACGGCGTTACATTGAGGCGATTCGGCAGCACGACATCACTCTGGGTGTGGGCCCGGCGGGCACGGGCAAGACGTACCTCGCGATGGCGATGGCGACCGCAGCCCTGCGGGGCGCGACGGTGAACCGGCTGATTCTGACCCGGCCGGCGGTCGAGGCGGGGGAGGCGCTGGGTTTTCTGCCGGGGGATTTGCAGGAGAAACTGGCGCCGTACCTCCGTCCTCTGTATGACGCGCTCCACGACATGCTGCCCGCCGAGGAGATCCAGCGTTTGATGGAGCGGGGCACGATCGAGATCGCGCCTCTGGCCTACATGCGCGGGCGCACGCTGAACAATTCCTTCATCATCTTCGACGAGGCGCAGAACTCGACGACCGAGCAGATGTTCATGTTTCTGACCCGCCTGGGCCACAACTCGAAAGCGGTCATTACCGGTGACATCACCCAAATCGACCTCCCCAGGCACAAGCCGTCCGGCTTGATCGAGGCCCGGCAGGCCCTCGCCCAGGTCGAGGGGATCGCCGTCATCGAGTTGGGCAAGAAAGACGTCATCCGCCACCCTCTGGTCGCCCGCATTGTGCATGCCTACGAACAGCATCGCGCTTCCCAGCCGGCGTGAACTGACGCTCGTTCAGCGGCATCCCCGGATCCAAGTCGATCGCCGGTTGCTCCGCCGCATCCTGCGTGCGGCTCTCGACGATCCGGTATTCTTGCATCCAGCCCCCGCGGCTGCGCCGCGGCGCGGGCACCGCGCGTTGCGAGTTCGGGCGTCGCGGCCTGACGCATCCGACAGCCCCGGGGCCCGAATCCGGTACGAACTGGGCTGTTTCCTGGTGGGCGTCGACGAGATCACGGCGCTCAATGAACGCTATCTGGCCCACGCGGGCGTGACGGATGTGATTGCATTCGACTATGGCCCGCCGCCGGGCGCCCGGCCCGGCGATCCCTGGCTGTGCGGCGAGGTTTTCGTGTGTCTGGATGAGGCTGGCACTCAGGCGCGCCGGTATCGGACCACCTGGACATCCGAGCTGGTGCGCTATCTGCTTCACGGATTGCTTCATCTCCGCGGCTACGACGACGTGAAGCCGGGCTGGCGCCGGAGGATGAAGCGGATCGAGGGCCGTTTGGTGCGCGCGATGAGCTCGAAGTTCGATCTCACCCGCCTCGGCCTCCCGGCGGTTCGAGTGGCCAGGCGGGGCGCACATCGCCGTCGGGATTGTCAGGCGGCACGCCCGACGCCAGCTTCCACTCTGCCAGGAGCCCGACCATAGCCGCGTTGTCCGTGCAGAAGGCCGGCGGCGCCAGGCGCAGGTCGAGGCCGTCGCGGGCGCACGCGGACGCCAGATCGCGGCGCAAAGCGCGATTGCAGGTGACGCCGCCCGAAGCGGTGATGACACGGACGCCGAGGTCGCGGGCGGCGCGTGTGGTTTTGGCCACCAGCACCTCGACGATCGCCGCCTGCACGCTCGCGCAAAGGTCGCGCAGGGCCTGTGGGTCGTCCGCCAACCCCGGGTGGTCTCGCAGGAAATAGCGCACGGAGGTCTTGAGCCCGCTGAAACTGAAATCGCATGCTGCATCGTTCAGCAGCGGGCGCGGGAAGAGAAACGCAGCCGGGTTGCCTTCCGCGGCGAGGCGGTCCATGACCGGTCCGCCCGGATAGGGCAGGCCGAGCAGTTTTGCGGTCTTGTCGAAGCATTCCCCTGCGGCATCATCGAGGGTCGAGCCCAGGACGCGATGACGCAAGCCTTCGGGGACATGGATGAGGAGCGTGTGGCCGCCGCTTGCGATCAACGCCACATGCGGTTGGATGGCGGAGAAGTCGGCATGCGGCGGGTCCCCTTTGACCCATGCGGAATAGAGATGGGCTTCGTGGTGGTGAACGCCAAGGAAAGGCCGCTGCAGCGCGCACGCGATCCCCTGGGCGGCCTTCAAGCCCACCATGAGCGCGTTGGGCAAACCGGGACCCTGCGTCGCCGCCAGGGCATCGAGTGCGCGCGGGTCGAGCCCCGCATCGCACAGGGCGGCCTGGATCAGCACGGGGAGGTTGCGCAAGTGCTCGCGAGTCGCCAACTCGGGGACGACGCCGCCGTATTCCGCGTGCAGAGTGGTCTGGGAGGAAACCAGGTTCGCCAGAACGCGGCCATTGCGCACCACGGCGACCCCGGTTTCATCGCAGGAGGTCTCGATGGCAAGCAGGGTCACCGGTCAGTCCGCCCTGGCGGCCATGGGCTTGATGTCGGTCTTCCGGCCGGAGTCGGGCGCCCTGTGGGTATAGAGGGTGATTCCCTTGAGGAGGTCCAGGGCCCGTTCGAGCTGGAGATCGCGCACGGCGCCAAACCGTTCCTGGCGTTCCGCGTCGAGCGATTCGATCAAGCCGGGCGTGCGTTGGAGGAAGAGCGCCTCGGCATCCTCGATCGGCACCGGCACCACAATGTCGGGCTCGATCCCCTTTTCGTGAATGACCTTGTGGCTGGGCGTGTAGTACTTCGCCGTCGTCAGCCGCAACGCAGCCCCATCCTGGAGCGGAATGATGCTTTGAACGGAGCCTTTGCCGAATGTCTTTTCCCCCACGACAACCGCGCGTTTCAGGTCCTGAAGGCATCCGGCGACAATCTCCGATGCGCTCGCGCTGCCGCCATTGACCAACACGACCATCGGCACCGTGGTCCGCTCTCCCCTGCGGCCGGCGCGGTATTCGCGCCGCTCGGAAGGATCGCGCCCTTCGGTGGTGACAACCAACTGGCGCGGTTGAACGAACCGTTCGCAGACGCGCGCGGCCTGGTCGAGGAGGCCGCCGGGGTTGTCCCTCAGATCCAGGACCAGACCGCGCATTTCCTGGTCATGCAGCCTCTTGAGCGCGCGGTCCAGTTCATCCTCCGTCCCTTCTCCGAATTGCGTCAATCGCACGTAGCCCAGCTTGTCGCCGTCGAGAGGAAACTCCCGCCTCCCGGCAATGTCCTTGACCGTCTCGACCGCGATGTCCGCGCGGACGAGCTTGTGATCCTTCGTGGCGCCCGTGGACGGGCGGAGCACGGTCAGGACGACCTCGGTGCCGGGGGCGCCGCGCATCCTGCTGACGGCCTCGTTGAGGCTGATCTTCTCGGTGCTTCGGCCATCGATCTTGAGGATTCGGTCGCCGGACATGATCCCGGCCCGCGAGGCGGGGGTGTCGTCCATCGGGGCGATGACGCTCAGGTACTCGCCCCGCAGCCCGACCTGGATTCCGACGCCGCCGAATTTGCCTTCGGTGTCCTTCTTCAGGTCGTCGTACTTCTGAGGTTCCATGAACTCGCTGTGGGGGTCGAGCGTGCTGAGCATCCCTTTGAGCGCCCCGTAGATCAGGTCCTGATACGTCAGATTCTCGCCGTCCACGTAATCGTTGCGAACTTTCTCGAGGACGAGCGAGAATAGGCGCAGGTTCCCGTAGACGTCGTTTTTCTCGGCAACCTCGGCCGAACGCAGATAGACCTGAGCGCCGAAGAACAGGTTGACCGCCAGGGCCGTCAACAACACCGAATACATCAGTCTCTTTCTCATAGTCCCTTCAAAGAGAAGCCATGCGCCGCAAAGTAACGGTCTTGTGAGCCGTTAGCAAGCGTGCGGGATCAGCGCGGGGGATCGCTTTGCGTCGCGGCCCCGGCTTGGATTCCTGCGATCTCCTGCGAGGCGCGTCAGCGGCCCCGATCAGCCGGCTGTCCGGGATGGGCCGTTCATCCGGCTCAGGCGCCACTCCAACAGCGCGAGGTCGTCGGGCACCGTGATCTTGGGGTTCGGGGACTGGCTCTCGACCAATTGAACCGGCTGCCCGATCAGATCGCAGGCGGCTGTGTCGTCGGTCACCCGCGCCCCCCGCTCGCGCACAGCCGCCAGGGCGCGCCGGATCACATCGATTCGAAATGCCTGCGGCGTCTGGACAGCCCAGAACCTCGATCGTTCCGGGTGGCGGGCAATCACCACGCCGTCGTCGGATTCCTTGATCGTGTCGGTCACCCGGTGCGCCGCCACGGCCGCGCCTGTTGCCTGCGCCGCGTCGATGGCCGCGCGGATGAGCGCGGCGGTCGTGCAGGGCCGGGCCCCGTCCTGGATTGCCACCACTTGCGCTCGAGCGGACACGGCCTGGAGGCCGTTCCAGACGGAATCCTGACGTTCCGCGCCGCCTGTCGCAATGCGCCACGGTTTCTGGAAACCGAAGCGATCCGCCATCTCGCGAAAGGCCGTCTCCATGCCCGAGCGCACCACAAGCACGATCTCGTGAATGCAGTCGGCGTCCTGGAATCGCTGCCAGGTGTGCGCGATGATCGGGCGCCCCGCCGCTTCGAGAAAGAGCTTGTCCACCTCCGGCCCCATCCGGGTTCCGCGTCCCGCGGCGACGATGACGGCGGCATTCATGAGGGCATGGACGAGGAAGCGACCATCACTCGAAGGTCATCACGGGCAGCCCGGTGCGGGCGCGGATCACCGTGGCGATGGAGTCGAGATCCGCGCGATCGAGGCGTTGGACCCACGGTTCCGGTGTGGGGCGGGCGATGGTGTAGGCCTGCACCTCGCGGATGGATCCGCCTGCCGCGAGGATGTCGCGGAGCCGTCCGCAATAGGCTTCGAGTTCAGGGGCGGGCATCGGTTCGCCGCGCACTTTCATGAACAGGCTCTGGATCACGATTGGGCGCGCCTGCGACGTGATGGTCAGGTTGCGCAGGATGCGGTCGAAGGCAACGTGACTTCGGTTGACCAACCGGTAGTAGGCTTCGGTGCCGGCATCGAGTTTCCCCCAGATCTCTCCCTGGTGGGCGTCCACCAGCGCCAAGCCGCGCTTGACGTCGGTCTTGTCCAGGCCGGTCGCGTTGGTGATCAGCACGATCTTGGTGTCGGCCAACGCCTGGGCCTGCTTCACCTCGATCACCGCCTGCACGCAGTCGGCGAAATTCGGGACCATGGTCGGTTCGCCATCCCCGCTGAAGGCAATGTCCCGGATGCGGCGGGTGAGAGCCGCGACCTCGGCGAACTTGGGCGTCAGGCCCAACTGTCCGGTGAGTGCCGACTGGACCAACGCGCTCAGCTCGGCGCGCAGCCGGATGAGATCGACTTCTCTGGCCCGCCCGGGTGTTCGGCGATCGACCTCACAGTAGGCGCAGTCGAAGTTGCAGCGTTTGTCCGGGTTGAGATTGACGCCCAGCGAGAGGCCGCCCGAACGCCGTGAGATGACGGGGTAAACGAAAACGAAACGGTCGAACACCCGCGCGTGGTCTCGCACAACAGGCATTGCACTGGTTATGGCATCGGTCTGATCTGACACGCCCCTATTCTAGGCGCGCGCCCGCCCCAGGGCAAGGAACAGCGGCCGTCGCGGCAACGCCCGGCCGGACCCGGCGCCGTGAACGCGGCCATTCGGCGCAATCAAAGATTGACCGCTCAGGGCGGGCCGGACGCCTCGCTTCCAGCGTTGCGCTTGCGCTTCTGGCGCCACTGGAGCGCCTCGAACACGGTGAAAACCGCGCTGGCCTGCTCCGCCAACTCGCCGAACTCCCGCATGTCATCGTCAAAACCGTGCGGAAGATGGTCAGGGATGGCGTCGACTTCACGCACGAAATAGGCGAGGGCACGGAGCAGACGCGGTTCAATCAGCGCCCAGTCCGGGCCGGGAGCAAAGCGCCCCTGGTCGACGGCTTCGAGCAAGTCGATGCTCAGCCGCACCAGACGGGCCAACTCGCGATGATCGGGGCAGTTCGGGTGCAACCGTTCGAGTTTCGCTTCGATCTCGGGCCGGAGCCATCCGTTCTCGTGGGTGGGGCGCAGCAGCTCGATCTCGCGTGTCGACACCGACCGCACCTCGAAATAGGCGATCACCTCCATCAGCAATCGTCCGAGCGAACTCTCGCCTCGCGTCGAGGGCCCCCCGGGCGCGGGTGCCTGGATCTCGTCGGGCCGAGAAATGGGGGGCGGTTTGCTGGCCGGAGGCCGGCGTTTCGACGGGCGGGAGGCGTGTTTGCGAATCATGGGTATGGCGCACTGAGCGGGCGTATCATAGACAGGAAGTCAAACATCGCAAGTGATCGTGATCGCGAGTGATCGCAAGTGATTCCCCGACGGTCCAGCGAACGCCATCCCATGCCCGATCGGGTTCGCCCGCATTTCTCACCAACTCTTGATGTCATCTGACCGGTCACCGTCCCATTTCACCTGAAATGCGGGCTTAGGGAAGCGCACCGTGCATAAGACAGCAGCCTGAGAACGGATTTCAAGTCGTGTGACCCGGCGGTCAGCCTGCTGTTCCATGCCGACCAAGCAGAGACCTCGGACGAGCCGGCGATTATGCCCGCAACAGCTTGCCCGCAATCAAGCGCTCAATAGCGCCCCTTCTTCTCTGTGTTCTCCGCGTCTCTGTGGTGAATCCCGTGCGATGGCTGTCACCGTACCGGATTGAACCACAGAGCCGCAGCGCGGCACAGCCGCAACCAAAGCAACGGGACCCTCGCACACGTATGATTCCAACGAACGCCCCGGTCGCCGCGCTGCGGACGCGCTGCTGCGCAGCGCTGGGGGGGATTCCAAACAACGAACCGCCAAGGAACGAAACCGCCAGATGCACTGTGTTCATTGCCCCGCTCTTTCTAGGTGCGGGTGATACCCATCGGGACGGGCGGCTGTCACGTGCCGAATCTGTTTCACTGGGGCGCAAGTGGTTCAGTGCCTGGGACACAAACCAGACCGGGCGCCACGAACCCACCTTGCTTGCCAGGCTCGGGTCAGGCGCGCATGATCGGCACCCGTGCAGCCTGCCTCGCCCGCCCCGCCTCCGGAAAGCCTCGCCGGCTTGATCGAGCGGGTGACCTTTTTCAACGAAGACACCGGGTTCGCCGTGCTGAAGGTCAAGGCGCGCGGGCGCCGCGACCTGGTCTGCGTGGTCGGTGCTCTGGCATCGGTTGCCCCGGGCGAATACATCCACGCGGAAGGGCGTTGGGTGCAGGACCGCGAGTATGGGCTTCAATTCCGAGCGGATGTGCTGACCAGCACGGCTCCGACGACGCGCGAGGGGATCGAGAAATACCTGGGCAGCGGCATGGTCAAAGGGATCGGTCCGGTGTACGCGCGGAAGCTGGTCGCGAAGTTCGGGGAGCAAATCTTCGACATCATCGATCGTTTCTCGGCGCGGCTCGAGGAGGTCGAGGGCATCGGCCCCAAGAGACGCCATCGGATCAAGGAGGCCTGGGCCGAACAGAAGGCGGTGCGCGAGATCATGGTGTTCCTGCACTCGCACGGGGTGAGCACCAGCCGCGCGGTCCGCATTTACAGGACCTATGGCGTCCAGGCCGTCGAAACCGTTCGGCGCGATCCGTACTGTCTGGCCCGCGACATTCATGGGATTGGATTCAAGACGGCGGATGAAATCGCCGGGAAGCTTGGTGTGCCGCACGACTCGATCGAGCGGGCCTGCGCCGGCCTGGCGCATGTGCTGCTGACCGCGACGAACGACGGCCACTGCGCGCTGCCGATCGAGGCGCTGAAGGAAGAGGCGGAGAAGCTGCTCGCGGTCGGTCCGGCGGTTGTCGATGCGGCCTTGGAACGGACGTTGGCGCAAGGCAACCTCGCGCAAGAGACGATCGAAGATCACGTGTTGCTCTTCCTTCCGCGGCTGCAGCGGGCCGAGGAGGCGATCGCCCACTCCCTCTGCCGTCTTGCGGCCATGCCGCCGGCATTCCCGAGCATCGATCTGGACAAGGCCGTCGCGTGGTGCCAGGCGAAGACCGGAACGGAACTGGCTCCCACCCAGCGGGAGGCGCTGCGCAAGGCCTGGGCCGCCCGCGTGTTGGTCGTCACCGGCGGACCGGGTGTGGGCAAAACGACGCTGGTCAAATCGATCCTGCTCATTCTGCGAGCCAAACGGGTGCGCTGCCTGCTATGCGCCCCGACGGGGCGGGCTGCGAAACGGATGGCGGAGGCCGCGGGATTCGAGGCCAAGACCATTCACCGCCTGCTCGAAGCGCAGCCGGGCTCGGGAGGATTTCTGCGCAACGAGGCCAATCCGCTCGATTGCGACTACCTGGTCGTTGACGAGATGTCGATGGTGGACGTGCCGCTGATGCACCAGCTCTTGCGCGCCCTGCCACGTCAGGCCGGCCTGCTGCTGGTGGGCGACGCGGATCAACTGCCATCGGTCGGCCCGGGCCTGGTGTTGCGCCATGTGATCGAGAGCGGGGCGATGCCGGTGGCCCGGTTGACCGAGATCTTCCGCCAGGCCGCCCACAGCCAGATTGTCATCACGGCGCATCGCGTCAACGAAGGCCAACTCCCCCCGCCGCTGCCGCCCGACACCGCCTCCGATTTCTACTTTGTCGAGCGGAGCGATCCGGAAGCGATTTTGCGCACCGTGATCGAGATGGTGAAACGGCGCATCCCAAAACGCTTTCATCTCGATCCGGTCAGGGATGTGCAGGTGCTTTGTCCCATGAACCGCGGGTTGTTGGGGATGCGCCAGCTCAACATCCGGCTCCAGGCCGAGCTCAACCCGCCCCGGCCGGACCAGGCGGCGATCGAGAAATTCGGCTGGCAATTCCGAATTGGGGACAAGGTGATGCAGACCGAGAACAACTACGACAAGGAGGTGTTCAACGGGGATCTGGGGCGCGTCGAGCGGATCGACATGATCGAGCGCGAGATGACGGTGCGCTTCGACCAGCGGGATGTGATCTACGATTTTGGCGAACTGGACGAAATCGCGCTGGCGTATGCGATCACCGTCCACAAGTCGCAGGGATCGGAGTTTCCGGCCGTGGTGATGCCGCTGGCCATGCAGCACTACCTGCTCCTGCAACGGAACCTGCTTTACACTGGGATCACCCGCGGGAAACGGCTGGTGGTGCTGGTGGGGCAGACCAAAGCCCTGGCGCTGGCTGTGCGGAACAACCGCACCCGGCACCGATTCTCAGGGTTGCTGGCGCGCCTGCGTAAAAGTAATAGGGGTCAGATCATAACAATTGCTTGACTTGGTATCGGGTGGGGTGGAGGGTTTTCCCATGCCGCGCCAAGTGCGCATCGAGTATCCGGGTGCGATTTACCACGTCATGAGCCGTGGGGATCGCCGGGAAGACATCTACCACGATGAGGAATCGCAGCGCCCCGGAGAAGTTGGAATTGGCGGCACGTTTACGCCGGGAAACGACACTGACGATGAGAGAGATTGCCCGGCGGCTGTACCTGGGCAGTTGGAAGAGTGCCACCACCCGGCTGCACAGCCTGAAAAAGAAGCGAGAGCAACAGGGCGCACAGTCATTGTTATAGTTTGACCCCTTTCTCCCCTTTCCCTTCCCCAGGAGTCAGCGCGGTTTCGGGCCGAGTTTGTCGAGGGCGGCCGCGAACAAACCCGAGTTGAAACCGCTCCCGCTATTCGTTTTTGCGCCTGCCGCCGAGCTGGGCGTCGTCCGGTCGCCGGCGTGCGCCGGCTTCGGGGTTAGGTCCGGGCGGGACTTGAGCGAGAGGGCGATGCGTTTGCGTTCGAGGTCGACTTCGAGCACAGTGACCTGCACGCGCTGGCCGGCCTTGACGACGGAGCCCGGGTCTTTCACGAACGTGTCCGCCAACTGGCTGATGTGGACCAGGCCGTCCTGGTGTACCCCCACATCCACAAACGCGCCAAAGGCAGTCACGTTGGTCACGATCCCCGGCAGCCTCATGCCGGGCTTGAGGTCATCGGGCTTCGCGACGCCCTCGGCGAATCGGACGGTCTCGAACTGATGGCGCGGGTCGCGGCCGGGCTTGGCCAGTTCCGCCATGATGTCGTGCAAGGTGGGCAGACCGATGGTGTCGGTGACGTAGCGTTCCGGCTGGATCCGCGTCCGCCGGGTGGCGTCCTTCACCAGGTCGCCCACCTCGCAGCCGGCGTCGCGGGCCATCCGTTCGACCACCGGGTAGCTTTCCGGGTGCACCGCGCTGGCATCAAGCGGGTTGGCGGCGCCCCGGATGCGCAGGAACCCGGCCGCCTGCTCGAAGGTCTTGTCGCCGAGCCGGGGCACTTTCTTTAGCGCCGCGCGCGAGGCGAACGGACCGTGCTCGTTGCGGAACCTGACGATATTCTCGGCCACGGTGGCGTTCAGGCCCGAGACGTAGCTGAGTAGTCGCTTGCTCGCGGTGTTGACCTCGACGCCGACGCGGTTGACGCAGGAAATCACCGTGTCGTCCAGAGCCCGCTTGAGCGCCCCCTGGTCGACATCGTGCTGGTACTGCCCGACGCCGATGCTCTTGGGGTCGATCTTCACCAGTTCGGCCAGGGGATCCATCAGCCGCCGTCCGATCGAAACCGCGCCCCGCACGGTGATGTCCTTGTCCGGGAATTCCTCGCGCGCCACTTCGCTCGCGGAGTAGACGGATGCGCCGCTCTCGTTGACCATCACCACCAGCACCGACTTGGGCAGGCCGCACGCGGCAATGAACGCCTCGGTCTCGCGGCTGGCCGTGCCGTTGCCGATCGCCACGGCCTCGATGCCGAAATGGGCGACGATCTTGTGCACCCGTTCGCGCGCCTGGCGGAGCTGCAAGTCCGAGCCCCCGGCCAGGTGCACCACGTCGTCGAAGAGCAGCTTGCCCTGGGCATCGAGCACGGCCAGCTTGCAGCCCGTGCGGAAGCCGGGATCGATCGCAAGCACCTTGCGCTGGCCCAAAGGGGGCGCCATGAGCAATTCACGGATATTCTCCGCAAAGACGCGGATGGCCTCGGTGTCGGCGACCTTCTTCGATGCGATCCTGGCCTCCGTCTCCATCTGGGAGGCGAGCAGGCGCTGGTAGCCGTCGGCGCAGGCGCGCCGCACGTGCTCGGCCGGACCGCCGCCGCCCGTGACGAAACGCTGTTCGAGCAGCCCGATCGCCGGGCCTTCGTCCACCGTCACGCGCAGGAGCAGATACCCCTCGGCTTCGCCCCGGCGCATCGCGAGCAGGCGGTGCGAGGGAACGCGGGCGAGCGGTTCGGACCACGCGAAGTAGTCGCGGTACTTCTGCGCCTCCGGCTTCGCATCGGCGCCGGTGATCAGCTTGGATGCCAAGAGCGCGCCGCGCTCGAACAGCGCCCGGACCGCCCGCCGCGCCCCGGCATCCTCGCTGAATCGCTCGGCCAGAATGTCGCGCGCCCCGGCCAAGGCGTCTTCGGCCGTTGGAACCGCCTTGTCCTTGTCCGCGCTGGCCACGACAAACCTGGCCGCCTCGGTCTGGAGATCGGCGGGGGCGGACTGGTTGGCCAGCAGCCAGTCTGCAAGCGGTTCCAGGCCCTTTTCCTTGGCGATCATGGCCCGTGTCCGGCGCTTGGGCCGGAATGGCGCAAACGCGTCCTCGAGTGCGCTCATCGTGTCGGCAGCGCCGATCTGCCGGGCCAGTTCGGGCGTGAGCAGCTTGCGTTCCTCGAGCGATTTCAAAATGCTGGCGCGCCGTGCCTCGAGATCGATCCGTTGGGCGAGCCGGTCGCGGATCGAGGTGACCGCGACTTCGTCCAGGGACCCGGTGGCCTCCTTCCGGTAACGGGCGATGAACGGCACGGTCGCCCCCTCGGCGAGCAGGCGCGCGGTGGCCGCCACACCCGCGGGCGGGAGTTTGAGTTCGGTAGCGACAGTCGATACCAGCCGCGCCGCACTCTCAGCCGCAGGCATCTCGAGAGCGGTGCTCATGGCAGTTCCTTGCGCGACGATTCGTTCATGTGCTCGCGGTTTACGGCGGTTCCGGGAATCTGCCAATCCAGAAAAGCGCGGGCGGTCCAAGTTAATCGCTTGACAGGCAAGCCGAAAGCCGCGCTGGGCCGGACTGTGAAAGGCGTCATGAATGGGGTCATAAAAGGGGTCAAACTACAACAATGGCTTGGTTGGGTATCGAGTGGGGTGGAGCGTTCTCCCACGCCGCGCCAACTGCGCATCGAGTATCCGGGCGCGATTGACCGTCCGCCTCCGCTCGATGCTACGGCGTGACAAGCGTCATGCGCCGTGGGGGACCGACGGGAAGACATCTACCACGATGAGAGATACTGCGCGGCGGCTGTACCTGGGCAGAGTTGGAAGAGTGGCGCCACCGGGCTGCACAGCCTCAAGCAGAAACGAGAGCTACAGGGCGCACAGTCATTGTTATAGTTTGACCCCTTTTTTGCCCAGCCCAAGAGCTGGCAGCTCGTGCAGCACGGTGGACGGGGTGGCCTATGTCGTGGGAGGTCACAGCGCACAAGGCGCGCCCGCTCTCTCGACGGTGATGGCCTACGAGCCAGTGGCCGACACCTGGACCACCAAAGCCGCCATGCGCACGCCCAGGTCGCACTTTTCAACCTGCGTCCTGAATGGGAAGATTTACGCCATCGGCGGCTGTTCCGGCACCCCCTATGATGGGAGCGAAATTACCAGCGTCGAGGCCTACGATCCCGCCGCGGACACCTGGTGGCGGATGCCCAGCATGCAGTTCAAGCGGAAGGCGCTGGCAACCGGCGCCGTGAACGGCCACATCTACGCCATCGGCGGGGTTTCGAATGCAGGATGGGAACCGGGCCTCTCGACGGTAGAGGAATACGATCCCACGCCGACCGTGTCCCTTCTGCGGACGGGCAGCACACTTAGGATTTCATGGAATGGAATTCTAGAATCCAGCGACACCGTCGACGGGCTGAGTTGGCAAGCGCTCAACC
>CAYPUR010000133.1:0-13588 GCA_964413865.1 uncultured Verrucomicrobiota bacterium
GATGGAGGGAGCTGGGCAACAGAGTGTCGCCGCACCCGCGAGAATTCGGAAACGCTCTGACCCCCATTTTCCCCTGTGCGGGCGCGGTTTTGCCAGAGCCCGGATTTCGTTGTCATCTTCCCGGTGGTGAGAAATCCGGGCTAAGCAGATCGAAGCCGGAGGGACGAACTCCCGCCTTCGGCGAGGCGCGCGCCCGCCGACGCGAGTTGACGCGCACCCCGCATGGGTTAGGCTGGCGCCGTGAACACCCTTGGTCCTGATGGCATCGATCGCCGCGAATTTGTCGGCACCGCCGCCCGCGCGTTCGTCGGAGCGGGAGCTTTGAACGCGATCGCCCACGGCCTGGCACAAGACGGGGGCGAACGACCCGCGCGTGCGCCGGGCGTCAGCGTCTTGAATCCGCGCCACCGCGTGCCGGTGGGGATCATCATCGACGACTCGACCTGTCTGGTGAATCTGAACCGGTTCGCGGTTCCCCAGTTCGCCGCGGTCTGGGGCGCGAAGAACGCGCATTACCAGGAGCTGGCGTGGCGCGACTGGCCGGTCGAGATTCCCGATGCCTTCGTGCGCAAGTTCGGTGAGTGGGCGGCCGAGAACGGAGTCAAGGGGAAGTACAGCGTGGTCCCCTATCCGGCGTGCGTGGGGCGCCTGGACCGTTTCCTTCCCGGCTGGACCGAACGCGAGTTGCAGCACAGCCTCGAATTGGTCCGCACCGTGATCGCGCCGCACTGGGACATCCACCCGGAAATGGTCAGCCACACGCGCGTGATCGACACGAAGACGGGGCAGCCATACCCCGAGTGTTCTCCGAAGTTCATGGAGAACTGGGACTGGACCACGGGGCGGTCAGTGGACGAGATGGCCGACTACCTGGCATACGCCTTGCGCATCCTGAAGAACGCCGGCCTGAAATGTGAAGGCATCACCACGCCGGGTGGATTCGGGACAGGCGCGCGCCCGCAGTTGGCGCGGGGTACACTCGAAGCCGTGCGCGGTGTGTTCGGCGCTGAAATCCCGCATTACTTCCGCGACGCCTTCGATCGTGGTTCACAGAGTGTCGCTCCGCGTGTCGAATGCGCCGCGGGACTGTCCGGCGCAGATCCGCGATGCGTGGTCAGCATCGTGGCTTGCACGGGCGATTGGACCGGTGGCTGGGACAATACCCCGCCGGGCGGGGCCGACAGATTCATCACGCCCGACCTCGAGAGCGGGCGTTTGTTCGAGGTGATTCAACGCGGTGAACCGGCTCTGCTCCTGGCTCATTGGACGGGCATTTACTGGAACGGCCAGGAGCTGGGATTCAAGATCTTCCAAGAGGTGGTCCGGCGACTGCACGCCCGGTTTGACAACCTGGTCTGGATGAAGTTGGCCGAAATCGCGCGGTACTGGGCGGCGAAGGAACTGACCGCGATTGAACGGGACGGGAACGCCGTCCGCCTCCAAGCGCCGTTTGCGTGTCCCGCTTTCACGGTCCGCGTGGAAGGCGCGCGGAGGGCCAGCCCACCCATGCGACTCGATGCGGGCAATCGCCTCCAGGAACTCGATGAGGTGACCGACGCGCGGAAACTGGTCGCGGGCGCCTGGTGCCAGGAGGCAAACGCCGTGCTCGCCTGTTTCGACCTGCCCAAGGGCGCGTCACGGATCGAGTGGAAGGTCTGAAAGGGAGCAGGGAAGGGGGATGAAACGTGATGCCGGTCTTCCTTTGCGTTAGCGTTTGGGCGCCTCTTGGATTACCTGTACGGACATGAGGAGGCAAAAGGAACTCAGCAGAGTCATCGTCGCCGCAGCAATCGAGGTGCATCGTGAACTCGGACGACCCGGATTGTTGGAAGACCTATACGAGGAGGCCCTGGTCGAGGAACGAGCCGGAAATGAACCACGGATCACACGGCTAAGGGTCTGTGCAAAAATTACTTCCGCTTTTGGCGGCGCCGCCGGCGCGGGGCCAACTCCAAGCGCAGCTCCAAGCCTTGGCCGACAAAAAGTGGCGCCATCCCATCGGGGGCCACGGCTTCACGCTGGGGTTCTCCACCATCGAGCGATGGTATCAAAAGGCGTCTGCGGCCAAGGCCGGTCCACTCGAAGTGCTCAAGCGCAAAATCCGCTCCGACCAGGGCCAGCATCCGGCCTTGAGTGTCGCCTTGGTGAGGCAACTGACCGAGCAATACCGCCAGCATCCCAGTTGGAGCTACCAACTGCACGCCGACAATCTGGCGGCCCGGATCACCGCCGATCTCACCTTGGGCTCCAAGCCCTCGTATGCCTCGGTCGTGCGCTTCATGAAGAGCCACGGCCTCATCAAACGTCCCCGGCGCGGTCCCCTGGATAGTCCGGGGGCTCAAGGGGCTGAGGCCCGGTTCGAGGCCCGCGAGGTTCGCTCCTTCGAGAATCCGTATGTCAACGGGCTCTGGCATCTGGATTTTCACCACGGCTCGCGGCGCGTGCTCCGGCCCTCGGGCCAATGGAGCATCCCCCTCCTGCTGGGCATCCTCGATGATCATTCGCGCCTCTGCTGCCATGCCCAGTGGTATCTGGCCGAAGGCGCCCAGGAACTGTGTCACGGCTTGAGCCAGCCATAATTGTATGCATTTTCGAAGACGAGAAGTCGAGGCTCTTGCTGTTCATCCCGCTCAAGTATCGGCAAGTCAACTTCCATCGTGACCGCGGTTTGACATCTGGCACGATCCAAAGGGCGTTCGAGAAACTGGCTTGGCTTTGCCGGACACTGCCGTAACGTGATTCCTTGTGCTGCGTCCCGACCCTGCATTCCCCGTTGACCGGGCCGCTTTCGGCCTGGCGCTGCTTTGCGTCTGCCTGACCGCCTGGTCCGGCAGCCTCACCCTGCTGCCGCCGGCGGGGCAGGGGATGTTCCTCCGCGGTTTGGGCGAGGCTTCGGCGCCGGACACTGCGGCCTGGCGGCAGCCGGCATTCGACGACCGGAATTGGGAGGCGGCGCAATTCCCCCTCTTCCACGGTCTGGCGCTGAGTGGGACCCGCCTGTCGGACATGCCGGGCCGGTACACGTCGGTCTATGTGCGGCGGTGCTTCATTGTGGAAGAGCCGGCGGAAATCGTGCGGTTGGAGTTGGGCGCGGTGTGCGACGGGGGGTACGCGGCCTGGATCAACGGCCAGGAGGTGCGCCGCTCGAATGTCCGGACCGGCGATTTGGCGTTCGATGACACGGCATTGATCGAACTGCCCGATCCGGTCCTGTTCGAGGCCGGGGAGTTCGAGACCTGGCGTGGGCTGCTTGTGGCGGGGACCAATGTCCTGGCGTTGCAGGCCTTTTCCAGCTCGCGTGCCGACGATACGGATTTCGTGCTGGATGCCTCTCTCCTGGGCACGCTCGACGAGGATCTGCCAGTCATCAACGCCGTCGAACCGCCGCCCGGGAGCGTGCTTCGCGCATTGCATTGGATCGAGGTGCAGTTCAGCGAGCGGGTGCAGGGTGTCGACCCGGCCGATTTGCTGGTGAACGGCAATCCGGCGATCGAGGTCATCGAGGTCGCGCCCGGCGATTTTCTGTTCACCGTCCAACCGCCGAACGACGGAATGGTGGCGGTGGCCTGGCAGGTTGATCATGGCATCACGGACGTCGTTGGCGCGCGTCATCCGTTCGCTGCGGAGGGGTGGTCCTACATCGTCGACGCCGCGTCGCCGTCGCCTGCCCTGGTGCTCTCGGAGTTCATGGCGGATAACAAGCGTACGCTCAACGACGAGGACGGCGACGGTTCCGACTGGATCGAGGTTCACAACTCGGGCGGCGACACGGCGAGCCTCTCAGGCTGGTTTCTCACGGACGACCCGGCGGACCTCACGAAGTGGTCTTTTCCGGAAATCGAACTGGCTGCCGGTGGCTATCGGGTCGTGTTCGCATCCGGCAAGGACCGCGCCAACCCGGCGGCTAAACTCCACACGAACTTCAAGCTCGCCGCCGAGGGCGGCTTTCTTGCTCTGGTCGGCCCTGCCGGCCAGATCGTCTCGCATTTCGGCGCGGCCTATCCCCGGCAGGTGACAGACGTTTCCTACGGCCGGGTGTTGGGCGAGGGCCATGCCTTTGGTTACTTCACGAAACCGACGCCGGGCGCTCCGAATGCCGCAAGCGGACCCGGTTTCGCGCCTGAGGTGCAATTCTCGCGGGCGGGCGGCACGTTCACCAACGCCTTTGCATTGACGCTCTCGTCGAGTCTGGGCGGCGCCCTGATCCGTTACACGCTCGATGGCAACCTGCCGACTAACGGCTCGGTTCTGTACGAAGGGCCGATTGCGGTCACGAACAGCGTCCAGGTGCGCGCTCGGGCTTTTGCCGACGGCCTGCTGCCGGGCCCGCCGCGGAGCGAGGCCTACGTCCTGTTGGGGACCAATGTCCTGGGCTTCACGTCGGACCTTCCTGTGCTTGTGTTGCATTCCCAGGGGAAAGGGGCGCCCAACTCGATCCGAATGAACTTCGCCCAATTGGCCGTATTCGAACCGAAGGCCGGACGCACCCGGCTGAGCGATGAACCGACGCTGAATGTGCGCGCCGGCGTGCAGCTCCGCGGTTCGAGCACGGAAGGGCTGGCGAAATCGAGCTACAAGCTCGAACTGTGGGACGAATTCGAAATGGATCGGAAGCACTCGCTGCTCGGGTTGCCGGCGGACTCGGATTGGGTCCTCTACGCGCCCAACCAATTCGAGCCGGTCCTGATCCACAACCCATTCATCCATCAGATCAGCCGCGACATGGGGTGCTACTCGCCGCGGACGCGCTTCGTCGAGGTCTACTTCAACCGCGCCAAAGGCCCGATCGCCTCCACTCATTACGCCGGCATCTACGTGCTCGAAGAGAAGATCAAGATCGGACCGGAACGGCTTGCGATTGACGAATTGGAACCCGAGCACCTCGCCCCGCCGTCCGTGACGGGCGGCTATGTGCTCAAGATCGACCGGCTAGATCCCGGCGATGTCGGTCTGGCGGCCGGCGGGGTGACCCTGGCGTACGTCGATCCCAAGGAGCGGGAGATCCGACTGGCCCAGCGCCGTCCCCAACAGAGTTATATCCGGGACTATATCACCGCGTTCTACAAGGCCCTCACGGCCACCAACTGGCTCGACCCGCATCTGGGCTATCGCGCCTACATCGACGTCGATGCCGCCATCGACTACCATGTCCTCGAAGTGCTCAGCGGCAACGTCGATGCCTTGGTCCTGAGCGCCTATCTCCACAAACCCCGCAACGGCAAGATCACCTTCGGCCCGCATTGGGACTTCGATCGCGCCCTGGGCTCGACCGACGGGCGGGATTCCAATCCGCGTCTCTGGGCGACGGGTCCGTTCTTCTCCGCGGCGTGGTGGAATCGCATGTTCACCGACAAGGATTTCTGGCAGCGATGGGTGGATCGCTGGCAGGAATTGCGCGAGTCGCATTTCGCCCTGAACAACCTCCATGGCCTGATCGATCGGCTCGCCGCCGAGGTCCGCCAGGCCCAGCCCCGCGAGTACGCAAAATGGCGGATCGGGCTGCGCGGCGGTTCCTACGAGAGCGAAGTGCGATTGATGAAGAACTGGCTCTCGAATCGGATCGATTTCATTGATCGCCAGCTCACTCAGCCTCCCCGATTCAGCCGGCTGGGCGGTTCGATCGCCCCGGGCTTCGTCTTGCAGATCACCAGCCCGCCCAATGCGTCGGTTTACTACACCCTGAATGGTTCGGACCCGAGATCTCCCACAGGCGGCGTGTCGGCCGGCGCCCTCAGTTACGCAGGCCCCATCACCCTCGATCGCAACGCACGCGTGATCGCGCGCGCGCACGACCCGGCCAAGAGACAAACCGGCGGTCCCCCCGCTGTCTCCTCCACGCCGTGGTCCCGCCCGGTCGCGGCCACTTTCGTGGTGTCCACGCCGCGCCTGGTGATTACGGAAATCATGTTCCACCCCGAGCCGCCGCCCGAAGGCGACCCCGCTCTCGAAGACGAGTTCGAGTACATCGAGTTGTCCAATCTGGGCTCATCGGCGATCGATCTCCCCGGTTTCCGGCTCGCCAACGGCGTCGAGTTCGTCTTCACGTCCGCCAGCGGGGTGGCCCGGTTGGCTCCGGGAGAACGGGTTCTGGTGGTCAAGAACCAGGACGCTTTCCTGCGCCGCTACCCCGGCACAACCCGGATCGCCGGCGAATACACCGGGACGCTCCACAACGCCTCGGACCGGCTCACGCTCTTCGGACCGCTCGAGGAACCGATCAGCGATTTTCTTTACCACGATGCGTGGGCCGCACTGGCCGACGGATTCGGCTTCGCCCTGGTTCTCGCCGACGAAACGACGGACCCTGTGGATTTGGGCGAAGCCCACCGGTGGCGATTGAGCGCGACCGTGGGCGGATCGCCCGGCGCGCCCGACCCGGCGCCGCCAGCGTTGCCCGCGATTTGGATTCAGGAAGTGCTCAGTAACACCAGTCCGCCCGAACAGGACGCCATCGAGATCTCGAACCCCACGCGCGCGCCCGTTGACATTTCGGGATGGTATCTGAGCGACGATTTCCGGACGCCGTACAAGTACCGTTTCCCGCAGGGCACCATCCTGCCTCCGAGCGGCTTGTGGCTCGTGACCGAGGACGCGTTCAACGCGCCCGGCCCCGGCGCCTTCGGCTTGAGCGCCTCGGGCGAGGAAGTCTACGTGTTTTCGGCCGATGCCGAGGGGCGGCTCACGGGTTACATGCACGGCTTCGAGTTCGGACCTGCCGATCCGCGCATGAGCTTCGGATTGCACGCGCTGGGTGGGGATCGCCAGGTCTTTGTCGAGCAAATCGAGCCCACCCTGGGCCGTCCGAATCGCGGACCGCGGGTCGGTCCCGTCGTGATCAGCGAAATCATGTACGCCCCCGCGACGGCGCCGTCAGGCGGGCTCAGTGAGGAGTTTGTCGAACTGCGCAACCTCACCGGCGAACCCGTGCCGCTCTTCGATCCGGCGCAACCCGAGGCGGTCTGGCGCCTGAGCGATGCTGTGGAGCTGGTCTTCCCGCCCGGTCTCATCCTGCCCCCGCGTGGACACATCGTCGCGGTCGGCTTCGATCCCGATCGCGATCTCGGGCGCCTCCTGGCTTTTCGGCAGCAGTATCACGCGCGCGACGATCTGGTCCTGACTGGTCCCTGGCAAGGGCGCCTCGACAACGCCAGCCAACCGCTGCGTCTCCTGCGTCCCGGGCAGCCGCGATCTGGCGGGACCTCGGGGCTCGAGACGCCGTATCTGCTGGTCGAGCAGGTGCATTACCTCGCGTCGGCCCCCTGGCCTGCCGAGGCAAACGGAACCGGTCGTTCGCTTGCGCGGCGCTTTGACGGCGCCTACGCAGACGAGGCGGAGAATTGGCATGCTGTCGTGCCCAGCCCCGGCGCGCAGGACACCGATGGCGATGGGTTGCCTGACGATTGGGAGCTGGCCAACGGCCTCAATCCCTATTCCGCCGAGGGTCAGGACGGCGCTGCGGGCGATCCCGACCGCAATGGACTCGTCAATCGCGATGCCTATCGGTCCGGCCGGCCCGCCTGGTTCGGACCGACCCGAGTCCAATGCGCCGTGGCGCCGAATGATCCGGATTCGGTCCTGCTCGAATTCGATGCCGTCGTGGGCCGGCGCTACAAGGTGTTCTCGTGCGAGGCTCGCTCGGGGGTTTCATGGCGGCTCGAGTACACAGCGCCGACGATCCTGTTTGCTCAAACGGTCTCGGTCCAACTGCCCCGGCCCGACGGCGCCCGGTGGTACCGCGTGCAGGTCGAATGAGCGCTCCCATGAAGTTGTGAGTTGTGAGTTGAGAGTTGTGAGTTGAACGTTTGCGATTCAAGGTTCGCGCGCATTCAATCGTTGAACCCTGATTTTCCCATGAGTCGTCAAACACACGTCCCGGACCAGTACCAAGCACTATGATCAAGAGAATCGTCACCGCCGGCGCACTCACTGCGCTGGCCCTGCTGGCTCGAGCACAGGATTCCTCGGATGCCGGCCCGGCGTGGCAATCGCTGTTCGACGGCCGCAGCCTCGACGGGTGGAAAGCCAGCGAACACCCGGCCTCGTTCAAAGTTTTGGATGGCGCCATTGCCTGCGACGGACCGCGCGCGCACCTGTTCTACGTCGGTGGCGAAGGCGGCGCCCGGTTCAGGAACTTCGAGTTCGAGGCCGAGGTCATGGCGCGGCCGGGAGCGAATTCAGGCGTTTACTTCCATACGGTGTTTCAGGACAGCGGGTGGCCCAGGGCGGGATTTGAAGTGCAAGTCAACAATTCGCAGCCGGCGCACAACGACTACTTCGAGACCAAGAAGACCGGGAGCCTGTATGGCCTCCGCAGCCAGCACAAGTCCATTGTGAGCGACAACGCGTGGTTCCGTCTGCAAGTTCGCGTGTGCGGTCGCCAGGTGCAAATCCGGCTCAACGGGACGTTGGTTGTGGATTACGTTGAGCCGAAAGCGACGGCGGGTCGGGGCGTTCCCCGGCGGCGGCTTGGGGAAGGGACATTCGCACTGCAGTGCCACGACGAGAACAGCAAAGTGCTCTATCGGAATCTCCGTGTGCGCCCGTTGACGGAGGCCGCGAGCGGCCCGGTCGAGGAGCCTGTTGTGGATGATGCCTACCGCCAGATCATCGCGCTGCAGTCGGCGAATTTTCCCGTGATCAACGCGCATGTGCACCTCAAAGGCGGCCTGACCCTGGACGAGGCACTCGCCCTGTCCCGAAAGACCGGCGTGTATTACGGCATTGCCGTGAACTGCGGTGTGGGCTTCGGTGTCACCAACGACGCGGGCATCTACCGGTACCTCGATGAGATAAAGGGCCAGCCTGCGTTCGTCGCCATGCAGGCCGAAGGCCGCGAGTGGGTCAGGATGTTCTCCCGCGAGGCCATCGCCCGGTTCGATTATGTCTTCACCGATTCCATGACCTACACCGACAATCAGGGGCGGCGAATGCGGCTCTGGATGCCGGACGAAGTGTTTGTGGACGATCCGCGGAGCTTCATGGACACGCTCGTGGACCGCGCCGTGGGCATTCTCAGCACCGAGCCGATCGACATCTACGTCAATCCCACCTTCCTGCCCGACGTTCTTGCCGCCGACTACGACGCACTCTGGACCGAGGAACGGATGCGCCGGGTGATCGACGCCGCGGTGAAACACCAGGTGGCCATCGAGATCAATGCACGCTACCGCCTGCCGAGTCCGCGCTTCATCAAGCTCGCCAAGCAGGCCGGCGCCAAATTCTCCTTCGGCACGAACAACGCCGACCGCGATGTCGGCGACATCGATTATTGTCTTCAGATGGTTCGCGAATGCGAACTCAAATGGCAGGACATGTTTTTCCCATGAACCTCGACCCTTGTCGCGGACGTGTCCTGCCCCGCTGGGCGGCAACCGTCCGCTGACCTGCCGTTTTGAAGATCCTGATTCTGAAGCCAAGCTCGCTGGGCGACGTTGTGCAGGCGCTGCCCGTGCTGCGGTTGCTCAGGAAACATCGGCCCGATGCCCAAGTGGATTGGTGGATCGACGCGGGCCTGGCGCCGTTGCTCGAAGGCGATCCGGATCTGGCGGGGTTGATTCCGTTCGAGCGCCAGCGGTGGCGCGCGCCCCGGATTTGGACCGATGCATGGCGCGGACTTGCCCGAATGCGCCAGGCGCGTTACGACCTGGTCATCGATCTCCAGGCACTCGCGCGCAGCAGCCTGATCGCCTGGCTGGCGCGCGGGCGCCTGACGGTCGGCTTGGACGACGCCCGCGAGGGGGCGCCGGCCTTCTACGACATCCGCGTCCCCCGGCCCTCGCCGACGACCCATGCGGTGGATTGGTATCTGGCGGTATTGCGGCGCCTCGAGATCCCTGTCCACCGCGAATTCGTCTGGATGCCCGAGCGGGTCGAGGTCTCCGAGCGGGTCCGCGCGCGCTGGGCTGGCGGCCAGGTGGACTGGGTGGGCATTCAGCCCGGCGCGCGGTGGGAGAATAAACGGTGGCCGGCCGAGCGCTACGCGGCGCTTGTGGCGCGTCTGGCGGAGGAGCGTCCACAGCTTCGTTTCGCGGTGCTGGGGGGCGGCAGCGACCGTGCGCTGGCGGAGGCGGTCTGCGCCGGGCGTCCGGATCGGTGCGCGAATCTCGCGGGGCAGATCGGCTTGCCGGAAATGGTCGAGTGGATACGCCGCTGCCGGGTGCTTGTCAGCAACGACACCGGTCCGATGCACGTGGCGGCTGCTCTGGGCACGCCCGTGGTTGCCCTGTTCGGGCCGACCGATCCCCGGCGCACCGGCCCGTACGATCAGGCCGGTCACGTCCTGCAACACCCGCTGGCATGCGTTCCGTGTCTCAAGAGCCGATGCTGCCACGCGCATCCCCTCGAATGTCTGCGATTGATCTCGGTCGACCAGGTCTGCGAGGCGGTCCGGCGGCTTCTGGACGAACCATCGGGAGCCGCGACTCGAGACCCGCATCGGGAATCGCGATGAAGCACATGTCCGACCCCGAGCATTCGACTTTCGATCGCCGACACATCGGCGCGTCGGGGCGACCGGCGGTCGTGCAGGGCGAGGAAGTCCTGGCAGGGACGCGTGCCCGGGTCCGTCTCAAGCTGACGATCGCCTACGACGGAACCGGGTACGAAGGCTGGCAGATCCAGAAGATCGGTCTTGGCGTTCAGCAGCGCATCGAGGAGGCGCTGGCCCGCTTGTTCCCGTCGCATCCGCGGGTGCACGGATCGAGCCGGACCGATGCCGGGGTGCACGCCGCGGGGTTGGTGGCGCATCTGGACGTGCCGCGGGACGAGTGGCGGATGACGGGCGCCAAGCTGCGTTTGGCGATGAACGCTCATCTGCCCGAGGATATCCGCGTGCTGAGCGCCGCGCGCTGCCAGCCCGATTTCCATGCCCGATTCGATGCGGTCCGCAAGCAGTATCGCTACCTGGTCTGGAATCATCCGGCGATGAACCCGCTCTGGCGCCACCGGGCCTGGCACGTCCCGCGCCCGCTCGATGCCGCCGCCATGCGCGCCGCGGCCGCATCGCTCGTCGGCCGCCGCAATTTCCAGTCCTTCACCGCCAACCCCGGCTACGCGCGTGCCTCGTCCGTGCGGACCGTGTTTCGCTGCGACGTGCGCCGGCAAGGGCCGCTGCTGACGTTCATCATCGAGGCCGATGGTTTTCTGTACAAAATGTGTCGCGGCATCGTGGGGACGCTCGTGCAGGCCGGGCTCGGGAAGATAGCGCCGTCGGACATGGCCGGAATTCTCGAGAGCCGCGACCGGCGCGTGGCCGGCATGACAGCGCCGGCGCATGGGCTTGTGTTGTGGAAGGTGACGTATGGGCCGAAGGCTCGACCGCGCCGGAGCGATTCCGCGCTGGAATGACCCTCGCCAGGGCCTCCGGGCCACGCGCAATGCCAAGAATGGAACAAAGCGACCCGTTTCACGTGGTGTTGCTCGAACCCGAGATCGCGCCCAACACCGGCAACGTCGCCCGGCTCTGCGCGGCCACGCGGACCTGCCTGCACCTCATTGAGCCGTTCGGCTTCGAGCTCGATGACCGCCGACTTCAGCGGGCGGGCATGGACTACTGGCAGCACGTCGAGTGGCGCCGGTGGCCGAGCTGGGCCGGGTTCCGAAGCCAGGTGCGGTCGGATGCCAGGCTCTGGTTCATCGAGTCGCATGGGCCGCGGCACTATGCGGAGGCGGCCTTTTCCCCGGGCGATTACCTGGTGTTCGGACGCGAGACCGCCGGTTTGCCGGCGGCGCTGCTCTCGGCGCACCGGGAGTGGTGGCTGCGATTGCCGATGTTCCACCCGCGGGCGCGGTCCTTGAACCTGGCGAACTGCGTGGGCATCGTGCTCTACGAGGCGCTGCGGCAACAGGGATTCGCCGGAGAAATCGTATCTGACTAGCCCGCATGCTGACTTCTCTTGTGAACTCCAGCTTCGCGGTGGCAAAAAGTGGTGAGAAATGCAGGCTAGCCTGCGTGCCCCTGCGCGGCGAGCGCCCCCGCCACAAGCGACAACCCCGGGGGATGCGCCCGCGGCTGCGGGTTGCCTTTCTCGGTTGCCAAGCAGGGGTGGGTGGTTATGGTCGGTAGAGGGCTTGGGCGATTAGCGTAGTGGCTAGCGCGTCTCCTTTACACGGAGTAGGTCGCAGGTTCGAATCCTGCATCGCCCACCATATTTGCTGAGGAAAATGACGGAATCTCGAATTCCCGCACAGATCGCGCACAGATTTCGGGCGAATCCGATGACGGGAAAAGCGATTGCAGGATGAGGTTCCCGATTAGAATCAGGCACCGTGGACAAGTCGCCGTGATCTACGGCAAGACGGATTCCTACACCTTCTATCGGGTGGCGGCCAGGGCTGGCGGCAAGCGCGTTGTCCGCTCGTTCGGGTCGTATTCCGAAGCCCGCGAATACGCTGACCGCACGGTGCGAGACCTGGCGCGGTCGGGCAACCTGCCCGCCCTGACCCCCAAGGAGACGACAGACGCCCTGGCGGTGCGCGAGGTCCTGGCCGGCTTCTTCAAGGAGACCGGACGCAAGAGATCAGCCCCCTCGAAGCGGTCAAGGGCTACGTCGAAGCCCTGGGCAAGCTGGGCGCCCACACGCTCGAAGCGGCGGTTGCCGGGTTCCTGACCAGTGCCGCAACAGTTGAACGGAAGGACGTGGGCGAGGCCGTGACGGAGTTCCTGGGCGCTCGGGAGCCGCTGACCCGAAGCAGCAACGGCGACCGTCCCCAGCTTTCGAGCAAGTACGCCTACAACCTCGAAATTCAACTCCGCCGCTTCGCCGACGCCTTCCCCGGGTCCGCCGTCTGCGACCTGACCAAAGGCCTCATCGACCAGTTCTTTGGAGGGCTCGGGGAGTTCACGGCGAAGACCCGCAACCATCATCGGGGCGCCGTGCGGCACTTCCTTCAATGGTGCGTTCGCAAGGACCATCTCGCCCCGACACACCGGCTCGGTGAGGCTGACGGGCTGCGGCCCGAGAAGGCGAACACGGCGGAAGTGGAGTTCTACACCCCGAAAGAGTTTCGGAGCCTGCTCTCGGCGGCGGATGACACCGAACGGGCGTTGATCGCCATCGGCGGCCTGGCCGGCCTGCGAACCGCCGAACTGCTGCGGTTGGATTGGTCCGACGTGTGGCGCGTGCCCGGTCACATTGAAATCACCAGCGGCAAGTCAAAGACCCGCCAGCGGCGCCTTGTCGAAATCGTTCCCGCCCTGGCGGCGTGGCTTGAACCGTTCCGGGCCTGCACTTCCGGGCCGATTTGGCCCGGCCATGAGATCGTCTTCCAAAACCACTTTCGCGGAATCTGCGCTGGGCTCCGCCTCGCACGCAAAGCCAACGGACTGAGGCAACATGCCTTCTGCACCTACCACTTTGGGGCGCACGGAAACAAGAACCTGACCGCCCAGCAAGCGGGCAACTCGCCGGCCATGATTCACTCGAACTACAAGGGCCTTGCCACCAAGGCCGAGGCCGAGAAGTGGTTCGCCGTCGCCCCGGCAGCAGCAGCAGCGAATGTGATCCGGTTGGCCGCCCGAGTGTGACCGGAATGGCACGAAACGACAGTTGACATGGTAACATAAACGGTACTATATGGCCACAGCGTT
>CAYPUR010000134.1:0-5986 GCA_964413865.1 uncultured Verrucomicrobiota bacterium
GATTTCGCGGAATTTCCAGCATTTTCGACCCTCCGCACGTCTACCGAAGGCACACCGCGTGACCTCGCTCACAAGCGCATTGTAAGTGCGCCGACCGGAATGTCGATATCCGTCTGCCTGCGCTTGGTGCTTGGGGCAAGCCAGGATAGGCGGTTCCTGAGACGGGGGCGCGGGAAGCCAGCTCCTGGCTGGAGACTCAATGTTCCCGTTTGCCATTCGCCCGTTTCTTGGGCGGGGGCTCTTCAATCGCGACCACATGAAGCGGATCGATCTTGGTCACCGAGTCGTCCTTCCCAATCGACCTGGCCGGGTGACACCGCGACGAAGTCCGGATGCACCACGGGAACGCGCGTGCGGTCGCTCAACCGTGCACAGGCTATCCCCCGCTGCTCGATTGGTCCACAATGCGATAGAAGCCGCGAGTGCCCGTCATCGGCAAGCCAGACTGCTTGGGCCGTTGGGTTGGTGTCAGGATGCGCTCTCCGAGTGGCGCCAGGGAAAACGCTGATCGGATTGGTTAACCTGGCAAGGAGACCTTCAAGCCTTCGGCCCGGGCGAGCTGCGCTTGACGCTCGTCGGCGGTCAGGAATAGCTCGCTTTCGAGCTCGAACGCACAGGACACATGGAGCAAGTCGATAGCTCGCGCGCCCAAGCGTTCGGTGTAGGACGCAGAGAGTGCTGCGGCCCGGGTCAGGGAACTGTCCATGTCAACCGTCACCTCCAGCAAGGTGTGGCGGGCAAGGAAGTGTTCCAAGCGGGCGAAAGCGGCATCACGCTCGCGGGCCACGTGCCGACGCTCGGCGGAGGAAGTCGAGTGGCGTTGGTGGAAGGCGCGTTGGAGAATGGCGTTGCGCACCTCCAACTGGTGCAGGGGCAAGAAGAACAAGGGAGGTTTGCCCAGACGACGGTAAACGGCAATGGTGCCCGGCGAATCCGGCTCCGTTGTGACGAGCCGCACCATGAAACTGCTGTCCGCGTAAGCCCTCACCGTCGCGACTCCTCAAGCAGCCGCCCGGCGCTAATCTTGGAGGGTCTGCCCGCCAGCACCTCGTCAAGAATCTCATCGGTGACGCGCAGCCGCTCCTCTTCATCATCGGGAGAACTCGCCGGCTGCAGAATCCAGAGCGGCGTGCCGTTGTCCGTAACCTGCACGGGCTTCCCGGCCCGGGTCAGGCGCTTCACCTTAAGCGGTTCGCGGACCAGAGTGCGCAACGTAATCGTTGTCATTGCTGTCAGACGCTAATGGCTGACAGTATCCATGTCAATCCTCCTCCGAGCGAGTACGGCCCCGGATCGCGCGTGAGTTCAATTGCCTGCTGGCACGCTGCACGGATCGGTTCTCTATGGTCTACGTGTGCGGTAAAAGCGATGCCGGTCAACGTCGCTGTTCGGATCGCTGAACTGGAGGGCCCCCACCATCAAGGTGTTGGTCCAGAGGGGCAGCCAGGTCAGCAGGTCGGTTGAACAGTCCACAACTACGGGCTGTCCGGAAGGCCCCGTCAGGGCAAAGCCAAACTGGCCGCTGGTGAAGCCGAGATTGGTGCCGGAAGAGGCAAGGGCCAGGGGCCGGTATCCTTTGCGGATGGTGTTGTTGTACCATTCCGCTACATACAGGGTGCCTTCGCTATCGACTGCGAGGCCACCGCCTCCACCAAAATTCGGATCGTAGAAGTGGAACCGCACGGCGCTTCCCGCGCCGTCCACGGTGCCGGGAACGCCCGCCTTGCCGGCCAGGGTCGTCACGACCCAGTGGGTCTCCACCGGTGTGACTTTCCGGAGGGTGTCGTTCATAAAGTCTGCCACATAGGAAAACGGGTCAAACTATAACAATGGCTTGACTTGGTATCGAGTGGGGGGGCTCCGATGCCACGCCAACTGCGCATCGAGTATCCGGGCGCGATCGACCGACCATCCGCCTTCGCCTCAGCTACGGCGTGACAAGCGTCATGAGCGATGGGGACCGCCGGGAAGACATCTACCGCGATGAGGAATCGCAGCGTCGCGGAGTAGTTGGAACTGGCGGCACGTTTACGCCGGGCAACGACGCTGACGATGAGAGAGATTGCCCGGCGGCTGCACCTGGGGAGTTGGAAGAGTGCCAGCACCCGGCTGCACAGCCTGAAGCAGAAACGAGAGCCACAGGGTGCGCAGTCATTGTTATAGTTTGACCCCTTTGTCCTTTGTGTGTCGGAGCGAGGCGAGATCCGATTGCCGGTTGACGGGGACGCGGATTCGGGCAGTCTTGTGGGCGTGAAACTGCGTTTTCAGGATCGGTTCATGGTTCGGGCGGGGCGGCGGCCATCGTTCAAATTGGCTGCTTTTGCGGCGTGCATGGCGCTCCTGGCGCCGCTGTGGGCCCAGCGGGTGCCGGTGATCGAGAAGACGCTGCCCAACGGGATGCGTCTGTTGATGGTCGAGCGGCACGACGAGCCGACGGTGTCCGGGGCCTGGGTGGCGCACGTGGGCAGTTCGAACGAGAGGCCCGGGATCACCGGCATCGCGCATCTGTTCGAGCACATGATGTTCAAAGGCACGCCCACCATCGGCACGAAGGACTACCAAAAGGACCTTGAGATCATCGCCGAACAGGAACGGGTCCGGGAAGAGATGCGCCGGGAAGAGGCGAAGCTGCGTGCGGCGTACCGGCGCGGCGAGGTGGACGACCTTCAGAAGATCGAGACCAGGTCGGATCGGTTGAAGGCGCTGGACAAGGAGTTCCAGGAGTTGATCGAACAGCAGCGGCAGATCCTGGTGAAGAACGAGTATGACCGGGTCTACACGACTGCCGGGGCGAGCGGCATGAACGCCTTCACCAGCGAGGACATGACCGCCTATTTCATCACCGTGCCGGCGAACAAGCTCGAGTTGTGGATGTGGATGGAGTCCGAGAGGCTCTGGCGACCCGTCTTCCGCGAGTTTTACGCGGAGCGCGATGTCGTCCATGAGGAGCGTCGGTTGCGGACCGAGTCCACCCCGCTGGGGAAGTTCCAGGAGAGCTTCATGGCGATGTTCTGGGACGCCAGCACGTACAACTGGCCGGTCATTGGCTGGCCGGCGGATCTGCCCACGATTTCGAAAGCGCAGGCGGACGAATTCTACGGCACCTATTACGCCCCGCAGAACATCACTTTGATCCTCGTCGGCGATTTCAGGGCGGCTGAGGCCGAGCCGCTGGCGGAGCGGTATTTCGGGCGGATCCCCCGCGGCGCGCGCGAGGCGCCGGACGTCGTGACATGGGAACCGCCGCAGCCGGCCGAGAAGCGGATGCTGGCCGAGGCGGAGACCAATCCGCAGGTGGACGTTCTTTGGCACACCGTGCCGTTCGGCCACAAGGATTCGTATGCGCTCGATGTGCTGGCGCGGATTCTGTCCACACGCACCGGGCGGCTGTACAAGGGGTTGGTGCTTGGCTCGCAGGTTGCCACCGAGGTCTATGCGCAACAGGACGCGCGCAAGTGGGCGGGGCTGTTCAATGCGGGCGGCGAGGCCAAGGAAGGCCACGCGCCCGAGGAGGTCGAGCAGGCCATCTACGCCGAAATCGAGAAGCTCAAGGAGACTGAGGTGCCCGACCAGGAGTTGCAGAAAGTGAAGAACAACTTCGCGGCATCCGAGTATCGCAAGCTGGCGTCGAATCTGCCGATTCTCTTCCAGTTGATCGTGGCGGACGGTCTGGGCAACTGGCGCGAGATCAACGAGGCGGCTCCCAAGTATCAGGCCGTCACGGCAGCCGATGTGCAGCGCGTTGCCGGGACTTATTTCACCAGGGAAAACCGGGCTGTTGCAACCTATGTTCGCAAGCCCGGCACGGGGGGTGAAGATCCGGACCTGGCCGGATTGAATGCCGACCAGAAGAAGGCCGCCCAGGCCATGGTCGGGCGGATCCGGTCCGAGACCGACACCAAGAAACTCAGGGAGAACCTCGATCGTGTGGAGACCCAGTCGGCCCAAGCCCCGGCGGAGGTCAAGCCCCTCCTCGATTATCTGACGAAGAAGATGCAGGAGCGGTTGACCCAGCTCGAAACCAAGTGAGTTGTCTCGAACATCACCGACCGCGCGGCCCTCGCATCCAGCCCGCATCCAGCGCTTTTCCATTATGATCACCCGAATGCTTTGGCTCACCTGCCTGTCCCTCTCCCTGGCCGCAACCGCGGCCGGCATACCCGACCGCCCCGAGAAACTCAGCTTCCCACCGCTGACCTATGAACCGCCCGATCCGGCGGATTACAGGGTCGTGTTGAAGACCGGTCCCGTAGCCTATGTGGTCCCCGACCGCGAATTGCCGCTGGTGAATATCAGCATCCTGATTCGGACCGGCGGGTACGCGGCGCCGCCCGGCAAAGAAGGGCTCGAACACCTCACCGGGTACCTGCTGGCGCGCGGGGGCGCCGGCTCCCGAACGGCCGAGGAACTCGAGGAGCGTGTCGATTTCCTCGCCGCCCAGCTCGGGTCCGGCATCGGGGATACGCAGGGCAATGTCGCCCTGAATCTTCTGCGCAAGGATATCGACGAAGGGTTCGCGATCCTGCGCGAGGTTCTGACGGCGCCGCGGTTCCAGGAGGACAAGCTGGCGTTGCGCCGCCAGCAGATGTTGCAGGAGATGAAGCAGCGCAACGACGATTCGGCGGGCATCGAGGGACGCGAGCGCGGGTATCTCGCGTGCGGTGAACAGTTCTTCGTGAACCGCCACCCGACCGCCGCCTCGGTCGAGGGCATCGACCGCGCCGATCTCGAGATGTTCCATCGGAAATGGGTGCACCCGGCCAACTTCGTCGTGGCTGTGAGCGGCGATTTCGACCGTGCGGAAATGGTCGAGCGGCTCGAACGGCTGTTCGCGGACTGGCCGTTCCAGGGCGAGGCGGCGTCTCCCGTGCCGAACGACCCGGTGTTTGCCGCGCCCGGGGCCTACCTGGTCGAGAAGGACGTCAACCAGGGCCGCGTCGCCATGATGCTCCCTGGCGTCATGCGCGATAATCCCGACATGTTCGCCCTGCTGGTCATGAACGACATTCTCGGGGGCGGCGGGTTCACCTCGCGCATCATGAACCGCGTGCGGTCCGACGAAGGCCTGGCCTACTCGGCCGGATCCGCATTCCCCGGCGGCGTCCACTTCCCGAGCGTTTTCACCGCCACCTTCCAGACCAAGTCACGCACCGTGGCGTACGCGACGTCCATCGTGCTCGAAGAAATCAAGAGAATCGCGAACGAGCCGGTCAGCGAAGAAGAAATCGAGACCGCCAGGAAATCGTTCATTGACACCTTTCCCCGAACCTTCGGCACCAAGGGAAGGATTGCCGGCACGTTCGCCGCCGACGAATTCACTGGCCGTTACGCCCGTCAGCCTGACTTCTGGAAGACCTACCGGGACAAGGTGGCGGCGGTGACCAGGGAAGACGTCCAGCGCGTCGCCCGGAAATACCTGACGCTGGACAAGCTGGTGGTGCTCGTGGTCGGGCAGAAGCAGGAGATTCTCAAGGGCCATCCCGACCGCGCCGTGCAGTTGGCGGATTTGGTGGGGAACAGATTCACCGACGTGCCTTTGCGCGATCCGCTCACGCTCAAACCTCTGGCGCGGTAAGACCGTCTCTCGAATCGAGTCGCCGGATGGTTTCACACTCCGACCCGGCGCTGCGGCGTGTCCTGGACCGGCTTTGGTCAATGGCCGAGGAACTTGGCCACCGCTTCCGTCCGGGTCCGCACCTGGAGTTTCTCGTAGATGCGGCGGATGTAGGTGTGGACGGTTTCGTAGCTGATCCCGAGGTTGTCGGCGATCTCCTTGTAGAGAAACCCGCGGGCCAGAAAGTCAAGCACCTCCTGCTCGCGCGGTGAGAGGTTCTCGGCCGGCTGCGGCGAGGCGCCTGCGCGTTGGAGCGATTGGACCACCTTGCGGGCGATGTGCGTCGTCATGGGCGACCCGCCGCGGTGCACATCGCGGATGGCCGCCAGCAACTCGTCGCGGGACGTACGCTTGAGCAAATAGCCCGTCGCC
>CAYPUR010000134.1:5996-13456 GCA_964413865.1 uncultured Verrucomicrobiota bacterium
CTGCACGACCTTGCGGGCAATATGGTCGCTCATAGGCGCGCCCCCCTCCTGGACCTGGCGGAGGCCTTCGAGCACATCGCTCATGGGCGTACGTTTGAGCAGATAGCCGCGCGCGCCCGCCAGCAGGGAGTTGAAGATGCTCTCACTCTCCTCATAAACCGTCAGCATGAGGAACTGGATTTCGGGGCAGAGTTCCTTCAGGCGCCGCACGCACTGGACCCCGTCCATGCCGGGCAGGTTGATGTCCATCAGCACGACGTCCGGACGATTCTGCGGCAGGCCCTCGATGGCGGCCTCGGCGCTGCCGTACTGGTTGGCGCAGCGGAAGCCCTCGGCGCGGTTGATCAGGCGCGCCAGGGTTTGGCGCACTTGCTCGCTGTCCTCGACAATGGATACGGCAATCGGCACGGTGCATGCAGCGGGCGGGACTTTGCCACCGCCGCTGCCACGCAGTGTTACCTGCAACCGGACCGCGCGTCAATTCTCGCTGAGCGTCGAACAGCCGTTCATGTTTTGCGTGCAGGGCCTTGTCGCCGGGTGAGGGGACCCGGCCTGGAAGGCGACGAACACCGATGGTGTAGGCCGCCTGCCCGCACGCGGCGGGAAGACAGACACCGATACGGCCGCCGGGTCCCCTAACCCGGCGCTCACCCTGGTGACACATTCCCACCCGGCTGTGTTCGGATTAGCCCGGGATTTGGGGACAGCAGGGCGGACCAAAGGGCGCACGACAGGATTCTGAGTCAAGCCGCTAACGGGAGGTTATCGTTGCGGGCGGCCTGCTGGTTAAGCCTGTGCTTCCAGAAGCCGGTCGGCCCAGTCGTGCAACCGTTGCTGGTACTGGGGATGTTCCTTGTTTCCCAACAGCGCCCGGAGGACCTCGCCGGCGTGTTCCAGCGCGTGAAAGAAGTCCACGATTTGCACCGCGTCCTTGAAACAGAGCGTGCCCATGTTCGCCAACCCTTCGGCTCCGTCGATCAGGAGCACGACTTTCAGGGCCGTTCCCATGCCCCGGCGCAGCGCCTCGCGACGCAACATCGGTCCGAACTGATCGATCGAGTTCAGACTGGAGACATAGGTGGTGGACTGCCAGTCGCGCACCGGGTGGCCTTCCTCATCGAGTTCGTGTTGCGTGAAGACGCACCCCAGATACACCTGCCGCGTCTTGGCCTTGCCGTCGGCCTGTTTACCCCGGCGTCCCTGCCGTGGCTTGGGTTGGTAGCCCGCGTCGATGCGATCGGCGGCCGCTTGGAGCAGGTGGCCGACCAGGGCGTTGGCCGGCTCGAAGACCGCCGTGCGCACCAGGACCTCCAGTTCCTGGACCAACGTCCCGGTGGGTTCCTGCGCCGCAAACCGGGCCATCAATTGCCCGATCTCTTCCTCCTGCGCCAGGAGGAGTTGAGGCGAGGTCCCGGCTTTTTTTTTACGCCCACACCCGCCAATTGCTGGCGTGTCTGCTCAATGACGAGCTGCGCGTATTGCTCAGTCAACTCGCGGAACTGGGCGTAGCCGGCCAGCGCCTCCTCCAGGAGGGGGACTTGCTCGGGGCGCACATGGCGTGTGTGGTTCTGCCCTTGCTCCCAGCTTTGGAGCTTGTAGTACGGTCCGGCATCGGCCGGGCGGTCCCTGAGGCGGTAGGTGCAGAGCTTGCCCCGTTCCATGAGTGGGATCCGGGCGATTTGAGCCAGGATATCTGTGGGAGTAGGGGTGTTCATATATGTACCTATTATCCTCGGTACAACATGCGCAATACTCAAGCCCTTTTCATCAAACCTCAGAATCTGGTCATGCACCCGATCGGGGCTGCCGTTCCCGAGAGCCGTTCCCGAGTTGCGCACTGGCCAGAGCCCCGATAGAGTCGCGGCTCGTATTATGACGTTGACTGAGAAGATTCTGGCGCGGGCGGCCGACAAGGCGAAGGTGCAGGCGGGCGAGAACGTCTGGGTGAAGGCGGACATTCTGATGACGCACGACGTGTGCGGGCCCGGAACGATCGGCGTTTTCAAGCGCGAGTTCGGGGCCGATGCGAAGGTCTGGAATCGACACGGCGTGGTGATCATTCCCGACCATTACATCTTCACGGCGGACTCGAAATCGAACCGCAACGTCGATATCCTCCGCGAGTTCGTGAAGGAGCAGGGGATCACGTATTTTTACGACGTCATCGACGATCCCCAAGGCGCCTGGAAGTTCGATCCGAGCCGGGGCGTTCTCAAGCGGCAGTACGGGCGCCGCTACGCGGGGGTGTGCCACACCGCTCTGGCCGAGAAGGGCCACACGCGTCCGGGCGAAGTCCTGTTTGGCACCGACTCGCACACGTGCATGGCGGGCGCGTTCAACCAGTTCGCGACGGGGATTGGGAACACCGACGCAGGATTCATTCTGGGCACAGGCCGGTTGCTGCTCAAGGTGCCCGAGACCATGCGTTTCAGGCTCGAAGGGCAACTCGATCCGGGCGTGATGGCCAAGGACATCATCCTGCACTTGATCGGCCAGATCGGTTCGGACGGCGCCACGTACCGGGCGCTGCAGTTCGACGGGCCGGGAGTGGCGACGCTGGCCATGGACGATCGCATGACGATCGCCAATATGGCCATCGAAGCCGGCGGCAAGAACGGCATCTTCCCCTTTGACAGTCGCACGGCGGAGTTTGTCGAGGCTCGGACCGGTCTCAACGGGACCAAGACCTCGTTTGAGCCAGTCGAGGCGGATGCAGATCAGCAGTTTGTCTTCGAGACCACGCTCGACTTGTCCAAGCTCGAACCGACCGTGGCGTGTCCGCCGGATCCGGGCCAGCGCAAGGCGGCCAAGGAACTGGGCCACATTCGGCTCGATCGCGCCTACATCGGCTCCTGCACGGGCGGAAAGGCGAGCGATTTCGTCGCGTTCGCGCGCGTGGTTCGCGGCCGGCGGGTGAGCATCGACACCTTTGGCGTGCCGGCGACCCCGGGTGTAGTGCGCGACCTCCAGGAGACCTACTGGGGCGGGCGAAGCATTTGGGACCTGCTGCTCGATGCCGGGGTGCAGATGACGGAGAACGCCGGTTGCGCCGCCTGCCTGGGCGGTCCGGTCGACACCTTCGGGCGCATGAACGCGCCGCTCAAGTGCATCAGCGCCACCAATCGCAATTTTCCCGGACGCATGGGCCACAAGGAAAGCCAGGTCTTCCTGGCCTCGCCGGCCACCGTGGCCGCCAGCGCGATTGAAGGTCGGATTGTTGACCCGCGCGAGTATTGGTCATCGCAGAATCCTTGACTGGTGAACATGAAGACATGGCGAATCGTCTGGATCGGTCTCGCGCTGGCATTCGGCATGGCGCAAGTGGCGGCCGTGACACCGACCCAGGAGGAGATGGCCGCGTGCCGTCGGTGGATGGACCGGTTGACGGCGGCCGGCGACTCCTCCGCGGCGCCGGCGTCGATCGAGTTTGTGTATGAGGACGTTGCCGACTCGATGACCCGCGGTCGATCGTGGCGGGGCACTCCTTATCAACTGGGCGAGAGGGTCTACACGCATGGCATTGCGTTCAACGCCACCAAGCATCTGCGCGTGCGTTTGGGGCGCCCGGCGCAGCGGTTCACCGCGGATGTGGGCGTCGAAAACAACGACGACACCCAGCGCGGCGAGGCGACCGGCGCCGGATCGGTCACGTTCCATGTGCTCGTGAAAGGGACGGAGGTTTTTGCGTCGCCCGTGATGCGGCGCAAGGACGGGCCCCGCGCCCTCGACATCCCGCTCGAGGGTGCGTCCGAGTTCGAGATTCGGGTCAAGGACGGCGGCGATGGGCGGGGGTGGGATCAGGCATTGTGGGCGGAGGCCGTCGTGGCGCTCGAAGACGGGAGCCGGGTACGCGTGCAGGATCTGCCGTGGGCGGATGCGGCGGGCACCAACCCATTCGCGGTCTCTTTCGTGTATGGCGGCACGAACAGCGCGGGCTTGCTGCCGCAATGGCCGCGGGCGATTGAGGAATCATCGACCCGCCCGCGACGTCTCGACCGGACAATCGCCTGGCGCGATCCGGTCACTGGACTCGAAGTCCGGCTCGAGGCGGCGCTTTTTGGGGACTGGCCCGCGGTCGAGTGGGTGGCGCGCCTCAAGAACACCGGTTCGAGCGACACGCCGATCCTCGAAGCGATCCAAATCCTCGATGAGGTCCTGCCTCTGTCCGTGTCGGGCCAGGGCAAGCTGCATTGGGCCAAAGGCGCGGTGGCATCATTCGACGACTTTGCGCCGCAGGAGACTGTTCTGAAACCGGGCGTGAAGCTTCGTCTGCAGCCGGGCGGCGGTCGGTCGTCGAGCCAGGTGATGCCGTTTTTCAATGTCGAGGGAGCGGGCGGCGGCGTGGTGGCGGCGATCGGGTGGAGCGGTGAATGGGGGGCGGAGTTCGCCTGTGGGGCACGCGGTCAGGTGGCCATGCGCGCCGGCTTGGCACAGAGCCGCCTGCGGCTGCGTCCGGGCGAGGAGATCCGGACTCCGAGCATGGCGCTGGTGTTTTACGCGGGAGAGCGGTGGCGCGGGCAGAATCTCTGGCGCCAATTCGTCTTGGCGCACCACCGTCCGCGGCTTGACGGCAAGCCGCTCGTGGCGCCGATCACCTCCGGGAACTGGGGCGGCACGCGCGCCGAGGTCCATCTCGACAACATCGACAAGATGATCCGGCACGACCTGCCGGTGGCGTACTACTGGATCGATGCCGAGTGGTACGGCACGGGCGGCTGGCCGGTCAACGTCGGCCGCTGGGAAGTGAAACGCGATCTCTATCCGAACGGGTTCAAGCCGCTGAGCGACGCGCTGAGGAAGGGGGGACGCGAGCTGATGCTGTGGTTCGAGCCGGAGCGTGTGTTCAAGGGAACGCCTTGGCACGCGCAGCGGGGTGAGTGGCTTCTGGATGTTGGAGGCGACAACCTGCTGTTCAACCTCGGGATTCCCGAGGCGAGGCAATTCCTCACCGATTTCATCCTGACCAAGGTGGACGAATTCGGGCTGGGGTGTTATCGGCAGGATTTCAACATGGACCCGCTGCCGTTTTGGCGGAAGGCGGACGCGCCCGACCGCCAGGGGCTGAGCGAAATCCGGTACATCGAGGGCCTCTACGCCTTCTGGGACGGCCTGCTGGCCGGACGCCCCGGGCTGATGATCGACAACTGCGCCAGCGGCGGGCGGCGGATCGACCTCGAGACGCTCGGGCGCGCCACGCCCTATTGGCGCAGCGACGGGCCGCGCGATCCGATCGCACACCAATGCCACACTTACGGGTTGCTCGCCTGGGCGCCTCTGAGTGCGACCAGCCAGGACCGTCCCGGCGACGACTACGAATTCCGAAGCAGCATGTGCAGCGCACTCTGTCTGAACTGGTGGCACACGGGCGACGCGCCAGCGGAGAAGATTCCCGCGGACTTCCCGTTCGATTGGGCGCGTGCGACGCTGGTCCAGTACCTGGGCCTGCGCGATTTCTACTACGGCGATTACTATCCGCTGACCACCTACTCGCAGGCGCGCGATCAGTGGATGGCCTATCAACTCGATGGGCCGGAGTTGGGACGCGGACTGATCGTGGCCCTGCGGCGTCCCGACAGCCCCTACGAAGGGGCTCGCATCCCTTTGCGCGCCATCGATGTGGAGGCGACCTACGAGATCACGAACCTGGACACCAACGAGAAGACCTCGATCGGCGGCCAGGTTCTGGCGCAGCAGGGAATCCCCGTCGCGATCGACCGCAAGCCAGGATCGGCCCTGTTGACCTATCAGCGTCGATAGCAGACCCTTACTTGAACGCCTCTTGCAGGGCCGGTGTGGTTCGGGCGGAGGCGTCGGTTCGGATCAGGCGCTCCTGTTCGGCCAGGTTGTTTGTGAGCGCGCGCCACAGTCCTTTCTCCACGTGGGACTCGATGTCGACCGACGGTCCCGAGCCGAGAACGGCGCCAAACAAGCCGCCCCCTTTGAACATGACGTCGTTGTAGGCATTGCGTAGCCTGGTCTGCACCGCGGCCTTCTGGACCAAGGCGAGCAACTGCGATTCCAGATCGGCTCCGTGGGCGTTCGCAAACAACTGCGTGGCCGCTCCGGGTCCTCCTTTGACGGCCGCAGCCGCCTCCTCGGTCTTGATCTGGGCCGCTGCTTTGGTCAGCAGTGCCACCGCCTCGGGCGCGGCCTTCTCCGCCGTGACGTTCATCGCGGTCAGCAGGTCCTGGGTCTTCTTTCGGTCAAAGGATGTGACGCCCTGGGGAACCTGGATTTGTTGAGCCAGGTTGCCCGAGAAGCTGCCGACGGCGCTCACCTTGTTCGAGGAGGTTGCCAGTCCTTTGACCAGCAGGTCGCGGATGACCTGCAACGGATCGGGTTGGGGCGGCGCGGGCGGTGGCTCGGCCGCTTTCTCGGGTGGTGTCTCGGCCGGCTTGGCTTCCGTGATGGGGATCAAGCCTGGGATTGCCGGCTTGTCCGGCGTCACCGGGAGCAGGAGTTGTCCCTGGGCGTTGTAGAAGTTGGTCGCCACGACGGCATTCGTGACCACGACATAATTGGTCACGATGATCACATTCGTCGTCAGGGTGAAGTTGGTGACGATCTGCATAAACGCCGGTTTGGTGTCCAACTGCGGCGCGGGCGTTTGGCCCACGGCGCACCACGCCGCCAGGCCGACGGCGGCGCCCATGTGAAGGCAGAAATGAGAGCTCATAAACATGTCTGCCTGCATGCTAAGCCAGTCGCGTCCCAATGTCAGGTCGTTTTCCGTAGGACGCGTCTTTTGAGCCGTGGGGCAAATTGCGACTGAAGAGGTTAGCATCATTTGCGGAACATCTGATTTCCATTTCTGGGCTCGCGAACTGGTCAAGCACGCGTGCGTGAAATTGCGCGCCTTGAAGTTTCGTACCCATCCCAACACCGGTGACTTACGTTGTCCTTGGGACGATTCGACGCGCTCGACCGGCTGACAAACCGGCTCGACGGCCTGGGCACGACCGTGTACCAGTACGCCATGCTCGGCAACGGCCAGCAGACGTTTGGCGAGGACGGTCCCTGGACCGGCGATACCGATCTGGTCACGGTGACCAACCAATACGGTCGGCGCGTGGGGCTTACGATCAAGCAACCGACCGGCCAGTTCGTGGTGACTCATGCGTGGGACGCCGCCGGGCGGTGGGGGGTTGTGGGGGGAACGGCCGGCACGTTCAGCTACAGCTACCCACAAACGGCGAGCGTTCAACCGATCGGCATCGCTCTCCCCGGCGGGGGATACCTCACCAACGGGTATCGGATGGGGTGGCTGACGAACAGCGAACTGCGGAACCCGAGTGGGGCACTGCTCAACCGGCACGGGTACCAGTACAACGCCGCCAACCCGCGCACGCTGCTCGGGCGGACGAACAGCGCCGTGAGCGCCTGGAACGGCTACTTGAGCGCGGCCTACGATGCGGCGGGCCAACTGGCGCAGGCGTGGGCGTACCAGCCCAACGGAACGC
>CAYPUR010000135.1:0-6347 GCA_964413865.1 uncultured Verrucomicrobiota bacterium
GACTTCTCTTTAGAACTCCGGCTTTGCGGTGGCAAAAAGTGGTGAGAAATGCAGGTTAGCCCGGTTATTGCATGCTGAGGGGGCCGCAGCACGCGCGACAAAGCCCCCTCACCCCGTTCCCTCTCCCATCCGATGCGAGAGACAGATCCAACCGCCGCAGTCAATCTTCACTCGACAGCGCCACGGCCGATTGGTTCAGTCCTCCCATGCGACTCCATCTCCTGATTGCGGCAGGCGCCGTTCTCTGCGCGAGCCACGCGACCGCCCGATCCGCCGTCTCGCCCTCCTCCGCCGTCAACCTCGCCGTCGTCGCGACGCCCACCAGTTCCTATGTCTCGGGCGACACCCGCGACTCGGCCCTGAACGACGGCGGCAGTCCGCGCAGTTCTCGCGGCGACCGCCGCGGCACGTACGGCAACTGGCCGCGCCAGGGAACACAATGGGTGCAATACGATTGGAGCCAGCCCATCAGCACCGCGCGGATCGAGGTCTACTGGTGGGATGACGCGCGTGGCGTGCGCCTGCCCAAAACCTCGCGACTGAAGTATTGGGATGGGACGGAGTTTGTCCCCGTCCCCAATGCCGCCGGCCTGGGTGTCGAAGCCAACCGATTCAATGTCACCACATTCGACGAGATCACCACCTCGAAGCTGCGGCTCGAAATGGACGGTAACGGCGAGTTCTCGACAGGCATCATCGAATGGCGCGTCATTGATTCCGGTCGGTCGCCGCGCTTTCCACCCCGGGTGGCGGCGGGTGTGGATCGGGCGACGATTCTCGGCGGCCAAACCTATTTGGGCGCACAGATCCAGTCTCTCAAGCCGGCTGACACCCCACTCACGCTGACCTGGACCAAGCAAGCCGGACCCGGCCGCGTGACCTTCGCCAATCCCCACGCCGCCGACACCACCGCCCGCTTCGATCAACCAGGCGATTACATCCTCGCACTCACCGCCGACGAGGGCGGTGCGAACGCGTCCGCCACTCTCAAGGTCAGGGTCGAGCCGCCGCCGCCAACGCACCGATTGGATGTCGTCTACACCAAGCGCTACAAGATCGACAGCCCCCTCTGGAACTCGAGGGCCAAATCGCTCATCGTCAATTGGATCCCCCATTGCATCGATCACATCAATCGCACCAACCTCACCCAGGGCCAGGGCGGCATCGACAATTTCGTCGAGGCCGCCAAGGCCCTGCGCGGCGCGGCCCACGGCCCCCACAAAGGCTACGTCTTCGCCAACGCATGGGTGCATCAGACGGTCGAATCGATCTGCATCGCCCTCATGGTCGATCCGCAGGGCGATCCCGACGTCATCGCGGCACAGCAGACCATGCGCGCCACCCTCGATGATTGGATTCCCAAGATCCTCGCGGCGCAGGAGCCAGACGGTTACTTGCAGACGGCCTACACCCTGGCCGACCGCAATGCCTGGCCGGAACGCTGGCACCCCCGCAATCGCGGCGATCACGAGGGCTACGTTGCCGGCTACTTCATCGAGTCCGCCATCAATCACCACACTCTCACCGAGGGCAAGGATCGCCGTCTCTACGACGCCGCCAAGCGGTTAGCCGACTGCTGGGTGGCAAACATCGGACCGGGAAAGAAGGACTGGTACGACGGCCATCAGGAAATGGAACAGGCCCTCGTGCGCTTTGGACGCTTCGTCAATGACGTCGAGGGCAACGGACGCGGCGACGCCTATGTGAAGCTCGCCAAGTTCCTGCTCGATTGCCGCAAAGACGGCAGCGAATACGACCAAAGCCATCTCCCCGTCCAACGCCAATACGAAGCCGTCGGCCACGCCGTGCGCGCCGTCTACAGCTACTCGGGCATGGCCGACGTGGCCGCCGAAACAGCCGATGTCGATTACCAGAGCGCCGTGCTCTCGCTCTGGGATAACATGGTCAACCGCAAATACTACGTCACCGGCGGCATCGGCAGCGGCGAGACTTCGGAAGGTTTCGGCCCCGACTACTCCCTCCCGCACAACGCCTATTGCGAATCCTGTTCGAGTTGCGGCCTGATCTTCTTCCAGCACAAACTCAACCTTGCCTACCACGACGCCAGATACGCCGACCTCTACGAGGAGACGATCTACAACGCCCTGCTCGGAGCGACGGATCTCGAAGGCAAAACCTTCAATTACACCAACCCGCTCGCCGGCGGACGCCGCACACCCTGGCACGCCTGCCCCTGCTGCGTCGGCAATATCCCCCGCACGCTCCTGATGATCCCAACCTGGACCTACCTCAAAACCCCCGACGCCATCCATGTCAACCTGTTCATCGGCAGCACTATCACCCTCGAGCACGTGGCAGGCACCAATGTCGAGATCGTTCAGAAGACCGATTATCCCTGGGACGGCAAGGTCGCGCTCACCGTCAACCCTGCCCAGCCCGCCACGTTCGCAATCCATGTGCGCGTGCCCAATCGCCAGACCAGCGCGCTCTACACCAACACGCCCCCCATCAGCGGCCTCAAGTCGTTCTCCGTCAATCGCCAGCCCGCAACCCCGCGGATCGAGAAGGGCTACGCCGTGGTGAAACGCGCATGGAAAGCCGGTGACACGATCGAATTCGAACTGCCCATGGACGTGCAGCGCATCGTGTCGGACGAACGGGCCCTCGCCAATCGCGGTCTCACAGCCCTGCGCTATGGTCCCCTCATCTACTGCGTCGAGCGCGCGGATCAGCCGGTCATCACCGGCCCAATCGGCCCTCAACCCCTCGCCACCGAGTGGCGCGCCGACTTCCTGCACGGGGTCAAGGTCATCAAGGGCGCCTGGGACGACGGCTCGCCCCTGCTGGCCATCCCCTACTATGCACGCGATAATCGCCCCGATACGACCGCCTCCCAGCGGCGCCGCGCTGAATCACAGGTCTGGATCAGGACAGCCGCATCCAGTCAGCCGGTCGCCGCCCCCAAAGAGCCCGAGACAACCGCCGCGGCGCTGTGGTCCGGCAGCGAACTGCTCGCCCTGCCGCCCATCTCGGTCGAGACCACCGTCGACACCCTGCCGCGGCTCCCCCGGAACGTCGTTGGCCAATTCAGGGACGCTTCCACAGGAGCCGTGGTCCGAATCATCTGGCCGTCTCCCACCAACAATCTCTCCGTCCTCGAACCGGGCACGTTCACCGTCACCGGGCGTGTCGCCGGCACGAAACTCGAACCGAAGGCGGTCGTCACGGTCAAACCCGCCCCCAGTGATTCGCCCGGTCCGGCCCGCCGGGTCGAACCGTTTCCCCTGGACCGGGTGAGCCTCGACCGCGACGAACAGCAACGCGACACCCCGTTCATCCAACACCGCGACAAATTCCTCCAGGGCCTGGCCCAGACCGATCCGGACCGGTTCCTCTACATGTTCCGCGACGCCTTCGGACAACCCCAACCCGAGAACGCCCAACCGCTGGGTGGTTGGGACTCGCAGACAACCCGCCTGCGCGGCCACGCCAGCGGCCATTACCTGTCCGCAATCGCCCAGGCCTGCGCCAGCACTGGCTACGATCCGCCACTGATGACCAATTTCCTGGGCAAGCTGACCTATCTCATCGACACACTGTACGACCTGTCCCAAAAGTCGGGCCGCCCCGCCCGCGAAGCCGGCCCGTTCAACGCCGATCCGACCACCGTCCCGCCGGGGCCCGGATCCACAAACTACAACTCCAACCTGACCAGGGAAGGCATCCGCACGGATTACTGGAATTGGGGACGGGGTTACATCAGCGCCTATCCGCCCGACCAGTTCATCATGCTCGAACAGGGGGCAACCTACGGGGGCGGCAACCACCAGGTCTGGGCCCCCTACTACACGCTCCACAAGATCCTCGCCGGATGCCTCGATTGCCATGAGGTGGGCCGAAACCCGAAGGCCCTCGAGATCGCAAGAGGCATGGGACTCTGGGTCTGCCAACGCCTTCGCGCCGTCCCGCCCGCCACCCGCATCCGCATGTGGAATCGCTACATCGCCGGCGAGTACGGCGGGATGAACGAAGTCATGGCCCGCCTCGCGCGCCTGACCGGAGACGCGCGCTTCCTCGATTGCGCCCGGCTGTTCGACAACAGCAACTTCTTCTTCGGCGACGCCGACCACTCACACGGCCTGGCCCGCAACGTGGATACGCTCCGCGGACGCCACGCCAATCAGCACATCCCACAGATCACCGGCGCGCTCGAAATCTATCGCAACACCGGCGAGCGTCCTTACTTCCGCGTTGCGGAACATTTCTGGGAGATCTGCACCGGCGGCTACATGTACAGCATCGGCGGCGTGGCCGGCGCCCGCAACCCGAACAACGCCGAGTGCTTCACCGCCGAACCCGACTCTCTCTTCGCCAACGGCTTCAACCGCGGCGGCCAGAACGAAACCTGCGCCACGTACAACCTGCTCAAGCTGAGCCGGCAGCTCTTCATGTACGACCCTGACGCCCGCTACATGGATTACTACGAGCAGGCCCTCTACAACCATATCCTCGCCTCCGTCGCCGCCGAGAACTCCGCCAACACCTACCACGTCCCGCTCAACCCCGCCGCGCGCAAACAATTCGGCAACGGCGGCATGGACGGCTTCACCTGCTGCAACGGCACGGCCCTCGAAAGCGGGACAAAGCTCCAGGATTCAATCTACTTCCACGGCGCCGATCACGAGGCGCTCTTCGTCAATCTGTTCGTCCCCTCGACCCTCCATTGGACGGAGCGCAATCTCACCCTCACCCAGCGCACCAGCTGTCCCTTCGAACAAACCACCCGGCTCACCCTCGCAGGCAGCAGCGCCTTCGACCTCAACGTCCGCGTGCCGCGCTGGGCAACCCGCGGATTTTATGTCCGGATCAACGGCCAGCCCAAACAGGTCAACGCCATCCCCGGCACCTATCTGAATCTGGGCCGCGATTGGAAAGACAAGGACACCGTCGAACTGCAGATGCCGTTCCCGTTCCACCTCAGCCGTGTCATGGATCAACCCAACATCGCCAGCCTCTTCTACGGCCCCATCCTCCTCGCGGCCGAGGAATCCGGACCCCGCTCCGATTGGCGCACGGTGGTCCTGGACGCCGCTGACATCGGGAAATCCATCGCCGGTGATCCGCGGACGCTCCGGTTCGACATCGGCGGCGGCGTGTTCCGCCCGTTCTTCGAGATGTACGGGCGCTCCTCCGTTTACCTGGATGTGAGGCTGCAGCCGGGGACGGGTCTCGAGGGCCGAGTCCCAGAGATGGAAAAACTCGACACACTATTCCCTTGAAAGGACGCCTTCAGAACGCACACGAGGCTCTTGGTTCCCTTTCCGGGCGCGGTTTTGCCACAGCCCGGACATCAGATCGCGCGCAGCCCTGTAAATGTCCGGGCTAAGCGGCAGGTCCCGCCGCTGCCGCGCTGCAACATGCCCGCGCGGCCACTTCACTTCCCCAGAGTAACAACCTTCGGATGCTCCATGAGCCCGCGCCCGTTGAGATTCCCAACCACGTTGTAGAACCCTTCGTCGCTCCAGAAAACGAATCCAGCCAGTTCGGGATAGCTGCTCTCGAGCCTCCGCAGAACATCCAGACAATCGCGCGCAGGATCGCCCTTGCCGCGAATCCCCAACTCGGCCCACCAGATGACTTTGCCGCCAGCCTTCTTCTTCGCAACCGCCCACTCGTATTCCGAAAACACCAGCCCCGTGCCGTAAGCCGACTTCCCGAGCACATCCACATAGTCGTCGCCAGGATAACAGCGCTCCAAGGCGCCGTGATTCTGCGTGGTGTGGTAGGCCCAGAGAATATGGTCGAGCTTCTTCGCCCCCAGGAAATAGTCGTGCACCAGCCGATAGAGCCGGATGATCGCGTCGCTCCCCTGCTTGGCGTGCCACTTGTTCCGGTCGTCGCTCTCCACAAACGGCGTGTACACAACCGGAATCCCCCGGTCCTTCAGCCATTGCAGATTCGCCGCCATCCGATCGAGCTGCCGAAAGAAATTGCGCCGCACCGGATTGTCGTCAGGCGACCAGATCTTCTCCATCTCGCACAAATCGTTCCACCTGCCCCCGCCCGGGTTCGCGAAGAAGTTGTAGATCCCGACAATCATGCCCCGTTCCCACAGCTTCCGCGCGCCTTCGTTCCACGCGGCGTCAGTGAACGGGTCATCGTCAAAGTCGTACGTGATGCAGCCGTACCGCGGCAATCTGCCGGTGTGCTCGTGCACCTTCCGGATCCAGTTGCCCGGGTGGTCTATGTCCGGGTTCTCGTTGTGCACCCACGTGGCCACCTGCCCAAACAAATAGGATCCGTGACCCCGCGCCCGCAGAAACTCGAACACCTTCGCCTTCGCCTCCACGGCACTGACTGCGATCGAGACGCCGCCCGACGCCTCG
>CAYPUR010000135.1:6447-13418 GCA_964413865.1 uncultured Verrucomicrobiota bacterium
CGCCTCGCCTGCCTGCGCCCCGGCATTCACGCCGGATACGCGCATCGCCGCACCGCGCGCTTTAACAAGTGGCGCGCCAATCCCGGCGGCGAGAAGCCCGAGCATCTCACGCCGGGTCACTCCGCCCTTCTTAACCCCACCCGTCGATGCCCGCCGGGCGAATGGCTGGTGAACGGCTTGGCCGGCTGGCATTGGCTTGTCCAACATGCGCGAACCCTGCGCGACTCGACTGGGCAGCTCAAGGCGAAATCCAGCGCGTGTACGCCCGCTCCCCGAAATACGCGTAACCGCGGTTCTCGTCTGGTGTGCCGACCGCCAGGGCATGAATGAACCCGTTGCGCTCGACCTGGACGGTATGAAGGATCGCGCGCTCCGGGTTCTCCTTCAGCAGGAACTGGACGCGCCCATCGAGGCCGCTATGCACACGAAGACCGGCGTCGTTGGTTCGGCTGTTAAACCCGAAAAACGCGCTCAGGGCCGTCAGCATCGCGTGGCTGCGCCCCCATGTCCCTCCCTCGGCACTCACAAACGGCTTCCCATCGAGCAGCGCGACGCCGTCGTTGTAGGCAAACACGCACAGGACCCGCCGCTCCGAAGACTCGAGCCACCGGGCCAGCTTCGCGCCGTGCCCGCGCGCAGCATCGAACGCATAGTTGCTGTCGAGAAACGCAATGCGCACAATGTCGCCCGGAATCTCATCGAGTGCGTTCAGGTAGCCGAAGATCAGGCTCCCGCCGCCGCTGTGGCCCGTCAGCACCAGTTCGAGCCGGTTGGTCGGAAAGACCCTCTTCACGCTCTCGATCAGGCCCGGAATCCCATCATCGCCATGCTGCCGCCGCCACGCAGGCCAGCTCCGCGTGTCGGCTTCCAGATAGACCGTGACAATCGTGTGGTTCGTGTCCCGCGCCCGAACGAACCGCGTCTGCGCCCCAATGTGCTGAATGTCAAAACGCCAGTCGTCACCCGATCGAGGAGCGCGTCCGACGGTCTGGGCCGTGGTGTTGCCGTTGGGCAGGGCGTAGAACACCAACAACACCGGCCTGTCGGACGGGCAATCCTCGACCGCCGGGGCGTTCAGATGCACCTTCACGCCCGGCTCGAACACGAATTCCGCGGTCCGTTCACCGAAGGCGCCGGACTTGTACTCGGCCCTGATCGCAGGCCCGCGGCGCTCCCCGGGAGGCAGGGACTCGATTCGATCGGTTGGATAGCGCGGCTGCGCCACCACCCCTTCATCGCTCAACAGCCCCGCAAGACACGGATCCGACAGCACCCGGGCCACCGTCGTGGTGGAACCATTCACCCGCATGCTCTGATCCACCAACCGCACACCGTGGCTGTAATCCACCCAACTCACGCCGTGGCCAAGGTAGAGCGGCTGGATCGGCACCCCGCCAACTCGATGCCACCCGTAAATCGCAACCTTGCCGGGCGCCTCATCGAGCTTGGCCGAGATCACGACATCCTTCTTGTGGCCCGCAACAAGGGCCCCCGGCGGATGCCCCGCCAACCGATCGAGCCGCCGGGTGCGCACAATCTCGTTGTGCGCCATGAACACCGGCACCGTCGTCATGGCCGGGCTGGGAGGAATCGGGGCCGGCGTGAGCTTGACCTCCGCCGCCCTGTAAACCGCATCCACCATCCTCCGCGTTGGAAGCATGCAGCCGAGTTGGTCCGCCAACCGCTGCGCGCTCATCGGCGTCAGCGGCATGAGCAGCGCGTCGTCGTCCGAACCCACGCACACATGGTCCGGCGTCACAAAGAACGTCCCGATGTTCGTCCTCCCATCCGCCACGTTCGTCACGCTGACGGGACACAACCGCCGCATGAACTCAGGCACATTGCCCGACAATACCTCGCCCAGAATGACTCGCTCGCGCTCCGCAAGCGCCAACGACTCGATCCGGCCGGCAATCGCGCTTCCGGAAAGGGCATCGGCAGCCCGTTCCGGCAAGGCCAGCGTCTGCCCTCGCACAAGCGCAGAAGCGCAAAACGCGATCACGGCCAGCCCAAGGGACCTCGATCGCCGCGCGCCCGGTGCGCCGAAAGACAATGGGGTCGCATCTAAATAGTTGACATATGAATGCTCGCGCTGCGTTGGGCCTATGGCGTGGCCGTTGCGCGTGGGGGGTGTGGGCGCTTGGTCTCTTGTGATGAATCGGAGGCGGCGAGGACCAGGGCTCCTTGCACGCCATCCCGGGATGCGGATGGCGGATGTGGTCTGGCAGGTGGGCATGAAGTATCAGGCGAGGCCGCGGGCCGTGAAGCGTTTTGCGCGAACACTGACTGATGACCTGGAGCGCAAGCGCTTTGGTGCGAAGCTCAGGAGTAAGTTGTCAACTGCTTTGATGCGACCCCATTGCCTTTGAGCCCTTTGAGGCGAGACACCCACACCGCGACGACGCCATCGTCCAGTCCGCATTCCTGCTTTCCGGGACTGACCCCTTTTCCCCCTTCATAGCGTAGTGAGGCGTCGGACGCTGGTGATCGTGGTGACTGTCCGGCATCCACGAGTCGTTCACACGCCTCATCGATCTGAGGCGCAGCCCCGCTGGTCACTTCAGTTTCCTCGCCCGCATTCCCCCGTCCTCGCCGACCGAGAAATAGGCAGCGTCCTCGCTGCTTTCCTTCTTGAACTCGACCTGGACGTCGGTGGTCTTGGCGATAAACCGATTCGGCGACGTCGCAAACACCAGGAAATCCTCCCCCGCCCATTGGAAGAACAAGCACCCGTCGCGGCGCGTGACGTCGACGATCCAGTTCCTGTTCACCTCATACTTCCCCACGTACCCATCGAGCACCTTGTCGGCCAGGAAGAACTCCGGACGCGCAGGCCGGCCCAACTCCCGCACCCAGATGTTGCGGAAACGCACCGGGTTGCCGTGATCCTGGATCGCAAGCGGCAGCTTTTCCGGATGCGCCCGGTACGGACCGCGCGTGACCCAGCCCGTGTCGCCGATCAACTCGACGTTCTGATGCACCAATACGCCGTTGTGGAACAGCGTCACCCGGGCCGGCGACCGCAGCGTGCCGTTGCTCTCAAACCGGGGCGCGGTCCAGAGGATGTCATAGCTTTGCCACTGGCCCGGCGGACGCGAGGCGTTCACAAGCGGCGGATACTGATTGTAGATCGAGGCGCACGAACCATCCGCGTAGGTGTTGTTCTGGTAACTGTCCAGCACCTGAATCTCGTAGCGCGTGCCGCCGAAGAAGAACCCGCTGTTGCCCCGGCCCTGGCTCGAGCCCTCCGGCTTGGCGGGGCTGGCGAATTCCACGTGCACCTGGGCGTCGCCGAAACACTGGAGCGTCCGCACATACCCGCTCCCGGGCACACACTCCATCGCGCCATCCTTGACGATCCATTTGGTCGGCTCCCCGTTCATGGCCACCCACTTCGACAAATCCTTGCCGTCAAAGAGCACGATGGCGTCCGATGGCGCTTTGCCGGCCTGGTCCGGCGTGCTGCTGACACCCGGGTCCACCACCGGTGGCAACGGGCGGGTGCGGTCATGCCCAATCCAGTTGCGCGGGTCAAGGTCGCCCGACTGCGCCCGAAGCGCGACGGTCACACACAGTGCGGTCAGAATGATCGATGATGCTTTCATACGAGAATCCGGCTGTCGCCATACGGCGGATGTTTGCCTGAAGAGTGAATCAGGATCCACCGGGGAAATCAACCTCCGGTTCGCCCCAGCCACAGTTCAGCAAGGTGCGGGAGGAGAGATCTGGGAAGGCATTGGGATCGTCTTTGAGGCTGAGGATTGGGATTGGCGCGGTTGTGTCACAGCCCGGGAATCTCTGTCCTCAGACTGGCACCAGATTTCCGGGCTAATCCAGCGTCCGGCGATAGCGCATGACCGCAATGGCAAGGGCGACGACGCCGAAGAGCGCAATCGGCCAGAGTCCCTGCATCACCTCCGCCACTCCGATGCCTTTGAGCATGATGCCTCGAACCAATCGCAGAAAATGCGTGAGCGGCAGGATCTCGCCCATGTACTGCGCCCAGACCGGCATGCCGCGAAACGGGAACATGAACCCCGAAAGCAGGATGGACGGCAGGAACACGAAGAAGGCCATCTGCATCGCCTGAAGCTGGTTGCGGGCAATGGTCGAGAAGGTGATCCCCATCGCCAGGTTAGCCACGATGAACACGAACGCGGCGATCAGCAGCAGGGAAACGCTGCCGGCAATCGGAACGCCAAACAGATAATAGCCCGCCGCCAGGATCACCGCGACCTGGATGTAGCCGATCAGGATGTAGGGAATGATCTTGCCAATGAGAACCTCCAACGGGCGCGTTGGCATCGAAAGCAGGTTCTCCATCGTGCCCCGCTCCCGTTCGCGCGTGATGGCCAGACCCGTGATCAGGATCATCGTCATGGTCAGAATCACGCCCATCAGGCCGGGTATAATATTGTACTGCGTGATGGCCTCCGGGTTGTACCGCGGGTGAATGCGCAACTCGATCGGGCCGTCCGTCCCGCCCAGCGCGGCAAGCGGTCCCTTCAGATCGTGATCGAGCGCGTTCTCCGCCAGCACACGCAGGGTGTTCAACGCGTTCCCGGTCGCCGCCGGATCGGTCGCGTCCGCCTCGACAAGCAGCGCCGGCCGTTCGCCGCGCAACAGATCGCGGCTGAAGTTGGCCGGAATGTTGACCACGAATTGCACCTCGCCACCCAGGAGAACCTCCTCGGCCTCAACCTCGTTCTCGAGCAGTCGCATGAAATCGAAATAGCCGCTGTTGCGAATGGCATGCAGCACGGTCCGCGCCTGTGGGCCGCGGTCGGCCAGGACCACCGCCGTGGCCAGATGCTTGGGGTCCGCGTTGATCACAAACCCGAACAGGACAAGCTGCATCAAAGGAATGCCGAGCATCATGCCGAATGTCAGCCGATCGCGCCGCATCTGCGTGCATTCCTTCACGAGCATCGCGGCCAGCCGGGCCATCGAGAATCGACCCGGGAGTGTCATGCGCGCGCGTTGTCGGACAACGGATCCATGAGATGGATGAACACGTCCTCCAGACTCGATTCGGCTGACTGCCACGTGTAGGGCGCAACACGAAACGGCTGCGTGTTGCGATCGAGCAACGCGGCGTCGCCGCCGCTCACATGCAGCGCGTTGCCAAAGGGCACGGCCTGCCGCACACCGGGAACGGAACGCAGCCGCTGCGCCAAGTCCATGAGCCGCGGCCCCGTCACCTCCCACGTGGTCAGGTTCGCCTGGGCAACGACCTCCGCCACGGTGCCCTGCGTCAGCAACTTGCCGTAGCCAATGTAGGCCAGCCGATGACACCGCTCGGCCTCATCCATGTAGTGCGTGGCGATCAGGCACGTGAGCCCGGCCGCGGCCAGTTGGTGAATTTCCTCCCAGAAATCCCGCCGCGCCTTCGGGTCCACGCCCGCGGTCGGTTCGTCCAGCAACAGCAACTTCGGCTCGTGAATCATGCAGGCAGCCAGAGCCAGGCGCTGCTTCCAGCCCCCCGAAAGAGTGCCCGCAAGCTGGCTCCGCCGTCCGCCCAACCCCAGCCTCTCGAGGCTCGCCGCAACCGCGTTGCGCCGGTCCGGGATCGCGTACATCCGGGCAACGAAATCGAGGTTCTCCTCGATGCTCAGGTCCTCGTAAAAGCTGAACCGCTGCGTCATGTAACCCACCCGGCGCTTGATCTGCTCGCTCTCACGGATCACATCGTAGCCCAGACAGGTGCCGCTCCCGGCATCCGCCCGCAATAACCCGCACAGCATGCGAATAAACGTGGTCTTGCCGCTCCCGTTCGGCCCCAAGAACCCGCAGATCTCCCCCGCCTGCACTTCGAGATCAATGTGATCCACGGCCGTCAGACGCCCGAACCGCTTCGTCATCCCACGCACGTCAATGGCCGCGGCAACGCTCATGGATGGCGGACAGGCAAAACCACTTCCACGGGTTGGCCGGGATGCAGCCGCGCGGCCATGCCGCCCTCGAAGACGGCCTCGATGAGGTAAACAAATTTCTCCCGGTTCGCCCGGCTGTAGATCATGGGCGGGCTGTACTCGGCCCGCGGTGAAATGAAATTCACCTTGGCCGGGACGCTCTCGCGGACTCCGTCCATGAATACCTGGACAACGTCCCCGAGCTGCAGCCGGGCAAGCTGCGCCTCAGGCACGAACACCCGCAGCTTGATGTTCGCCGGCGGCAACAACGCCACCACGGGCCGCCCCGCCGCCACCCATTCCCCTTCGCGAAACAGGGTGTCGAAAACAAGCCCGGACTTCGGCGCGCTCTGGCGTTTCTGGTTCAGACTCCACTCCGCCTGCGTCAACGCGGCTTCCAAGGCGCGGACGTTGGCTTCCGCCGCCGCCACTTGATCGGCCCGCGCCCCCAACCGCGCCGTCTCGATCTCTGCTTCCAGCGACCTGACACGCTCGCGGCACTGGTCACGCGCCGAGCAGGCGGCATCCATCTCCTGTTGCGCCGAGGCCCCCGCCTGCCAGAGGGTCTGCTGCCGCGCCAGTTCCCTCTCCGCAAGTTCGAGCGCCGCCTGGGCCTGCTTGAGACTCGCCGTAAGCGCGTCGATCTCCGACGGGCGCTTCCCCTTCTTCGCGTCCTCGAGCGCGGCCAGCGCCTGGATCGACCGCCGCTCGGCCTCGTCCCGCCCCGCCCGCTCCAGGCTGCTCTCCAAAGTGAAAAGCGGATCGCCCGCCTTCACCTGCTCGCCCCGCGCCACGTGCAGTCCCTCGACGGCGCCGCCCAGCGGGCATGCCACATACACATACTCCCCTTCAAGGTACCCTTGGAGGCGATCGGACACAGCCGGTCTGCAGCCGCTTTGCAGCATCACGACAACCGCACTCAGGCCGGCGAACGCCAGCGCCGGAGCATGCCCGACCACAGACCCTGTCGATCTTCGCCGCAACGAGTTTGTCATCGAGACCTCCCCTTCACCCCACGACATTGACCCGCAGATCCCGCATTGTCGCCAACTCACCCAA